>CALMYC010000089.1 GCA_937873385.1 uncultured Flavobacteriales bacterium | reverse complement strand
GCAGCGGTGTAGATCTGCTGCGAGTAGTTGTACGTGTAGCAGGAATACAGCGGCGAAAAGGGATCCGTGGAACCGCCGTAACCGAGGGTGATGGTGCCGGGTTGTGCGATCAGGCTGCCCAAGGGCAGGAGGGCGGCGGCCATTAAAAGGAGGCGGCGGGGTGTGGTGCACATCGACAGGTGATCTTCGGCCATGAGAGCGGAACAGGTAGTGTGAAGGAATTGGAACAAATACGTGAATTACGCTCCGAAGGTAGCCAACGAAGGCCCCGATTTCCGGTACGGAATGTTTCAACAAAAAGGGCTTCCTGTCGGGAAGCCCTTTCTGTTGTGTCGGCGCCTTTTACTGCTTTACAAAGCGGGCGTGCACAACGCCGGTGCCGTTCAGTTTTGTGATCCGCAGGGTGTAACTTCCAGGGGTAAGCGTGGCAACGTCCAGTTTTCCTGTGCTGGTCTGTTCCATGGCCAATTGGCCCACCATGTCAAACACCTGCACTTGCGCAGCCACGCCATTCAGCGCGTCGATATGGAGCATTGTGCTGGCCGGGTTCGGGTACACGGTTGTCCCGGAGGTGGTGCCAAGGTCTGCCACACCCACGGTGCCCACTTCCACCGTGTAGTCCTCAGCTTGCCCAAAACTGTAGGTGCCGCAAGGGTCCGTGGGGGCATCAAGATAATTTTTCACCACCCGCATGCGCGTGGTGCCGATCAAGGCATCAGCCGGCACGTTCACCGTAGCCGTGATGGGTGTGCCGCACTCCGTGTTCGTGAAGCTTCCAATGGGCACCGCGGTTTCAAACGTCTGGTTTTGGTCCCAGTCGAAGAATGCAGTGACATAAGTTGTGTAGTTGCCGTTGGTGTTCCCGGAAACGGTGATCGGGTAGCTGCCACCTTGCCCCACGAAAGCGGTGAAGGCCAGGAAATTCTCCAAGGCAGGAGAGGCATTCACCTCGGGAGGGGAATCATGGTTGATGCCTGCGAAGGTCACGTTGCAGATGGGCTCCACGTCAACGGTGAAGTCGATCGTATTGCAGTAGCCGTCAAAGAGGCTCAGTCCCTCGCTCCAGTCACTGGTGTCACCCGGGGAACAGATGCTGCGGACATACAGGATGTACAGGCTGTCGGGGAGAAGGCCGGTCAGGTTGAGCACCGTATCTGCCACCGTTCCTTCCACCAGCAATCCGCTGCTTCCCGAGCCGGGTGTCCCGTTTGTGCGCAGTTCATATTGGTATTCCATTGCGCCATTGTTGGCCCAGCTCACCCATGCATTGGGTGAATTGATGCTGTCCAAGGCGAGGCTCAGGGGCGGTTGGCAGAAAGGAACGGTTCCCACGCACACGTCGAAGGCGGAGGTTTGACCGGGGGTGCTGGTCCACGTGAACACCTGGAGGTAGTAGGTCGTGCCGATCTCCAGGCCGCCAACTTCCATGATTTCCGGATCACTGCAGCTGTTCGGTACCAGGGCCAGGCTGCCGCAATCACCCGTCCACAGCGCCATGTAGAGGTCATCGGTGGAGCCTGTGATGTTGAGCAGACTGATGCGGTGAAGGGTGTCGGTGGCCACAAACGAGAACCAGACATCGTCATCCGGGGTTCCTCCGCAGGAGGAGGTCGTCCCGGAATCCGTGGCGCCCGCCACGGTGCCGTGCGTCACGTTGGTGCAGTTGAAGTTGGGGTTCACGGTAAGGGGGAATGCCCCGTTGCACTCATCGTTCGCAACCCCGGTGGCAAATGCAAAGCCGTTGCTCCAGGGACTGAAGTTGCCGCCGCCGCAGTCCGCGCGCACCCAAGCCGTGTAGGGGGTGCCGCCATCAAGCCCGGTGATGGTCATGTCGCCGCCGGTGCCGGAGGCTGCAGCATTGGAGCCATTGGGCATTGCGCCGGTGGTCACTACCCATTCATAGCCCGCGCTGCCGTTGTCCGTCCATCCAAGGGTGCCCCCGGAAGTGGTGATGCCGGTAACCGCTAAACCGGTGGGTGGAGCACAAGCGGCCACCGACAGGTTGATGTTGTCCAGCGCCCACCACCAGCGCCAATCGCCGGCGTAATGGAAACGGACCTGTGCCGTCGTACTGCCCCCGGCGGCAGCGGTGATGTCCACGGATTCATAGGTGGCCGGGTTGGGGTAGCCGACATCCGCGCCCACCGGGCTGTACACCACGTTCCATTGGGTGCCGTCCCACACTTCCACATTGGCCACGGTATTGGTAATTTCCCGGTATTGCTGGCTGAACGTGAGGATGAAGTTGCCGGGACCCGATGCATCAAAGGACGGGGAGAGCAGGTCGGCCCCGGAGCTGTCCGCGCCACTGCCGCAGATGTCACTGTCGAAGATGGCGAAGTCCGCGTCGATGTCCGCACCGGTTACATCCCTTCCCCCAGGGTTGTTGTAGGTCCAGGTGCAAGTGCCCGCAGTTTGGGCCAAGGTGAATCCCGCCGTGCTGACGCCCGCAGTGAACGTCTCATTGAATACGGTCTGTGCGGAAGCCACCGTGCCTGCCGCCATGGCGGTGCACAGTAAAAGATGTTGCCAAGCCCGGCCATGGCCAGGTTGTGCTTTCAGGGTCGGAGGTTGTTTCATGGTCCTTTGGAGTTGGATCGTTTGCCGGCACAACAAGGAATGCACGCCATGCACGTTGCCGGTGGATTCAGGGGAAGTCGTGCATCGACGGGCCAAAATTACGCCCCTGAAAAAGGGAGGCGGGCTTGTAGTGTGTTTTAACAGCGTGAAGGGAGGGATGGACACGATCGATCGTGTAAAAGTGGAACACCGGCCTTTCGGTTCTTGTTCGCGGACACCCCACATTTGATCAACCCGTTCATTGATCGCATGAAGAAAAAAGACCGCAAGATCTTTGTACTGGACACTTCGGTGATCCTCTACGACCATTCGGCCATCGAAAGCTTTCAGGAGCATGATGTGGCCATCCCCATACAAGTACTTGAAGAACTCGACACGTTCAAAAAAGGAAACGACACCATCAACTTCGAGGCGCGAGAGTTCATCCGCCACCTCGACGGCATCGGGCACGGCGACCTGCTCACCGACTGGGTGCCGCTGAACGGCCCCACGAAAGGGAAGTTCAAGGTGGTGGCCAAGCACGACCTGAACGGGGTGGATGCGACCAAAGTGTTCCAGGACGGCAAGAACGACCACCAGATCATCAATGCCGCGCTGACGCTGCAGCGGCAGAACAAGGACCGCAAGGTGGTGCTGGTGAGCAAGGACATCGCCCTGCGCCTGAAAGCAAAAAGCCTCAACATCATTGCCGAGGATTTCCTCACGGGAAAGGTGCGCGACCTTGGCCGCAATTTGTTCACGGGCCTCACGGTGAACGAGCAAATGGACGAGGGCGCGATCGATGACCTTTTCATGCACGGCACGGTGTCCTCGGAAAAGCTGGGGCAGCAGCCCAAGGGAAACCACTTCTTCATCCTCAAGCAGGGAAAGAAGAGCGTGCTGGCCAAGTTCGACCCGCGCACCGGGCTCGTGGGCCGCGTGGAAAAGCAGACGGTGTTCGGCATCGGACCGAAGAATGCCGAACAAGCATTGGCCATGAGCGCACTGCTTGACCCGGAGATCAAGCTGGTGACCATGCAGGGCGCGGCGGGTACGGGCAAAACATTGTTGGCGCTGGCTTGCGCACTGGAGCAGCGCCGCGACTACCGGCAGATCTTCATCACCAGGCCGGTGGTGCCGCTCAGCAACAAGGACATCGGTTACCTGCCCGGCGACATCCAGAGCAAGATGGACCCGTACATGCAGCCGATCTGGGACAACCTGAAACTGATCCGCGGCAACTTCGAGAAGAATGACAATACGCTGAAGCGGCTGGACGAGATGGTGGAGAATGAAAAGATCGCCGTGGCCCCGCTGG
>CALMYC010000088.1 GCA_937873385.1 uncultured Flavobacteriales bacterium | reverse complement strand
GCAATTTCCGCAGGATGTGCAGGAACTGCAGTACTATTTCAGCCCGGCGGAACCGGGCCAGCAACTGAAGGCCGTGCCGGGCGAAGGCCAGAACGTGCCGATCTGGCTGCTCGGCTCCAGCCTCTTCAGCGCTCAGCTCGCCGCCATGCTCGGCCTGCCGTTCGCCTTCGCTTCACACTTCGCGCCGGAACTGATGGAGCAGGCCATTGCGCTGTACCGCGAGCGCTTCACGCCGAGCGAGCAATGGGGCAAACCGTACGTGATGCTCACCGTGAACGTCTTCGCCGCCGAAAGCGATGCCGAGGCCCGGCGCTTGTTCACCACCATGCAGATCGCCTTCGTGAACATGCTGCGCGACCAGCGCGGCTTGGTGCAGCCGCCCATCGCCGATATCGACGACTATTGGTCTCCGCAGGAAAAGGCGTGGGTAGGCGAGAAGCTCTCGTGCTCTTTTGTGGGCAATGCAGCCACGGTGGAAGCCGGGCTGCGGAAATTCGTGCAGCAACACGGGCCGGACGAGCTGATGATCAGCGGGCACTTCTTCGATCCCGCAGCGCGGTTGCGGTCGATGGGGATTGCGGCGAAGCTCCGGGACCGGCTTTAGGGAGGGGTCCCGTGGGTCGGACTGGGTCGTTTGTCGAAGAAAAATCGGGTTTCGTCTTGATTCCGTTCGGCCTTTCGCCATAGATTGCCGCAAAATCCATCACATGCGGAAGCACTACGCGGTTTTGCTCCTGACCCTGGCACCTTGGGCCCCTGTGTTGGCCCAGATCACCGTTGGCCAAAATGAAATGCCCCATGCCAATGACCAATTGGTGCGGGTGAAGGCTGTTACCAACCCGTTCGTCAATTACGGCGCTACAGGGGCCGCGTACAATTGGAATTTCGCCAGCCTCTCGGCAGCACAAGGGGATACGGTCCGGTTCCAAAGCGTGGCCAGCACGAATTTCCTGTATGCCATCGTGTATGCGGACATTTTCTTCAACCCCAACAGGGCAAACATGGCCAAAGGCGGGGTGGACATTCCGTTCAGCAACCTGTTGCCGATCGCCAACCCGTATACATTCAACCATGTATCGTCCTCCCAATTCAAGGCGGTAGGCATGGGCGCGGAGTTGAGCGGCCTGCCGGTCCCCATTACCTTCGACCAACAGGACGTGATCTACCAGTTGCCCCTGCAATTCGGCAATTCCTCCAGTTCACACAGCAGTTACCACGTCGACGTTCCAAATGTGGGCTACTATGGCTTCCAGCAGGACCGGTTGAACACCGTGGACGGTTGGGGGGCGATCACCACCCCGGGCGGGTCTTGGGATGTGTTGCGGGTAAAGACCACGCTCACCGCCAAGGACAGCATCGGTGGCCTTGCGATCAACCGGCCCGTGGTGCGCGAGTACAAATGGCTTGCACAAGGGCTTCGCGTGCCAGTGCTGCAGATCAATACCACTTCCGTGTTCGGGTCCGAGGTGGTGACCGGCATCTGGTACTATGATGTGCCACGGACTCTGACGGTCGAGGCTCCCTTGGCGGCCGCCTTGTGCCCGGGGGCTGCGTTCAATGTGCATTTCTTGGCCACTGGATCGTTCAATGCTGGGGGCATTTTCATTCCTGCCAACCAGTTCCGCGCCCAGCTTTCGGATGCCGCAGGCAACTTTTCCGCTCCGGTGACCATTGGGACCCTTCAAGGAACCACCTCCGGCACCATTGCGGCCACCATCCCGGCTAACACTCCGCCGGGCACCGGGTACAAAGTGCGCGTGGTCAGTACCAGTCCGGGATTCACCGGTGCTGTTCCAGCCATGGACATTGCCGTGGGAGGGCCCACCACGGCATCCATCAGTGCGGATGCATCCACACAGCTTTGCACCGGCGGGTCAGTGCTGCTCACTGCCGTGGGCGGGCCGGGTTACCAGTGGTACCGGGACGGGCTGCAACTGGACGGTGCCACCGCAGCGGACTATGTGGCTGTGGAAGCCGGGAATTATTCGGTGGTGGTGTCCAATGATTGTGGTTCGGCCACAAGTGGTGCGATCACCGTGATGGTGAGCGAACCGCCCGTGGTGCAAGCGGAAATGGACCAAGCATTGCTCTGCGCCAATGGAAGCATTGCGCTTTCCGCGCTGGACATGGGGGGGCAGGCCGGGAACACATACCAGTGGTACTTGAACAATGCACCGATCGCCGGCGCGGTGAACCTCCAATATGAAGCCACGATGGCGGGCCAGTATGAAATGCAGGTCATGGACCCTGCATCCGGTTGCACGGGAACAACCGCCGCCATAACCGTGTCGTTGGAAACCTTGCCGGCAACCAGCTTGACGGCCGATGGACCGGCAAGTTTCTGCTCCGGTGGAAGTGTGGAACTGGGAGCCGCGAACACGATGGCATCCCTGTATGAATGGTCCTTGGACGGGCAGCCCATTGCGGGGGCCCAATCGGCGCAATATGTGGCCTCCGCACCGGGCACCTATGCCGTTGTGGCGATCAGTGCCAATGGGTGCTCAGCCACGCCCGTGGACCTTGTCGTCACCGAGAACGGCGTGCCGCAGGCACCTGTGATCACCGCGGATGGGAATACCACGATCTGCGCCGGAGACTCCGTGGGCCTCACTGCCGTATTTGACGGGGTGCAATTGGATTGGTACCTCAACGGGGATCTGGTGGCTGCTGTGGGCGGACCGCAATGGACCGTTGCCCAAGCCGGTTCCATCACGGCCACCGCAACCAACGCGGCAGGATGCACATCCGCTCCATCGAACATGCTCGATGTGATCGTGGCCCCCGCGCCGGTTGCAACCGTGGCGACGGCAAATGGCGCCCCCGGGTTCTGTGCAGGGGACAGCGTGGTTCTGATCGCAACGGTGGAGCCGGGCACCACAGTGCAATGGTGGAGGGACGGCAGTCCGTTGCCAGGTGCCACCGGAACTGCACTTGTGACCGGTGAAGCGGGAACGTATGCGGTAGTGGTGACCAGTGATGCCGGTTGCTCGGCCATGTCATTGGACGAATTGCAATTGGTGGAACTGGAGGTGCCGGAAATTCCGGTGGTCTCGCAAACAGGTGATATGCTGGTGGCCACCGGCTCCGGCGCGTTCCAGTGGTTCTTGGACGGGCAGGCCATCCCGGGCGCCACGGACAGCGGGTTCATGCCCGTGGAGTCCGGAAGCTATGCGGTGGTGGTGACCAACGCGGCGGGCTGCAGCAGCAATTCAGCTCCCTTCAGCTACATCCACACGGGCATTGCCAACGCGCCTGCAGCCATTCTGCGGATCATGCCGAACCCCAACCGGGGCCGGTTCGTGCTGGAAATACCCCCGCACGGCGGGCGCATGTACGAGGTGCACGACCTGTCGGGCAAGGCGCTCCGGTCCGGCAGTGTGCAGCCCGGACGCAACACCATCGATCTGGGCACATTGGCCGAGGGGGCTTACTTCCTGCGGGTGGTGGGCGGTGATGTGGGGAGCAAGGTGCTCCGGTTCGTTGTGCAATAAACCGGCCCTGCGGGGTGTGCGGCCTGGCTGCACACCCCGGGGGTCAGCCATGCACCGCCTCGCTCATCACAAAGATGCGCTCAGGGTCTTCCTCAAAGGCGGTGCCCACCACCAGCACATCGGCACCGGCATCGCACAAGGCACGGGCCGTGGCCGCATCGCGAATACCGCCGCCCACGATGATCGGCAGGGCCACGTTTGCGCGCACGGCGGCGGTCATCTCCGGAGAAACCGTGCGCTGCGCGCCGCTGCCGGTATCCATATAGATCGTGCGCAGGCCCAGCAACTCACCGGCCAAGGCCGTAGCCGCAGCGATGCCGGGCTTGTCGTGCGGAATGGGCACGGTTTGGCTCACGTAACTTACCGTAGTGGGCTTGCCGCCGTCCACTAACATATAGCCGGTGGGGATGGCCTCCAGGTTCAGTGCTTTGATGGTGGGCGCGGCCGCCACGTGGTGGCCGATGAGCAGCTCCGGATTCCGGCCGCTGATCAGCGAAAGGAAAAGTACGGCATTCGCATGCGCGCTCAGCTGGGCCGGGCTTCCCGGGAAAAGTACCACGGGCCGGTCGCTGAGCTCCTGCACGCGCTGCACGCAGTGGTTGAAGGACGTGGAGGTGAGCAGGCTTCCGCCAACAAAGATCAAGTCCGCCTTGGCCATGCAGGCGTTCTGCACGGTGCGTTCCAGCAAGGCTTCATCCTGCCCAAAATCCGGATCGATGAGCACGGCCAGCAGCTTGCGTCCTTCGGCCTTCGCCGCCTCCAACAGTGCCAACACGCTCATGGGGCGAACTTACTTCCCAGCGGGGAAGGACAATTTGCCAAAGGAACAATTCGCCAATTCGTCAAAGGAGAAAATCACCAATTCGCCAAAGGGGCAATTTGCCAATGTGACAATGGGACAATTCGCCAAAGGGGCAAACACGCAATCCAGTGCGTAGATTGTTAAGGCTGATCACCACCTGAGCTGAGCCAGAGGGTACCTGCCACCAACCACCTTCGGCAATTCGCCAATGCGTCAAAGTCCCCCTCACGGGAACATGACCTTACATCCGTACGTGATTGTTTATACGTACATTTGAATTGCCATGAAAACAAAACTCACCCTCAGTGTGGACCGGGCCAAGCTGGCCAAGTTGCGCCGCGTAAGCAAGCGCAAAGGCACCAGCATCAGTGATATGGTGGAGACCATGGCTGAACAGGTGGATAGCCAGCCGGAATTGGGGCCGGCAAATATTTTAAGATGGAAGGGCTTTTGGTCCAAGCATATTGACGCATCGGAGTTCGAGGCAGATGACCGGGGTGGGGCCGAACTACGCAAGACCTTGGCCTATCAACGCCTAAGGCGGGAGAAGCAGGAACGTGCATGAAGCGCTTCTTCATTGATGCCAACATTCTGCTGGATGCCATCCTGGAACGCCCACACGACCCCGACGAGGCCATGGCGTTGCTGGCACTTGGGGAGCAGCGCCGGGTACAACTGGTGACAACCGCCATAAGCATCGGGGTGGTGCTTTTCAACTTACAACGAACCGAAGGCGGGAAGAAGGGTTTGCGCCTGCAAGCCGCCCGGCAGACCCTCACGGACTTGCTGGCTTGCGTGGACGTGATGCCGCTAGAGGCTTCACATTTCCTGCAAAGCGCAGCCAGTTCATTCACGGACATTGAGGATGGGGCGCAATATTTTGCTTGCGCCGCCAGTGGCCCGCTACATGGAGTCATCACGCGTGATGGCGATTACAAGGGGCATGTTTCAGTGGACATCCTCAGTGCCAAGGAAGCGCTCACGACCGTGAAACGCACTAAGTAACAGCCAACAATTGCGAGGTGCTTCCTGCATCCGGATCCGAACTTCCGGGTCGTACTAGTTGAACGTGGTCGGCGCAAACGTTGAAGGAAGTGCAAGGACAGGAACGGACATTCGTCTTCCCGGCACCCAATCATCCTTGGTGCCGCATTCAATTGCATCCTATTGGAATTTCGTACTTTCGCGCGCTTTTTAAGATTCGACACAATCATGCCGCAGACACAGGAACAAGTGAAGTACAAAGTGAAGGACATCGCCCTCGCCGAATGGGGCCGCAAGGAGATCGAGCTCGCCGAGGCCGAAATGCCCGGTTTGATGGCCCTGCGCGCTCAGTACAAGGGCAAGGCACCGCTGAAGGGCGCACGAATTGCCGGTTGCCTGCACATGACCATTCAAACGGCCGTGCTGATCGAAACCCTCAAGGAACTGGGCGCCGAAGTGAGCTGGAGCAGCTGCAACATCTTCAGTACGCAGGACCATGCCGCCGCCGCCATTGCCAAGGCCGGCATTCCCGTGTTCGCCTGGAAGGGCATGAACGAAAAGGAATTCGACTGGTGCATTGAGCAAACCCTCTTCGCCTTCCCCGGCGGCGAGCCGCTGAACATGATCCTGGACGATGGGGGAGACCTCACCAACATGGTCTTCGACCGCTTCCCCGAGCTGGCCAAAAACATCAAGGGCCTCAGCGAAGAAACCACCACCGGCGTTCACCGCCTGAAGGAAATGTCGGCCAAGGGCTCGCTGATGTTCCGCGCCATCAACGTCAACGACTCGGTGACCAAGAGCAAGTTCGACAACCTCTACGGCTGCCGCGAGAGC
>CALMYC010000087.1 GCA_937873385.1 uncultured Flavobacteriales bacterium | reverse complement strand
TTCCTTTGCCAAGGCCGGTAGCCCCACTGTTCGGCATTGCCGCCTGTACCGCCTTCGGCCAAATGCAGCCGGCTGAAGGGCCCTCGCGGTGCTTGGCTCAAGAAGCCGTTGTCCGGCGTAATCAGCGTGAAGCCGTCCGCGGGGATGTTCGGGAAGCTGTTCAGCGAACCGTAGGTGAGATGCGGGTTGATCCGCGCGCGGAACCGGCTCGATGTGTAAAAGTCAATTGGAAGGTCCGGTTCGGTCTTCAAAACCAATGGAACCGTGCTGCCTGATCTCGCTCCGAGGTACTCAGTGCCGTTGATCGTATTGCCTCCAGGATTGGCGTGCCACTCCGTTTGCCCATATCCAGCCATGGCCATGCAGATGGTGCATGCCCATACCGTCAATCGTTTCGTTCTCATGGTCCAATTCGTATTGGACCGGACCTTCCTTATCGCGGCAACACGAACTTCACGAATGCATACTCTCCTTCTTGCCTAAGCCTTGCTATATACAGCCCCGCGCTCAGCCCGGCCAAGGACAGGCGCAACTCTTCCGCAACTGATCCTCCCCTGCAAACCTGGCGTCCTGCCGGATCAACCACCTCCCCTCTAAACCGGGCATGGCCTGGCCAGATGACCATCAACTCACCAATCGCAACGTCGACGAACGCCGTTGGCTCTCCCGGCTGATGGATCTCCCCTATTCCTGTGCGGTCGCATCCATTGGAATTGGGTGATACGCAAACATTATCCACGAGGCAGTAGGCGTTTTCACCATTAAGTGGCGGAATGGGCATCACCTGTGTATTGTCATTGTCAAAAAAATTGCCCAACACCACGTACTGGTAGGCGCTGTCCGCCACGAAGCTGCCGCTCACCAAAGTCCAATTGGCCGTATCCGTCAACACTTCGGCCCGATATAAGTGGGCGTAGTTGCGGAACGGAAAGGCAGGGCCGTCGAAATCCACCCAGACATTGGAGTGCATGGTAAAGAGAAGGCCCATGTTGTTGCACAAGCCGCCGACATATCCATCAACGCCGCCAGTGGCAATGTTTGCCCAAAAGCTCAGGTAGTAGGTTGCGCCCACTGTCAATGGAGCTATCAATGGAGTACCAATGTACTCGCGATATTGCCCATTGATGTCATAGGCGTAATACCCCACGTAGGCATCCCCGTCCTGTGCATACTGGTAGGCAAGTCCATTCTGTGGAACGCTGATATACGCACCGCCTTGTGTGGCGGTGTCCGCGCAGGCACTGAAGTAATCCGGGCTATTCAACCATTTGCGCCAATACAGCGGTTGATCACCTTCCTGGAAGCCAGCGGTGTATGGGCAGGTGTCCGCAAGTTCAAAGGATCCATTGGGCACCAGATTCTGCGCTTCACAGCGCAGAATGACAACGAACAGCAGGCAGCACAGGGCCAGCTTCTCAGCCGCCCTGCGCCACCAGCCGTTCATCGCAAGGAGTTGCATTTTCACTGAACTTATTGAAGTGTTCGTTGGTGGTCCGCCGCGATGCGGACCGGTCCGGTCAGTTAAATGTACAACGCATGCCGCGATCAGCGTTCATGCATGTCTTCCCGTTCGGCTGGCCGGGAGGGGCCGGGGGCGATGATGATCAATGCCCCGCGCTCCGGTGGAGCGCACCTATTCATGAAAAGGTGGTGCGGCTTCCATTGCAAATTGAGTTTGTACTTGTGGAAAACAAGCGCGTTGCCCCAATGGGGCGACAACGAATACAGCTACCTTGGTGAACTGGAAATTCAACGGCCCAACGGCCCAACGGCCCAACGGCGCCCTGAGGTATTCGAAGGGCGACCCAACGCGCAAGCCAAGCAAGGTGCTATGGAAAGTTGCGCGTTCATGATGGAACGAATGTAACGAAATTTATATGGAAAACATGGTGGTTGATAAGTCATGCCATCTGGGCGCAGGGTCGGAAATGGATCGGAGATTGGGGTTTGCGAAACCCGGCACGAGGAAAAAAGGGGTTGCCGTAGTTCGTGGGGCGCGTAGGGCGTGGGGCGTAGTTGTCAGTTGTTCGTTGTCGGGCATCCCATCCGCCCTTGCCCTGTTAAACCATGCCGGGGCGAAGAAGGCCCCTCGCGCAAGCACGACTTGCGGCAGCGAAGTGGCATCCCTACGAACCACGAACTCCACCCTCCATTCCGTTCCCCCAGCCATCCCACCATTCCCCAGATCGGTCCGGCCGGTTCCGTCCCGGCCCCTACATTAGCCGCCCCTGCAAGGAAGCCTGTGTACATGATCCATACTGTTTTCCACCGCCTCGTGCTTGCCTGCGCGATGGCCCTGCCGTTGTCCATGCTTGCGCAAACCGGCACTGTGCGCGGCTTTGTGTACGATGAGTCCACCGGCGAACCTTCGATTTTCACGCCGGTTTCGCTGCGCGGCACCACCGACCACGGCGCACAGACCGACGTGAACGGCTATTTCTCCATCAGCAAGGTGCCGCCGGGTCACTACACCCTGCGCGTGGTATACCTCGGCTTTGACACGCTGAGCAAGGAGGTGGACGTGAAGGCCGACCAGATCCAGAGCGAAAAGCTGTTCCTGAAGAAGACCAGCATCGAAATGAAGACCGTGGTGGTAACGGCGGAAAAGCAGAAGGAGCAGAACAACGTACGCGTGGGCGTCACCAAGCTCACGCCTAAGCAGATTGAGCGGTTGCCTGCCATCGGCGGGCAAGCCGACCCGGAGCAGTACATGCCGGTGGGGCCCGGCGGGGTATTCACCCGCGACCAGGGCGGGCAGCTGTACATC
>CALMYC010000086.1 GCA_937873385.1 uncultured Flavobacteriales bacterium | reverse complement strand
CGCGGCGGGGAGGGCCCTCTCTGCCGGGAACATCTCCCCCACCGGCAAAAACACCATCAACGTAGCCGGGCTGGCCCCCGGGAATTACGTGCTCACCGCCCCTGGCATGGGCGTACGGCCTGTGCAGGTCATTGTGGTCCATTGAACATCCCTGCCCCAATGCAAAAGGGCGGTCCACATGGACCGCCCTTTTGCATTGGCCCCCTCTTGTTTATTGCTCCGTGCCGTCGTATCCGAAGAGGTCCTTGAGCGTGAGTTTCTTCACTGCGCCCAATTTGCCCAAGGCATCCAGGTCCAGGGACCCTTCCTTGCCGATGGCCAGGTAGGTGTAGTGCCTGCCTTTGATGTGCTGGTTGAAGAAATCCACCAGGCCGGCCATGTTGCTCTGCTGGATCTTGGGGTAGATGATCGCGTTGAGGTCACCATCCAGGCCACGGCGCTGGGCAGCTTCCCAGCTCCAGTAGATGTCCTCCTTGGTGGTGCGGCTGGACTCGATCTTTTTGAGGGCTGCATCCCTGCTTCCATCAAACATGGCCTGGTCCGTTGGCATGTTGTCCATCAAAGCCCCCAGTGCGGATTCCGCCTGGGCCAACTTGTCCGCTTGCGTGCCCACATAGGCGCGGACGTAATGTGAATCCTCCTTCTTCGCAGGGGTGGTAAAGGCCGCATAGGCGGAGTAGGCCAATGCCTTGGCCTCGCGGATCTCCTGGAACACAATGGACGAAAGGCCCGAACCGAAGTATTCATTGAAGAGCGACGCATAAGGCATCAGGTCCGCGCTGAACGGTACGTCCTTGGAGACCAGCATCAGCTCGGTCTGCACCATGTCATAGTCCGTGTAGAACACCTGGTCCTTGTCGGTGGGCAGTTCCACGTAGGGCGCGGGCTGCGGCCATTCGGCGAGTTGAGCGGTTGTGGCGTGGTCCGCGTTCAAAATTGAGGCCACGGCATCCGCGTTCTTTTTGCCGTAGTAGAAGAAGCGGTGCTGGTGCGTGTTGATGCCCTTGATGAGGTCGATCAGTTCGGCAGGTGTCACCGCGCGAAGCTGTTCCGCAGAGAGGATGTTGCGAAGTGGTGAACGTTCCCCGTACCGGGCATAGTTGTACAGTCCGTTGAACAGGATGAAGTTCTTGTTCTTGACATTGTCGCTACGCTCCTTCAGCTCATCGTTCACCCGTTCATTCAACGCGTCAGCGTTGGGCTGGGGATCGTTCAGCACCTGCTCCATCAACTTCAAGCCCTTCTCCATGTTCTGCTCCAAGCCTTGCAAGGACACATAGACCCTGTCCTGCCCTGCGAAAACATTGAAGCTCACGCCCAGCTTGAAGAATTCCTTTTGGACGTCTTCCGCGCTCATCTTCGAGGTGCCCAAGTAGGGCAGGTAGTTCACCGCCATCCTCAGCTTGGGGTCGTCGTAGTTGCCCAGGTCCAACACCTGCGTAAGGGTGAACAGGTCGTTGCTTTGGTTGGGGATGTACGCCAGTGGGATCCCGTGGTTCAGCGTGCGCCGGGTGATGGCCGTGTTGTAGTCCACAAATTGCGGCTTGATCCGCGCCTCGGGCACCTTGTCCCATTGCTTCCGCCATGCGCTTTCCTCCCCGCGGTTGATCTTCAGCGGCGTGATCTTCGGCTTGTCCACGTGGAATACAGCCGTGTCCGTTCCGACCCGCTTGAACACCGTGACATCATTGTGATTGAAGCGTGCCTTGGCGAACTCAACCAGTTGGGGCTTGGTGATCCGGGCCATCCGGTCGTAGTAGTCCACCACATCCTTCCAATCCTTCCCGAGGATGAAGGCATCGGTGAGTGCGGAGGCGCGCAGGTTGTTGCGCTCATTCCAATACTTGACCTGCTCCTGGCGTTTGTGGTTGATCACAGCGGGGATCAGCCAATCCTCGAACTGGCCCTTCTTCACTTTGTCCAGCTCGGCCAGCAAAAGACCCCGGGCCTGCTCCATGGTCTGCCCTTGCTTCGGCGTGGCCCTCATGTCGAACTCCGAATAGTCGATCTGCTCACTGGCGTATGCGTAGGCCTCGAGCACTTTCTGCTGTTGCAACAGGTCGATGTCCATCAAGCCCGCTTGCCCATTGTTCAGCACACCCGCCAGCAGGTCCAACAGCATGTAATCACCGGACCCTACTCCGCCGAAGCGCCAACCCATGCTTACCGATGCGGCCATGGGCCCGTACACGCTCAGTGTGTCGGACTGCGTCATGGGCACTTCCGGCTTGAAGGTGAAAGGCGGCACCGGCTTGGGCTTCCACTTGCCGAAGTACTTGTCCACCATGGCGATGGTGCTGTCGTAGTTGATGTCACCCGCCATGACGATGGCCATGTTGTTGGGCACGTAGTAGGTGTCGAAGTATGCATGGATCTTCACCATGCTGGGGTTCTTCAGGTCCTCGCCCCGCCCGATGGTGGTTTGCGTGCCGTACGGATGGTTCTTGTACAGTTCGCGGTTCATCGCTTGGCTCACCTTGCGATAGTCGTTGTCCTGCCCGCGGTTGAATTCCTCGAACACGGCTTCAAGCTCCGTGTGGAAGAGGCGCAGCACCAGGTCCTGGAAACGCACGGACTCGATCATCATCCACTTCTCCTGTGCGTTGCCGGGGATGTCGTTCACGTACACCGTCTGCTCCGTGCTTGTATAGGCATTCGTGCCCTTCGCACCAAGGGAAGAGACCATCTTGTCGTATTCATTGGGCACCGCGTATGTGGCGGCAATGTTGCTGATGCTGTCGATCTGACCATAGATCTTCGCGCGTTGGGCCTCGTCGGTGGTCTGCCTGCGCTTTTCGTAGAGGTCGGAGATCTGCTTGATGTAACCGCTCTCCATGGCCCAGTCCAGCGTGGCGATCTCGTGGGTGCCCTTGAAGAGCATGTGCTCCAGGTAGTGCGCAAGGCCGGTGGCTGTGGCGAGATCATACTTGCTCCCCGCTCGCACCACGATGTTGGTTTGGATCCGCGGTGCATCGTCGTTCTTGGACAAGTAGACCTTCAGGCCCTTGTACAACGTGTAGATGCGCTCCTGCATCGGGTCGTTGGGGACGGAGGTGTAGGTGTACTTCTTCTGTGCCGTGGCCGCCGTGGTGGACAGCAGGCAGAGCAAGGCGATGAACGGCTGTTTCAATTGCATGGGGACCGGGATAAGGTGGACCACCAGGGCGGTGGCGTGGCGCTAAATGTACAGGCAACAGTGAAGCAGGGTTTTCCTACCTTCACATTCCTTCAGGTCCAGGCCACCGCCCTGGTGGTCCACCAGGGC
>CALMYC010000085.1 GCA_937873385.1 uncultured Flavobacteriales bacterium | reverse complement strand
ACCCACTTGGTCGAGGGTGGTGCGGACCTCCGCGCCGTGCAGGAAATGCTGGGCCATGCCAGCATCACCACCACCGAGATCTACACCCATCTGGACAGGGAGTACCTGCGCAGCAACATCCTGCAGTTCCATCCGCGTGCCAAAGCGGGGAAGTGAAAAGTTACCGCGCCACCACGAAACTCGTGCGTCCACTCCATCCCCCGTCCAGGTCCTGCAACCGTGCCACATAAGTGCCGGAAGGCAATCCACCCACCTCCAGCATCAATCCGCCGTTTCCGGTATTGCTGCGGAAACCCTGCATCACCAGACCGCCGTCCGTTGCAAACAGGCTGAAGCGGAACAGCCTCCCGGAAACCGGCAAGCCGTCAAGGTGCAATTGGTCCTTTGCCGGAACTGGCCAGGCCTTGAGCCGCCCCCCACTTTCAATGGCATCCGCCATGCCCACGGATCCCGGTCCTTTGGCAAAGGCATACTGGCCTTTCAAGAGCACATTGACATCGATGGTGCCCACGCCATTGGTAAGGCTGTTGGCATGCAGGGTCTGGTCCGGATAGATCTGCCAGGTGGATGTGGGGTCCGGACGGTACACGAGCAGGGCACCGAGCTCAGTGGTTCCAAAGAGGTCATGGTCCAATGCCGTCACCGCCAGGCCGGAGTAATCCAACTTGGCATGCAGGGCGGTGCCCACAGGCCATAGTCCGTCCACGGTCCAATAATGGGTGGAGGAGATCTGGTCTATGCCGAAGCCCAGCGGGCCCGGGTCAGGGGCGGCCCAAACGTGTTCGATGCGGATCAGTGCGGTATCCACCAACTGGTCCGCGAAGAGCCTGAGGTCAACGTAGGGCAGGAAGGCATTGAAGCTTTGGCCCGGCACGAGTTCCCGTTCAAGGTCGAGGCGTGCTTGGTTGAGGCGGTTGTGCCCGTTGAGCACGACCATGGCCGGCTGGAAGGCACATGGCAACGAGAGCTCCGTGAATTCGCCACCCACCAGTTGGCGGCACTCCTGGCGCTCCCCCAGCGCACCGACCAATGTCACATCCAGCGGAACGGATTGGTGGAACACGCCGGTGCCGCGCAACTTCTGCCGGATGTTCAGGTCCACATCCCATTCCGCCCCATTCTGTTGGGCGGCCATGTGCTGCACCACGAATACCGAGAAGCCCGGTGCAAATACCTGGTCCGTGAAGAAGGGATGCAGATCATAGCCGGTGGCCGTTTCCAATGCATCCCGAAAGCCTGCTGCATCAAGCGTGCCGTAAGCATGGGCGGCCTGGACGGCGTGCATCCCTTGACTGAAGAGCGTATCGCCCAGGTAACCCCGCAAGTTGTGCATTACGGAAGCCCCTTTGTAATAGGTGGTGAGGCCGTAGATGTACGGGTCCGGCATGGGCGAGAGCGGCTGGAAGCCGCCGTCCTGCACGTTGGCCTGGCTCAGCACATAGTGCTGGTTGTTCTTCACCACGTCCTCAAATGCCTGTTGTCCCCCGATCCATTCCTCCACCAAATGGGCGCTGTATTCAGCCGGGCCTTCCTTTAACCACATGTCCTGCTGGGTGCGTGGTGTCACCATGTCACCCCACCAATGGTGGCCCAGTTCGTGGGTGAAGAGCCCCCTGTTCTCAAAGAGGCTTTGGGAGGTCATGAAATCCGGGTAGGCGATGTTGGTGGGGATCTCCAGTGCGCCGTCCGTGGTGAGGACGTAGCCCACCCGTTGCCATGCGTACGGGCCGTACCAATGTTCACAGGCATCGATGGCAGCCCCAATATCGGCGAACTTGGCCGTCATCGCGCCCAGCTGGGCCGGTTTTGCGGTGAGCCGGACGGGCACCTCACCATTGGCCCCATCATGCACGAAATCCGTGTCTTGGTAGTTGGCCGCGGCAATGGCCGACAAGTGCGTGGGGATCGGCTGGCCCATGCGGAAGGAACGGATCACGGTATCGCCGCCCAATTGCACTTCCCCCAGGAAATCACCCTGGCAGTGCGCCCGGAAGGTCCCCGCGCTCTTCACATGGTAGGTGTACGTGGCCCGCTCCACGAACGAATCGAAGCACGGATACCACACCTTGCCGAAGTTCGGCGGGATGGTGGTGAGGCCGATGCCCAGGTTGTAGATGTAGCCGCTTTCAAAGTAGAATCCCCCCCAGTCCGGATCACGGTGCGGATGCCCGTGGTAATGCACGGTGAACGACATGGTATCGCCGATCAGCGGGGATGATGGGAGGTACACGCGCAGGTGCATGGTGTCCTGGCTGAATGCAAGCGGGCCGGCGGCCGAGGAGACCGAATCCACCGCCAGGTCCCACAATTCAAAGCGGATGAAGGATTGGCCCGCCATCAACGGGGTGAAGGTGATGGTGGTGGCCGCCTTCAATTGCTGCCCGGCATAATCCGTGACATCCAGCGCGATGTCGTAATCCAATATGTCGAACGTGTCGCTCCGCGCGATGATGTCATCGATCAACGCCCTTTCTGCTGTGGTGGATGGATGCGCAGCCGGAGGGTGCTGCCGAAAATAGTGGCAACCGTATTTGTAGGGCTGGGCCAGGACGCTCGTGAACAGGGCAAGCACGAATGGCAGGACCAAAGGGCGGACGGGGTTGGACATCGGAAGTGATGAATGGATGATGGTCCGAAGCTAAGGATGAGCTTATGCCGCTGAATGATCCGCTGCATGCTCAGCCAATGACGGGCAAGCACCTCCCGCCCGGCAAACAATCGACCAAAATCAAAAACCTATCGACGCACGATCCGTTGAACCCGGCAAAATCGACTTGCACGAATGTTGAAGTTGACCCACCCGCTCACTGCCCTCCCCGTGTCCCTGCTTCTCTTTTCGGCCTCCTGGGCCAGCGTCCGGCCGCTGCGCAAACCGTGGTCCATTCCTCCACCGGGTATCAGGTCAACATTTCCATCATGGCCATTGCCATCGTGCCACATAACTCACCGTGCACATGGGGCTACAACTACGATGTACGACTGAGCTATTCGATCACTTTCAGTGGAGCCGGGGCACCCAGCAGCATGTACACGCTACAGGGCACCGTGGGCTGTGGTTCGACTTCCTTGTTCTTTGACCTTCCCAATGGCCCATCCAGCGGCACCGTCACCACAACGGGGAACGCTTGGCGCAGCGTGGCCGATTGTGCCACAGCCACGATCGCCTCCCTGGGCTGCACCAACGTGAACATCCAGATACAAGGGCCGGGAATCCCTGCACAGACCGTTCACATCAACAGCAGCACCTTGCCGATCACGCTAGGGGACTTCGGTGCCCACCCGATGGGCGGAAGCGTATGGCTGAACTGGACCACTTCATCCGAGCAGGACAACGCTTACTTTACCGTGGAGCGGTCGCTTGATGCCGTTGATTTCCTGCCTGTTATGCAACAACCAGGTGCCGGAAACAGCACTGGTATGATCCGGTATTCCGCGTTGGATGCCAACCCGTATCCGGGCATCTCCTTTTACCGGCTAAAACAGACCGACATGGATGGGCACTTCGCCTACTCACCCACCGTGGTGGTGAATGCGGGTGAAGGGAACCGCACGTTCAGCGTTTTTCCGAATCCCTGCACCTCCCGGGAGATCGAGCTGCCACCGTTCGCCGTTGGCAAAGAGCTGAAGATCCGCACCATCACGGGCGAAGTGCCCTACTCCATGGTCCTACAAGGAACCCAGGTCCTGCTCCCTCGGCTTGCTGCCGGAACCTATCTGCTCCAAGTTACCGATCCGCGCACGGGAAACACCTCCCAGTGCCGGTTTATCCAACTCTAAGGACGCAACAATCCTGCTACCAGGAGGGATTCCGGGGTGATCGTTCCGCAGATCGGGGATGTGATCCCCCGCATTTCCCATAGCCGGAACCCGGCCACCAGGAACTTGCGCAAATCCGTTCCGGCCACTGGGGGCGCGGCTTACACGGATCTCCGTACCCCGAGGTGGTGACGAAGTGCATGATGGAACACGGATTGAAATGGCATGGTGACACACTTTCCCCATTGGGGACCAACACACCAACAAACCACACACATGAAGTACGTCATCCTACCGGCAACCATTCTAGTTGGCAGCGCATTGATCTTCAGCGGCTGCAATGCATCCAAAGGCGTAAAAGGCGGGGCCATTGGTGCAGGGGCAGGTGCGGGGATCGGTGCGGTGGTAGGCAACCAGTTCGGCGACCACGGCACCGCAGTGGGTGCCATCATTGGTGCCGCCGTGGGCGGTACGGCAGGCGCGCTGATCGGCCATAAGATGGACAAACAGGCAGCTGAACTGCGCGAGGACCTCAAGGGTGCGAATGTGGAACGCGTTGGGGAAGGCATCAAGATCACTTTTGACAGTGGGCTGCTCTTCGGGGTGGACCAAAGCAGCCTGAACCAAACATCCCGGTCAAACCTTGTGGACCTGTCGAAAACACTGAACAAATACGAGGATACGGACATCCTGATCGAAGGGCATACGGATTCTTCCGGGCCGGATGATCACAACATGACGCTTTCCAAGCAGCGCGCGGAAAGCGTATCCGGCTTCCTGATCTCCAACGGCGTGCGGGCCAACAGGATCAGCACCGTCGGCTACGGGGAAACACAGCCCATAGCGGATAACAACACCACGGCCGGCAAGGCACAGAACCGGCGCGTGGAAGTGGCCATCTATGCGAACAAGAAAATGCAAAAGGCGGCGGAGCGGGGTGAGCTGAAGTGATCGTCCACCCTGTTCGCGCTCCGGCAAGGTTGTCGCCTGAAAGCCGGGGTTGCATCCAACGGTGCCTGAAGGTTTCCCTATCTTCAGCGCACCGTTGAATGCTTTACACGCCCACAGCAATGAAGTGCCCGGAATGCGAAACCAGAAATAAAACGTCCATCGTGTACACCCGCAGCAGCAGCAGGACGGAGTTGGGGTTCACGGCATCGGTGCCAGGGTCCGGCGGGCCGCACCTCCACGATCCGAACAAACTGGTGGAAACTTTTGAATGCAGCAACGGGCACCGCTTCAAGCGCGAAAGCTGCATCGCCTGCCCCAAGTGCGACTTTGGCCATGAGGCACCGGTGGTGACCAATCTTACACCCAGGGCAAAGTTCCAGCCGGGGAGCAGGGAATAACCAATAGCGTTTCGGCCTTCCTGCTTTTCAACAGAGGCTGAAAACTTAACATTTCCATTGCGATTCCGCAATGCCAAACGGGTCGGGAATTACCGACATTTGTATGCATGAGCAAGCCACTTTCAGCTGGTGGAGAGCGCATGGAAGGAGCTCATGGAAGGGGATCCTTCCAGGGGTGGCTGCCGGCGGCTATGCTGGCAGCCGGGTTCTCCATGATCGGCGGCCAGGCCGCGGCACAAGCAACGGACCTGATCATCTCAGAATATGTGGAAGGCAGTGCAAGCAATAAGTACATCGAACTATACAATGGGACCAGTGGTCCGATCAACCTTAGTGATTACCGGTTGAGGTTATATGCGAATGGTGCCGCCGCCCCAACAAACGATGTGCTCCTCTCAGGGACATTGTCCGCAGGGGCCCCCATTGTGTATAGAAACACCGCTGCAGCCATCTACGGCGGGGCGGCCACAAATAAAGCAGCCTGTAATTTCAATGGCAATGATGCCATTGCGTTGTAACGTATCTCCACAACCAGCAACATTGACATCCTTGGCAACATTGGTTGCGATCCGGGCACTGCATGGACATCCGGGTCATTTACAACCAAAGCCAAAACATTGGTACGCAACCCGAACATCTGCTCCGGTGTAACGGCCAACCCTCCGCCATGCACCTTTCCAACCTTGGCCTCTCAATGGACCCAGTACGCCGTGGACGATGTAAGCCATCTCGGGACCCACACCATGACGTGCGGCCCTACGGTGAACTTCAGCACACCCACTGGATCTGCGGTGGAGAATGCAGGGACCATCACAGTGAACATGACCATCAGCCCTGCCACCAGTTCAGCAGGCACGATCAGCATCACCATTGGTGGCAGCAGCAGCGCCACCTACGGAACGGACTACACCACCACCCCTGCGGCAGCCGCAAGCGTGATCACGATCAATGTGCCCAGTGGCGCTACAGCGGCCAGCTTCACCATCAGCATCAATGACGATGCGATCACCGAACCGAACGAGACGATCGACCTCGCCATTACCGGCAGCAACGGGGGTATTTTCATCGGTTCCGCCGTCAGCCATGTGTTCACCATCATCGACAACGACACCGTTCCGACGATCGATTTCAGCACGTTGAACATCACGGTGCTGGAATCCGCGGGCCTCCAGACCTTTTATTTGAGCATCCTGCCCACGACGCATGGATCGGGTTTTGCCACCATCACCATCAGCGGGGCCAGCACAGCCACCTATGGGTCGGATTACACCACCAATCCGGCACCCGTCGGCGCAACGATCACTGTTGGCTGGGGCCCGAATGTTCCCACCTTCAGTTTCACCGCAACGGTGATCAATGACCTGATCCCGGAACCCACGGAAAACGTGATCTTCACCATTACAGGGGTGTCCGCCGGCTTTGCCATTGGCAGCAACAACACGGCCACCTTGGTGATCGGTGACAATGATTCGCCACCCACCTCCCTGACCCCTGGAGATTTGGCCATTGTTGGCGTGAACGCCAATGAGGGCGGCTGCGCAGGTGTTAGCGGTGAAGACCGGATCAGTTTCTTCTGTTACAAGGAAATCGTCTACGGCACGGAGATCATCCTGACGGACAATGGCTATGAACGATGCAACCCCGGACAATGGGGCAACGGCGAAGGCACGGTGCGCATGAAACGCACCGGGCCGGCAATCCCGGCCGGGCAGGTGATCACCTTCAAGGTCAATACAAGCAGTGGACCGACAAACGTCCAATCGATGGCCCCCGATGCCCAGTGGACTTGCACGTCCATTACCGCCCCGGGGGGTACCGCCACTTCTCTCAATATGAACAATGGAGGAGACCAGCTCTTCTTCATGCAAGGAGGCACATGGACCAGCGGTGCATCCGGCGGAAATAATGCCACGTATTCCGGCACCATCCTTTTTGGCTTTACCACCAACCCTTCCCCACCTTGGACCGCCTCATGCAGCACGAACCCCACCCAACGGAGCAACTTGCCGCCCGGCGTGGAATGCTTCAGCATGGCACCCACCTTGGCGTCTGATTTCAACAAATACATCGGGCCGACCACAGCCGCGACGCAACGGGATTGGATCATCCGCATTGAGGACCCCTCCAACTGGACCTCCTATCCGAGTTGCTCGGATTACAACACGTTCGGCTACAACTGGCTCTCAGCGCCCATCCTGCCCATTATTCCAGGTGCCATGGTTCACGGACTGTGGCGTGGCGCGATCAACACGGATTGGTTCGAATGCAGGAACTGGGATGATGCGCGGGTGCCGGATGCCTTGACGAACGTGGTGATTGATGCCTCGTCCATCCGTGCTTGCGACGTGGGCCTCAACCCGGGCGTTCAACCCGGCGGTACCGGTTCCTGCGCAAGTGTGTGGCAGCACTTCAGCCTCTTCCCTCCGAAAGCATTGAGCGTACAGCCCAACAGCACCTTGAACGTAGGTGGGCTCTACAAGCTTGAGAACACCAACGCATCCAATCTCACGGTGCAGGTGTTGGCCAATGCAACGCTGAATGCGGACAGCGTGGAAGTTTCAGGCACTGCACTTGGCGCATCCAATTGCACCATGCAGCTGGTTTCGGCGAACAGCCAGTTGGTGGTAACCGGGAACTTCAGGCTCAAGCCGGGCGGCCGTCTACACATGCAAGGTGCACTGGGCAGCAGTGGCACCTTGGTGCTGGGTGGCAACTTCATCAACCAGGAGGATGAACTCCACTTTCTTGACATCAACAGCCAAGTGGTGCTGAACGGTGGCACGGACCAATACATCCAGAACAGCAATCCAATGGAGTACTTCTACAATATGCGGGTGGCCAAATCAGGCGGTGACGTCCACCTCACTGCTCCGGTTGCCATTCGCAATCAACTCGACCTTACCCAAGGCAGGATCTTCTCATCCCCGGCCAACCTGATCAGCCTGCTTTCCGGTGCCACTGCCGTGAATTACAGCAACGCAAGCTTTGTGCATGGACCTTTGCAACGAACCGGCAGCACCGACTTCACCTTCCCCATTGGAAAGAACAACAGTTGCCGCCCAGCGGGTTTGCAAAACCTTACGGCTGGCGGTGTGTTCACCGCAGAATATTTCGCCGCCGACCCGGAAGTGGCCATTGCACCGTTGGCCCCGCCGACCACCTTGGACCACATCAGCCATTGCGAGTATTGGAACATCGATCGCATGGGAGCCACGCCGTATGCGCAGGTAGTGCTTAGCTGGGGCACCCCGGAAAGTTGCGGGGTGACGGCCGGTGCCTTGGGCGAACTGCGCGTAGCGCACTGGAACGGCACCATCTGGGATGACCGGGGAAACGGCGGCACCACGGGAACAGCACTTTCGGGGACGGTTTCCACGGCAGCGGTGGAAACCGGGTTCAGCCCTTGGACCCTGGCCTCTGTGACAGCGAACAACCCGCTGCCCATAGAGCTTCTTTCATTTACGGCGACACCTTCAGGGCGCGTGGTGGACTTGAATTGGAGCACCGCCTCGGAACGCAACAATGCCTTCTTCACGGTGGAACGCGGCATGGACGCGGTGCACTTTGATGCGATCAACCAGCTCCCCGGGGCAGGCAACAGCCAGTCTGTGACCAACTACACGGACGTGGACCGCGCACCGCTCCACGGGCTGAGCTATTACCGGCTGCGTCAAACGGACCAGGACGGGACCTCCACCCTGAGCGAGGCCGTGCCCGTGCTGTTCCAGGGCACTGGCGGCCTGCCGCTCACCGTGCTATACGGCCAGGACGGCCTTTACCTGCTGCATGATCTTCCCAAGGGCAGTGTACTGGAGGTGCTCGATGCCACAGGCCGGATGATCCGGTCCGTTGTGATCAACATGGAGGGCTTGTGCCCTGTGCCCATGGAAGGGGTTGCGCACGGCATGTACATCCTGCGTGCCTCGTCCGGCAGCCGGATGGAAAGTACTCAGCTCGCCTACTGAGGCCGATTGCGGACAAGCCTCCTTCAACCGCGCAAAACCAGCAGCGGCACAATGCCGTGCAGCGCCATGCGCTTGGATGTACTGCCCTGGAAAAGCCGGTACCACAGGCTCCGCTTGCGCCGCACCACCGCAACCAGGTCAATGCCCTCTTCCAACACCGTCCGCTCCAAGGTATCCACCACGGCATCGCCTTGCACCGACCTGAAGGAGTGGGGAATGCCCTTCAGGGAGGCCTTGTGCATGGCGCGTTGACCCGCCGTGTTACCCTGGTCCACATGTAGCACAATGATGCGGGCACCCGTCAAGCCTGCGATGTCCACCAGTGGCCTTAAGCTCGCCCCAGTCTCTTGCATGCCATCGTCGGCAAAAAGGACCCGGTCCAATTTCACCGGTTCCCATTTGGCCGGCACGGCGATCACCGGCAGGGCGGATGAAGTGACCGCAGCGCTGGTGTTGCGGCCTACGCGCCCGTAGTTGCCCTCGCCCTGGGTGCCCATGATCACCAAGTCCACGGGATTGGCTGCATCCAGTTCTTCCATTGCATTCACCAAGGCGCTGAAACTGGACCTCAACGCGACCCTCACCTTTCCCGCCTTCCTGCGGAAACGCCGTTCCACGCGGCGCAAGCCGTTGCGCGAAGCCCGCTCCGTATCCTGCCCCTGGGGAAGCAGT
This sequence comes from uncultured Flavobacteriales bacterium, assembly GCA_937873385.1. GTDB lineage: Bacteria > Bacteroidota > Bacteroidia > Flavobacteriales_F > PHOS-HE28 > PHOS-HE28. The sequence continues at coordinate 8,763 of CALMYC010000085.1, read as the reverse complement.
GCATTCCGATAGGCCAGTTTCAGGTAAACGTTCAGGAAGGTGTATTCCACATTCTCGGTACCGAAAAGATCAAGTGCGAAAAGTGCCGCTTTGAACGACGCTTCGCTAAAATCCGTGGGCAGGAGGATATGCCTCATGATGAACGTGCGTTTCCAAAGGTAGGATGGGCTGTGCAGGCCCTGCCAACATTTGTCAGGGGCCATTCCGTCCGGACGGCCTAAACTTGTGAAGCTCCAGGGAAGCCCGGACCCATGACACGGGCACACCATCAACCCAACACATGCCAGCACGATGAACGAAGCAAAGGAAGAACTGTATGCCGGCCTGGGCTATCTTTTTTACAGCATTGCGGCCAGTGACGGACATGTTTCCGATGAGGAAAGCACCAAATTGAAAAAGATCGTCCAGCAGCATTGGATACCGGTTGAACCCAGGCAGGATGAGGTGGGCACGGACCTGGCCTATTTCATCGAGATCGGATACGACTATGCGTATTCCCACAAGTTGACCCCGGCAAATGCGTTTGGGCGTTTCAAGGAGGCAAATGCCGCCCATCCGGACCTGTTCGATGCCAGCACGCGCAACCTGGTCACGCGCACGGCACAAGCCGTAGCGGACGCACTTGGCGGAAGGAACCAACAGGAGAGACACATCCTGGAACAACTCAAGGAAGTGTTTTCCTGATACTGCCAGGCGGCCCGCTATCCGGGCAAAATACTGAAGTGCGGGTCCAGCGGGTCAAGTGCGGTCAACAGCCTGTCGAAGAAGCCGGGTCCCTCCCGCGCGTACCACACCAGGAAGTTCTCGCGGCGCTCCTGCAAGCCGCCACCCGGAAAGAAGCGGCCATGTACGCGGGCCAGCTGTTCCAACGGTTCGGCTTGTTGGCGTTTTGCGGCGCGAACCAACTTATTGCCGAATGCATCCAAGTGATGCAGTGCACGCTTTTCCATGGCGGCCACAGCACCTTGCAAGGTGGGATCGGCCTTTACGGACCGTTCCGCCAGTGAGGCATAGAACGCCCGGGTTTCCTGGATTTCGCGGTCCATGGATGTGGGGAATGCCGCGCTTCCCTTGGCCAGCCGGGAGCGCAGCACTTCCAATGGAAGGAACACATCCTTTGCATCGAAACCCCAAGCCAACATGCGTTGGGCGTCCTTTTCCGGCATGAATGCGGCTGATGTGCGCAACAGCAGCACCGGCATGGGCACCCGGACCGCTTGGAAGAGCCACTTGGTCTGGAACCAGTATGCAAGTTCGCCTCCGCCCCCGATGTAGGCGACGTTGGGCAGAATGGTTTCCTGGTAAAGAGGACGCATAAGCACGTTCGGCGAAAAATGTTCCGGGTGCCTGTCCAGTTCCCTGAGCAGTTCATCCAGGCTGAAGGAGGGCCCACCCTCCAGCACTTGGTACTTCTCCCCTACCCGTTCAATGCGGCTTCTATGGCCGGGGCGCAAATAAAACAGATTGATCGGCCTGACGTGCGCCTGCGTTTTCCAGTGCTCCCCTAACCGCTGGTCCGCGTAGCGTACAGAGCGCTCAGCCACATTGTTGAGCAGTTCTTCACGCATGACGGGGACAAATTCCCGCTTTAGCCCGGGATCGTCACCATCCAGGACCACCACCCCGTAGCGCCCGAACAAGGCATCCACAAACAGCCGGGTGGCCCTGGCAAGGTCGTGGTCGGGGCGGTAGCAACGGCGCAGCAGATCACGGATCACATCAGCATGGCTGCCGAGCCCCAACAGGGAATCAACCTGGTCCAGTACGCGGCCTATGCCGTCCATGGTCATGCGGCCCACGGCCCCTCCTGCCTGCCCGGGCCATTCCACCTTGGTTCCGTTGAGGTAGGCGTGGTCGATCTCGGGCCTGTCGTGGTCCTCGGTGGCCATCCAGAACACCGGCACCATGCCAGGATCCGAGGTGGAAAACTGCCGGGCCAGCCGAATGGTGTTGAGGATCTTGAACACCACGTATAGCGGACCGGTGAACAAGCAGAGTTGATGGCCCGTGGTGATGGTCTGTGTACCGGGCCGCTTGAGCAGTTCCAGGTTGCGGAGCACAGGTGCCTGGAGATGCATGCCCGCATATTGGCGTGCCAGTGCATCTCCCAGCGCGATCCGTGAGGCCGGTTGGAACGCCCTTGCTTGGGAAGCTTGGCGGAGGCCGTCCAGGTCCCCGGTCCATTGGTGGAACTTCCGCAGCTTGGCATCCCCCTCCAAATAGGCCGTGACCAAACCGGAGAAACGCCCGGTATCACGGTACGGGACAGCAATGCGTTCCATGGCGGGGCGAAGGTAGCAGGCACGTGGCTGGCAACAGGTGCTGATGTTGGGTAATCGACGAGGTCGACCGGGCCGTTCAGGCAATGCTGCAAGCCGTTGGCCCTTGGCAAGAAAAGTATTGGGGCAATCCATAATTTACGCCGATAAACGAGCCACGATGCCGATCCGCATGACACCCGACGAGGGCAATGACGAGCAACGCCAAGGTCCACCTTCCAACAGGCCTTCAGGTGGCGGGGGCGGTGGCGGCCTTGGGGGCAGCTTGATCCCCTTACTGCTGGGCTTTTTGATCAAACGGCCCAAGCTGTTGCTGATCGCGGCGGTGCTGTTCGGACTGTACTACTTCTTTGGAGGAGGATGTGGCCAGGGCGGCGGGCAAAGCATGATCTCCCAACTCGCCAATTTCAGCACTGGGGCTGATTTCAACCCTGCGTTATACGATAGTGTGGCCATTTTCGAGCCACTGGCGGATAATACCGAGCATCCTCTCCCGGAGCGGATCACGCTGGAACAATTCGCCCCTGCCGCAGGAGACCAGGGACAACAAGGCAGCTGCGTGGCCTGGGCCAGTGCCTATGCAGCGCGCACGATCGTGCAGGCGGAAGCCACCAAACAGGACCCGAACAGCACGCGGTTCAGCCCAAGCTTCCTATACAACCAGATCAAGATCCCCAACAGCGGATGCCAAGGCAGCTACATCGAGCGTGCCATGCAGACCATGCAGAACGGCGGGGTGCTGCCCTACAGCAAATTCGCCTACACAGACCAAAGCTGCAACCGCATGCCCGATGCGGAGCAACTTCAGCAGGCCATGCCCTTCCGCATCAAGGGTTATCAGCGCCTCACGAAAGGAGACACGGAAAAGGATGAGGTGGACATGCTGGCCATGAAGCAGCAGTTGGCGCAGGGCTCACCCTGTGTGATCGGCATGATGGTGGGCGGTTCCTTCATGCAGAACATGGAGGGGCGCGAACTGTGGGAGCCGGACCAAAGCGATTACCGGATGGCCGGTTTCGGCGGGCACGCCATGTGCGTGATCGGCTACGACGACTACAAATTCGGAAATGAGGGCGGCTTCCAATTGCAGAACAGCTGGACGCCGCAATGGGGCATGAACGGCCGGGCCTGGGTGCGCTACAGTGACTTCGCCTATTTCTGCAAGGAGGCCTACGCCGTATACCCGCAAGGCGAAGGCGTGGATGTGAAGCCATCGGAGTTCGACATCCGCTTCGGCTTGGCAATGGTGGACGCCAAAGGAAAGGCCAATGGGCAGCACATCGCCCTAAAACATGAAGAGGGACGCGTATTCCGCACCACAAGCCCGATTCACAAGGGTGACCGGTTCAAGATCGAAGTGACCAACAACGCCGAGTGCTACACCTATGTCTTCGGGTTGGAAACGGACGGCACCACGTACGTGCTTTTCCCTTACACGCCCAAGCATTCGCCCTATTGCGGGATTACCGGTACGCGCATCTTCCCGCGGGACCAAAGCCTAACGGCGGATGAAGTTGGCAGTATGGACGTCATGGCGATCCTGGTGGCCAACCAGCCACTGGACTACCCGAAGATCAACGAGGCCATGAAGGCCAATTCCGCCCAAGGACTGGATGCAAAACTGGCCGCCGCGCTGGGCGATGAGCTCACCACTGCTGATGCACCAACCTATTCCGAAGGGGAGACGTTCGGGGCCAAGGCCCCGGCAAGCCGGAACACCTTGGCCATCGTGCTGCAGATCGACAAGCGGTGACAACGGTCAGCCCGCCGGCCGCGAAACACCTCTAGCTTGGTGCACGCAAAACCACCTGTACATGAAAAAGCTGCTGTACATCTTGGCCGGAATCTTCCTTCTGGCTCAATTCATCCGTCCTGCAAAGATCGCGGAACCCTTGGACGCGAATACGGACCTGATCGCGATCACCAAGCCCAGCGCCGAGATCGCCGGCATGCTCCGCACATCCTGCTACGATTGCCATAGCGGCCAGCCGCGCTACCCGTGGTACGCCAACATCACACCGGTGAACTGGTGGCTTGACCACCACATCAAGGAAGGCCGCGAACACTTTGACGCCACTTCCTGGGGCAAGGTGGAGAATTGGAACCGTGACCACCAGGCCAAGGAAGCCATGGAGATGATGGATGAAAAGGAAATGCCGCTGCAGAGCTACCTATGGCAGCACAAGGATGCCAAACTGAACGACGTACAGTACCAACAGCTGTACGATTGGTTCGAAACGCTGCGCGACGGCTCTTGGGATGTGGAAAAGGCACGGCGGAAGGCGGCAGGCGAAACGAAGTAGTCCGACCGCTCACACCGGCACAGTGCTTACATAGGAAACCGGACCCAAGAAAACCGTTGCCCACTATTTCACTTCGTTCCCGGGATCAAGTGAGCGCACCACGCCCTTCGCCGCCTCTTCCGACAATCGCTCCACGCGAATGTCGTCCTTGCTTTCCACGCACACGGCATAAACCACCGGCTCCCCTCCCACCCGTTCGGTGTGGATGTTGATGACGCTCTTTGCTCCATGCCCTGCACTGAATTCGACGGGAACCGCATTGACCCGGGGCACGAGCTTGAGCCAGTGATGACCGCCGCGTTGCAGCTTGGCCTCAAACCCTCCGAAGACATACATTTCCAGTGTGGTGTCCATGGAGCACGCACCGTCATACACAAAAAGATGATCGCTGGTGACCATGTCCGCTTCTTTCCGCTCAAACGGTTTGATGCTGCCGGTGAGCATGTCCAGTTCCACATCCACATTGCCGGAAACGGGCTGGACCCGGTTGGCGGTCATTGCTCCATAGATTGCTCCATAGATCGCTCCGCCGATCAGGCCAAAGGCCATTCCAACCACAGCTTGCGCCGCTTGTGAGCCGACTTCCGATTCAATTCGGGCGGTGAACACAGGCCCGGAACGGTCCAGTCGAAGGAGTCGGCCGTCCATCTTGATGTACGCATCCTTGCCGTCACTGATGCCCCAGCAGTCTTCAGGCAGTTCGCAACCCTTCACCGGCTTCACCTTTGCCCATGGATTGCTGGGATCCCGGCCTTCGGGCATCACGGTAAATCCACAGGTGGCATCAGGCCGTTGGTACCTGAAATCCTGAAAGCTCCGGTAAAGGCCTCGTGCCAAGGTGCCAACCTGCAAAACTGGCCAGTCCCGGCTTGACCCATCATAGATCCCCGTGATGGGCGGCCAGCGCAATTTCTTCGGAACAATGCGCCCATCGCCTTGCGCTCTTGAATAATCGGAAAGACCTTGGGCGAGCGCCCTGGCGATCAATGCCTCAAGCGGTTCGTTTCCGCCTGCAGCCCGGCGGGCCAACAATGTGGCACCATGATCATAGATCCGCACCCAGCCACTGTCAGTCTCTGCAAGCAACTCGAAATTCAAACCGCAATATGTCCTTTCGGAAGCATATCCTTCAACCTCCCACACCGACAAAGCGTTCACCCGCATGGTGCAATGCCGTGGGTTTTCCGCCACCGTGTCGTTCCGAAGCAAGGTTTCCACAGCGGTGGACAGCCCATTGCCCAGGTACACTTTCTGCTTCTTATGGCCGGTTCCCTTGAAAATGGTGCCCATGCACGCGGTATCCCTGAACGATGCAATGACCGAATCGACATGCAATCCGGGCGGCACTTCAACCCGCATTGCCCTTTCAAGGTCCACGTAGTATTGGGAATGTGCGGAAGCCCCGGACAGCACGATCAACAAGATGAACAGAAGGATCCGCATGGCACGAAATTGCAACAACGAAGGCACTTCGCCAACCAGCTCACACGGGCACGGCTTCCAGCTCGTGTTCCCGCGCTGAGGTGATGCGCACTTCGGCAAAGTCGCCAATGCGCAAGTGCCCCGCTGAAGTGGGGATCAGCACATCGTTGTCCACCTCCGGTGAATCGTGCTCCGTTCGTGCGTAATAATGACCACCTTCGGCCTTGTCGACCAGCACCGTGAAGGTCTTGCCCACCTTGGCCTGATTGAGTTCAAAGCTGATGCCCCCCTGCAGCTCCATCACTTCGGTGGCCCGCTGCTGCTTCACGTCGGCGGGCACATCATCCACCAGGGTGAATGCATGCGTGTCTTCTTCATGGCTGTAGGTGAAACAGCCGAGGCGGTCGAAGCGCATACGCTCGATCCAGCGCAGGCTGTCCTCCTGGTCGGCCCGGGTTTCCCCCGGGAAACCGGCGATGAGCGTGGTGCGGATGGCAATGCCGGGCACCTTGTCGCGGATGGTGGCCACCAGCGCCTCCGTCTTTTCCTGGGTGATGCCGCGCCGCATGCGTTTGAGCACGCTTGTACTGCCATGCTGCAGTGGCATGTCCAGGTATTTGCAGATATTGGGCTTGTCGCGCATCACCTCCAGCACGTCCATGGGGAAGCCGCTGGGGAAGGCATAGTGCAGGCGGATCCAGTCGATGCCCTCCACGTCGCTAAGCCGCGCCAGCAGCTCGGCAAGGTTGCGCTTCCTGTAAATGTCCAACCCGTAGTAGGTGAGGTCCTGTGCGATGAGGATCAGTTCCTTGGTGCCGTTGGCGGCCAATGCCCGCGCCTGCTTCACCAAGTCTTCCATTGGAACGCTCACATGCCCGCCCCGCATCAGCGGGATGGCGCAGAAGGAGCATTTCCGATCGCAGCCTTCACTGATCTTGAAGTAGGCGAAATGGGCGGGGGTGGTCAGGAGCCGCTCGCCCACCAGCTCGTGCTTGTAATCGGCCTTGAGGGTCTTCAGCAGGCGCGGCAGGTCTCGCGTTCCGAACCAGGCGTCCACTTGCGGAATTCCGTCCTTGAGCTCGGGTGCATAGCGCTGACTGAGGCAACCGGTCACGTACACCTTTTCCACCAAGCCCTTCTCCTTGGCTTCGGCATAGGCCAGGATGGTATCGATGCTCTCCTGCTTCGCATTGTCGATGAAGCCGCAGGTGTTGATCACCACCACATTGTGGTCATTTCCTTTCCCTTCGTGCTCCACGGCAATGTCATTGGCGCGCAACTGGGCCATGAGCACTTCGCTGTCCACCACGTTTTTGGAGCAGCCCAATGTGACCACATTGACCTTGGTGGGGCGGAGGGTTTTGGCTTTCATCTATGGGGCCAAAAGTAGTTGCCCCGATTCCGGCAAGGCGCATTTCGGGGGCCATGATGCCCATCTGACCGTAACAATCCCTGCCCCCTTGTCGATAAAAGGTTCGAATTGATGGGTGCGAAATCCATGTTGAGCGACGCCGGGATCAAATTGGCTATTGCCTTAGCTGCCCTTTTTTGGGGCATATCCTGCCATGCCCAGCGACAAGATTCACTCAGTGTGGAAGAGCAACGCCTGCTCGAGGCGGATACGCGTTCACTCCTGAACGCAAACGTCAACTTGAACACCTATTACGCCACTACCCGGACCGCGGACCTTGAGCGCCGTGATGAACGGGAAGCACCTGCGATGGTCCAGATCGTCACCGCCAGGCAGTTGAAAGCATACGGGGTGCGCACACTGCAGGAAGCCTTGATGCTTGTGCCGGGGTTTTCCGCGGCGATGGGTCGCGACAACCTGATCGGTACCGGAATAAATGGCAATTGGGCCATGGAAGGCCGCTGCCTGTACCTGTTGAACGGGATGCCCCTCAACGAGAACAGCAACGGCTCCTTCGCCTTCAGCAACCAGTTCCCCATGGCGAACGTGGAACGGATTGAGGCTATCCTGAGCCCCGGCACAGTCCTGCATGGAGGCTACTCCGCTTTGGGCGTAGTAAACGTCATTACACGTAGTGCAGAAAGCGGTGCAGGGAGCAGCTTCCAACTTCATTCGGGCATTTCCAACGGCGGCCAGACCTTCACCACAGCCAGCATCAGCGGGGCCCAGCGGCTCAGTAGCCAGCAGGACATCAGCTATTTGGCGTGGTATTCCAGTGGAAGCAGAAGCAATGCCCGGTTCAATCAGCAGGGTGGTGCACCGGTCAATCTGTCCGACAGCACCGCCTTCAACAACAATGCCTTCCAGTTGACCTACCGATGGAAGAGCCTGAAGGCCAGTACCGCATTTTCCGAGGAACAATTCAAGGAGGGCACGGATGGTGGGTCCATGATGATGCGCAACATGATCTTCGGACTTGAACAACGGCTACCACTGGTAAAGGCGATTGAATTGGACTGGCACGCGGCGTACACAGACCAAACCCCATGGAACCATATCAACACCATTGAGCCAAGTAAACTTGCGGCCAACACCACCGATCAACGGACATCCGCCCAGGCCACGTTGATCTATAAGCCCATCGACGGGGTTGTGATCCGGTTTGGCAGCCAGGGATACCGTGAAAGCAACACCTATACCTGGCGTGGTGCCACCGGTCAACTGCACCTCAATGGCGCGCCGTCCATTTCCTTTCATTCATTGGCCTGGTACGCCGAGGCGGGCTGGCATAGCCGCTTTGGCGACCTGATGGCGGGCTACAGGGAGGAGCAGCACAGCCTGACCGGCT
>CALMYC010000084.1 GCA_937873385.1 uncultured Flavobacteriales bacterium | reverse complement strand
ATTTACAATCATTCCGAGCTGGAAGCGAGACACGAGATCGAACTGGAAAAATACATTAAAAAAGTGCAGATCGAAGGACGTATCGTGGGTGAGCTTTGTACCAGTCATATTTTACCAAGCTCGGTGAAATACCAGAATATCCTTATTAACAATATTAAAGGGTTAAAAGAACTGGGACTGCCGGAATCGGCCTATGCCAACCAGCTGCAGATCCTTGAAAAGATATCCGAGCATATTGCAGAGGTGGCCGACGGAGTAGAGAAAATGATCGAGGCAAGAAAAGTGGTGAACAAAATTGAGAATACACGTGAGAAAGCCATTGCTTATCAAAGCCAGGTAAAAGATGCATTCTTCGATAAGATCCGCTATCATGTAGATAAGCTGGAACTGCTGGTAGACGATCAGTACTGGCTGCTGCCCAAGTACCGTGAGCTGTTGTTTTTGAGATAATATAAGGTATGAAGTGTAAGGTATAGGGTATAAGGTATAAGGTGTGTGTGCGGCTATCGGCAATGAGCTATGGATGCATCATCTCTCACATTACTCTTATTACGTTTGACCAGCATGATAATGCTTGATGAGTACAGTTGTAAAAATAAAGGAATGCCCCGCTTTTGCGGGGTATTTTATGCTGCCTACAGCATGGTAAATGAGTCGAGGAATTTAGTGGTGAAGTTCCCTTTCCGGAAATCTTCATTCCGCATAAGCTGCTGGTGAAACGGGATGGTGGTTTTTACTCCTTCAATTACATATTCACTCAGCGCACGACTCATGGTGCCAATGGCTTCTTCCCTGGTGCGGGCTACTGCAATGATCTTGGCTATCATGGAATCGTAGTAGGGTGGAATAACATAGCCGGCATACGTGTGTGAGTCTATCCGTACCCCGTGCGCTCCCGGCTGGTGCAGTACCGTTATTCTTCCGGGCGAAGGACGAAAATCATTATAAGGATCTTCTGCATTGATCCTGCACTCGATGGCATGCATTTCGGGATAGTAGTTCCTGCCGGAAATGGATTCGCCGCAGGCGATCTTTATCTGTTCCTTTACGAGATCAAAATTGGTCACTTCTTCCGTAACGCAGTGCTCCACCTGGATACGGGTGTTCATTTCCATAAAATAAAAATTCCTGTGCTTGTCTACCAGGAATTCTATCGTGCCTACACTTTCGTAATTGATGGCAGAGGCGGCTTTCACCGCGGCTTCGCCCATTCTTTCCCGCAGGTCGTTGGTCATAAAAGGCGAGGGTGACTCTTCCACCAGCTTCTGATGACGGCGCTGAATAGAGCAGTCTCTTTCGCTCATGTGGCAAACTTTTCCGTAGCGGTCGCCGGCTATCTGAATTTCAATATGGCGAGGCTCCTCCACGAATTTCTCCATGTATATCCCGTCGTTCTTAAAGGATGCCGCTGCTTCCGCTTTGGCATTAGTAAAGGCTTTTTCCAACTCTGCCTCTTCCCAAACCACCCGCATGCCTTTTCCTCCGCCTCCTGCCGTTGCTTTCAGTATCACCGGGTAGCCGATCTCTTTTGCCAGTCCTTTTGCCTCGTCCACGCTTTCCAGCAATCCTTCACCACCCGGAACCACGGGAACTCCTGCCCTGATCATGGTTTCCTTGGCAGTGATCTTATCGCCCATGGCGGTGATCATATCAGGCGTGGGGCCAATGAATTTTATACCGTGTTCGCAGCAGATCTGTGCAAACCTGGCATTTTCGGATAAAAAACCGTATCCGGGGTGAATGGCGTCGGCGTTGGTGATTTCAACGGCTGCCATAAGATGAGGAATATTAAGGTAAGAGTCGGCACTTTGTGGTCTGCCAAGGCACACGGCTTCATCTGCAAATTTTACATGCAGGCTGTCCTTGTCTGCAGTGGAATATACCGCCACTGTTTTGATGCCCATCTCCCTGCAGGTGCGAATGATGCGCAACGCAATTTCACCACGATTTGCAATAAGTATTTTTTTGAACATGTATTCAATTTGAAAATTTGAAGATTTGAAAATTGATTTTTGCTGTTAAAATGAGGCCACCCATTTTCACATTATCCTATTTTCAAATTTTCAAATTAGTTGGGTTCTACCAGGAACAGGGGCTGGTCGTATTCCACGGGCTTCGCGTCTTCCACCAGCACCTTCACGATCTTGCCGCTCACCTCGCTTTCAATTTCGTTGAAGAGCTTCATGGCCTCGATGATGCAGATGGCCTTGCCCGGCTTGACCTCGTCACCCACATTGACGAACACGGGCTTGCCAGGGCCGGCTGAGCGGTAGAAGGTGCCGATCATGGGGGCCTTGATGGTGAGGTACTTGCTTTCCGCGCCTTGGGCGGGTGGGGCCGCCGGGGCGGGGGCCGCGACGGGTGCTGCGGGTGCGGCAGCCACGGGGGCCGGCGCATAGCCCGGGGGGGGCGCCGCGATCACCTGAACCTCTTTCTTGCTGGCCGCGGTCTTGATGGTGATCTTGAAATCCTTTTGTTCGATCTCCACCTCGCTCACGCCGCTCTTGGCAACGAATTTGATCAGGTCCTGGATCTGGGTGATGTTCATGGCTTCCATGGAATAGGTAAAGGCCCTGCGGGAGGGCCAAGGTAGAAAAGTCGGCGGTTCAGCCCCCGTAGGCCCACTTCAGGTAGATGGCGCCCCAGGTGAACCCCCCGCCAAATGCGGAAAGCACCAGGTTGTCGCCCTTCTTTAATCGGCTTTCCCACTCCCACAGGCACAAGGGGATCGTGCCTGAGGTGGTGTTGCCGTACTTGTGGATGTTCAGCATCACTTTGCTTTCGTCCAGGCCCATGCGGTGCGCTGTGGCATCGATGATGCGCTTGTTGGCCTGGTGCGGCACCAGCCAGGCCACGTCTTCCGCGGTGAGCTTGTTCCGCTCCATGATCTCCGCGCTCACGTCGGCCATGTTGGTCACGGCGAACTTGAACACGGCCTTGCCTTCCTGGTACACGAAGTGCTCTTTGGCGTCCACGGTCCGGTGCGAGGCCGGGCGCATGGAGCCGCCGGCCTTTTGGTGCAGGTATTGGCAACCGCTGCCGTCCGCCCGGAGGATGCTGTCCAGCACCCCGAGACCGTCGTTGTTCGGCTCCAGCAGAACGGCCCCTGCACCATCACCGAAGATGATGCACGTGGAGCGGTCCGTATAGTCGATGATGCTGCTCATTTTATCGCCGCCGACAACGACTACTTTCTTGTGCCGGCCGCTTTCAATGAACTGGGAGCCCGTCACCAGTCCGTACATGAAGCCCGAGCAGGCGGCGTTGAGGTCGAAACCCCACGCGTTCCTTGCACCCGCCTTGTCGCAGATCAAGTTGGCCGTGGCCGGGAATTGCATGTCCCCGGTAACGGTGCAGCAGATCAGCAGGTCGATCTCCATGGGGTCAATGCCCCGCTTGGCGCAAAGTCCCTTCACCGCCTCAACGGCCATCACGCTCAATCCTTGGTCTTTGCCTTTCAAAATGCGCCGTTCCTTGATGCCTGTACGCTCGGTGATCCACGCGTCGTTGGTGTCCACCATCGTTTCCAGCAGGGCGTTGCTGAGCACGAATTCGGGCACATGGCCCTGTACGGCGGTGATGGCGGCGGTGGTTCTCATGGAGGCGTGGCCCGGTGCCGGGGCCGGGCGCAAGTTGGTCATTGGAACGCTTCGTGGATCCGTTCGTGCAGTTTGCTCTCCACCACTTGGCGGGTGAGGAGCAACATGTTCTTCACGGTGCCTGCGTTGCTGATGCCGTGCCCGATCATCACCGTGCCGTCCACGCCAAGCACGGGCGTTCCGCCATAGTTCTGGTAGTCAAAGCGGTCCAGGAAGGGGTCGTTGCCACCTCGGGTCTTCACCAGGTCGTGGAATGCCTCCAATGCCTTCAACACCACATTCCCGGTGAACCCGTCACAGACGACCACGTCGGCCTTGTCCAGGAAAAGGTCCCGGCCTTCCACATTGCCGATGAAATTAAACCGGTCCGTGCCCTTCATCAGGGCATGGGCGGCCAAGGTGAGCGCATTTCCTTTCTTCTCCTCTTCGCCGATGCTCAACAGCCCCACTTTGGGGTTGGGGATGTGGTACACGTGCTTGGCGAACAGGGAGCCCAGCAGCCCGAACTGGAACAGCACTTCCGGCTTGCAGTCCGCGTTGGCGCCCACGTCCACCATCAGCCCGAACCGACCGTCGGACTTGGGCAGGATACTGGTGATGCACGGGCGTTGCACGCCCGGCAACGGCTTCAGCACCATGACGCTTCCCACCAGCATGGCACCTGTGTTGCCCGTGCTGGCAAAGGCATCCAATGCACCCTGCTTCAGCAGTTTGAATCCTGTGGCAATGCTGCTTTCGGGTTTGGCCGCCAGTGCTTTTGTGGCATGGTCGCCCATGGTGATATCGTCCCGGCTCGGAACAATGTCAAATTCGACTGCCCGCGCTCCTTCGGCGTGCAGGCCCTCGCGTATGGCCGTTTCATCGCCGATGAGCACCAAGCGCGCATCTGCCGGCAACTCCCGGGCGGCCAGCACAGCACCCTTGATGGGCACGGCCGGTCCATGGTCGCTGCCCATGATGTCCACGCCTATCCTCATGCGAGGTTGTGGGGACGTCACTGGGTTAAGTTAGGCTTCGGAGGCCTTGGTGCTCACCACCTTGCCCCGGTACATCAGGTCGTCACCTACCTTGTAGGCGCGGTGGCGCTGGTGGGTTTCGCCCGTGGTTGAGCAGGTGCTCAACGTGGCCGTGCCGGCATGCTGGTGCGTGCGGCGCTTGGCTGTGCGGGTCTTCGAAAATCGACGTTTCGGATTTGGCATGATCTAGGGAATGAAAGCGTTCAGGCGTTCTTTTTCTTCAGGTTGTCCAAGGCCGCCCAGCGGGGGTCGGGGCTTGGGTCAGGGTGGACCAGCACCTTGTTCAGGGCACGCTCCACATCAGCGTCACATTGGCCCGCCGGATGGACGTGGCGGCCCGGAAGGTGCAAGATGATGCACTCATAGATGTAGTGCGTCAGGTTGATCTCGTGTGCGCCGGGGTCAATGCTCACGAGTTCATCATCGTCGCTCTCGTTCTCCGCGGATAGCTTGAAGACCTGGCGTTGGTCACCGCTGATGGCCTGGTGCATGGGCGCATTGCAATGGTCGCAGGCCATGTCCACGTGGCCTTCCACATGGATCAGGGTCACCAGCAGGTGGCTGTTCTTTTCCAACACCACGTGCACATTGGCCTGCCCGCCCATGAAATCCTCCTGGCCCGTGGCCTTGAAGAATGCAGGTCCAAGCACAAGGTCAAACGCATGGGCGCCGTCCTTCAATCCATTGAAGGCGATGGTATGTTCCGGCAGTGCTTCCACTGTGAATTCCCCGTTTTTTCGGGAAAGGACCGGCAAATTTAAGGCAAACCGGCATATCTGCGGCAAATTCAATTGGCCGATGCTTTCAAAGGGGATCTGGGTGGCCTTCCTTCCGGCACGCAAAAAGTGACCCCGGTCATCGGGGTACCAGGGCAACCCATTACATTAGCGGGCCAAGATGAAATGGACAAGACCCTGCCGGACAGGTCCGGAAGGGTCTTGTGTTGGTTCGTTCCAGCGCCAATGGGAAGAAATTGCGGCCACACCACTCTCCAATAGTATGATCCCCGTTACCTTCCAGCGCAATGAACGACATTCGTCAGATGACAACTCATGTACAGGCTCTCAAGCAACCGGGCCACTCTCCAATGCCCCGCGATTGCAAACTGCACACTGCCACACCTGGAACGAACGAACTTCCTCTCGGAAATCGGGCGCAACCTATAAGGATGTGGATCGGCGGAGTGTAGAATTTTTGCGACAGGGGCTAATTCAACCTCCAATCACTCACGAAAATGGGTTCCACATTTTTGGTCGCGGATGACCATGTGATCGTGCGCCGCGGGCTGCGCAATCTGCTGCACGACCAGTTCCATGCCTCTGACATCAGCGAGGTCGCCACGTGCCGCGAGCTGTTGGCGATCCTGGGGTCAAAGAGCTTCACATTGTTGCTGTTGGACCTGCAGCTCACCGATGGCAGCACCTTGGACCATTTGGAGCAGATCTGTGCGGAACACCCGGAGATGAAGGTGCTCGTGTACACCATGCGCTCCGAGGAAGTCTACGCCCAACGCGTGTTGGCGTTGGGTGGCGCGGGGTACCTGAGCAAGGAGAGCAGCGAGGAGGAAGTGGTGCGGGCCATACGGAATGTGCTCCGCGGCAAGGAGTACGTGAGCACGACCATCGAAGACCACCTTACGGACAAGGTGAAGGATGAAAGCAGCAAGAACAATCCGCTGCACTTGCTCTCTGACCGGGAATTGGGCGTAATGGACGCCATGTTGTCCGGGTTGGGTGTAAAGGAAATTTCCGCGCGGCTCGGGCTGCAACCATCCACAGTGGCCACCTACAAGGCCAGGCTCTTCGACAAGCTGGGCGTGGCCAACATCTTGGACCTGCAGCGGTTGGCCAAAGCCCACCGGCACCACGTGGAATGAGATTCAATCCCCGCCTCCAGGCTGTTCTGCGCTCCCGGTGGATGGCTGTGGTGGCCGCCGCCGCAATGGGATTGCCCGGCGGATTTGCGCAAGAGGGATGGTCCAAGGAACAATATACGTCGGAGAATGGCCTGCTCCAGAACCGGGTGCATGCCATGGAGCGCGACCGCTGGGGCGGTTTGCTCATCGGAACCGAAGGGGGGTTGGTGCGTTTTGACGGGGAGAATTTTGAACAGATCGGCATTCCCTCGCCCGAAGGAATGCTGCCCAGCCGTGTGCTGGAGATCGTACCGGTGACCGAAGGCGGCTATGTGGTCCGTGATGCCGGCAGCAGGCAGTACTTCTACAGGAACAATGTGCTCACCGCGATCACCGGGGAGGCGCCGGCCCGTAAACCATCCGCCCGGTTCGGCGGCAGGGGCGTATCGGTGCCCACCACCGTGCGGGCAATGGACCCCGATTCCTTGTTGCCCGGCAAAAAGGATTGGCCATACAGTGTGCGCATGACCCCCATTGGAGGCCGTGCATGGTGCGTCCGCAACGACAATGAACTACTGGTGTACCACGGTGACTCGTTGGCGGACCGGTTTGCCATTCCCTTGGGCAAATGGTCCCATCTGTTCACCTTGGGGGGGAACCTGTACACGTTTGACAGCAACGGCCAAGCGTGGCTGATCGATGTGAATGAACGGAAGTGCCGCAAAGTCCAAACCCAGGGATTCCCTGCCCCCGAACAGAAGGACGGGCACCTCACTTGGCGGTTTTATTGGGGCGACTACCCAGAACAAGTCAGCTTGATCGCGGCAGAGGGCCTGTACATGGTCCATGCTGGGGAGAGGGGATTGGTTGCAGAGCAAGTTTCACTGGACTTGCCCACGGACTGCCGGATCGGCTCCATCCTTTGGCTCAAGGAAGGCTCGGTCCTGGCCGTTGGCACCGATTCGAAGGGCTTGTACCTCTTCCGCAAGAACATGATGAAGAGCTTGCTCTGTGAAATAACCGGGGACGGGGTGAGCAACGCCTACTTCGCCCAGGCATCCTACGGCAAGGACGAAGTGATCTCCAGCACCCGCAGTTTCTCCCGCGTGTTCACCGCCGCGGGTTGCCAGGAAGTCCCGCATGTGTTTCCCGGATTTGATGAGGCCGCGATCATCCTGGACAAGGATGAACGGTATTGGTATGGCCGGGGGGACACCTTGTTCATCTTTGATCCCGCCACACGGGAAGAGCGTGTGGTGCAGACGGGACTGCGCCCCCTTTGTTTCCTGCAGGACGGGCAGTACATGTTGATCGGCACACCGAACGGGGTGTATCGGGAGGACCAAGGCAGATTGACCTTGGCGAACCCGATGAATGAACGCGACCTTTCCATGCGGCCCACCTCGCTGTGCAAGATACCGGGCGGGGACCTTTGGGTGGCCACGTGTTCAGGTGTTTACCATGCGCTGGACAATGGGGGATGGCAGCCGGTTGCAGGCCTGTCCGGCATTTGTGCGCGGGCGTTGGCCCTGGTGGACAGCACCGTGTTCATTGGCACGTACGGCAGTGGTGCGTACATGTTCCATCACGGCAAACTGCTGGGGCTGCCGAAGGACACCGAGGGTTTCCTCAGCCACGTCCATGCCTTCATGGCCGACAGCACGGGCTACTTGTGGATGAGCACCAACCAGGGCCTCTTCCGGGTGCGGAGCAAAGACCTGGAGGGTTGGGCGCAGGACACGGCCCAGAGCGTGTACATGGCCCACTACGGCAAGAGCGCGGGGATGCGCAACTCGGAGTTCAACGGGGGCTGCAGCCCGGCATACGTGCGCACCGGGAACGGATGGGCCTCATTTCCCACCATGGACGGGCTGGTTTGGTTCAAGCCCGAGGAAGTCATGGATGATTATCCGGTGGAACCCGTGCTGCTCCGTGAAGTGCGCGTGGACGGACAACGGGTGGATGCTTCCCAGGGGAAACTTACCCTTCCATGGGACAACCGGGAAGTGTACGTGAGCATTTCGCTGGCCTATTGGGGCGCCAAGGAAAACGCGCGGCTTGAATACTTCCTGGGTGGGCCGCATGGCGGAAAGTGGCAGTTGTTGCAGCCTGGCCAGCGGGAGCTCCGGCTCTCCGCATTGGGATCCGGGCGCACCACGCTCCGGATCCGGAAGGTGGGCGCTGCTTTCCGGGATGGCGGCAGGGGGATCCAGATGGACCTCATCGTTCCGGTTCCATTTTTCAGGACCACCTGGTTCATTGGCCTGTGCGTGTTGGGCGGGGTCTTGCTGCTCTGGGTGATCCTCAGGCTGAATGCGGCCAGGTTGCGGCGCAGGAACCTCCAATTGGAAAAGATGGTGCGCCAGCGCACTGGCGAGTTGGTCAATGCGAATGCGGTGCTGAGGCGTTCGCTGGAAATGAAGGAGATGCTCGTTTCCATCATCTCGCACGACATTGTGACCCCGCTGCGCTTCATTGCCCGCGTCTCCAACGGGGTGGTGAACGGGCACCGGCCCACGGAAGCGGAGCGGCTCAGCGATACCATGGAGGACATCGCCCGTTCGTCCGACAAGTTGCACGCCAACGCCCAAGGGTTGCTCCAATGGATCAAGCGCCAGGACGGCCGCATTGAGCTGCGCATGCGGAATGTGGCGCTCCATCCCTTCGTGGACGAAGTGCTGGCCATGGAACGGGAACGGGCCAACGACAAGGGGCTCCGCCTGCACAACGAGGTCCCCGTGGATGACGTGGTGCAAACCGACCGTGACGTGCTGTCCATTGTGCTCCACAACCTGCTCGCCAACGCGGTGACACATACGGCCCAAGGAAGTGTGACCGTGGGAGGAAGGCTTTTCGCGGGCGAGTGTGCGATCACGGTGGCCGATACCGGCAGCGGCATGCCCGAAGCCGCGCTTACGCACGCCCTGCGCCTGCAAGGCCAAGGCGCGTTGGGCGCCATGAACGGCGAGGGGGAGCGGGACGTGCAGGGCCTGGGCCTGTTGATCGTCGCCGACCTCCTTCAGTTGCTCGGGGGCACGTTCAAGGTGGAGAGCCATGCAGGCACCGGAACCTGCATCACGGTGATCCTTCCATTGGGATCCACGAAGAATTCGGCGATGGGGGCAACGTTTGCCGTGCCGGCCACGTCTTGAATAAGTGTGTAGCAATAATTCTACATGTAGTTTGAACGGATCAATTTTGGCTCTATCTTGGCCCCCTGACACCCTCCGCGAACCCTTGCTGCTCCACGCCACTCTCCAATAACCACTCTCCAAAACCGCCATCCACGGGCGGGCCATTGTCCGAAAAAGCAACTGATTTTATGAAAGCCATCCCGGCCTTCCTCCTTGTGCTTGCCCTGCCGCTTGCCGTGCATGCCCAGGAGATCTGCAACAACGGCATTGATGACGACGGCGACGGGCTCATCGACCTCAACGACCCGGACTGCCCCTGCTCCACGATCCTCATTGGGGACAGCGTGGCCAGCTACATCCGGAACCATTCCTTTGAGGAGCGGGCCTGCTGCCCATATGGCTTTGTGTCCATGGTCTCCCCCCCGTGGTTGGATTGTGCCACCGGATGGCACCAGGCCACCAATGCCACCTCGGACTACTTCAACGAGTGCGGGTATTCGCCCGTGGGCTTCAACCTCCCTCCCCCGGACGGTGACGGGGCCGTGGGGTTCTATGCGGCATCCGCGGACCACTATTTTGAGTATGTTGGAACCTGCCTCACCTATCCGCTGCCGGCCTATCCGTTGCTCGCGGGGGTCACCTATACCATTTCCCTGTGGATCTCCACGGCCATCACCAACGACACCCACTCCCAAACCCTGGCGCACGGATCTTATGTGGCCCCCTTCACCGACCAGCTTCCCTTGGCCATCTTCGGGTATGCCAATGCCTGCGTTCCGTTCCCCATCGGGACGATGGACTGCATCGGTTATGAGCCCGGTTGGACCGAACTTGGGCGCGTGAATGTGCAGCCCGCGTGGGACTGGACCCGTGTTTCCATCACCTTTACGCCAACACAGAACATCCATTCCATTCTGATCGGCGGTGCCTGCGACACGCCGCCGTCCCTTTCGGGCACCACGCTTACCGATGCGTCCGGGCAGACCTATAGCGCCATGCCCTATTTTCTCGTGGACGACCTGATGCTCACCATCGCCGGGGACCAGTCCCTGCAGCCCGTGGGCGCATCGGGCACCATTTGCGGAGCGGACGCGCAGGCCGTGTCCACCCCGGCCAACGGAGCCACCAATTTCCAGTGGTATTTGAACGGCGTGGCCATCCCGGGCCAAACGGGGCAAACCCTGAACATCTCCGGCCAAGGCCTCGGCGGAGGCACCTACACCATGGCCAGCCAGGTGAACGGACACTGCCTGATGGGCAGCACCTATGTGCCGCCGGCCGTCAGCCCCGTGCCGTACGCCGCCCTCTCTCCCTTGTCCGGATGTGCGCCGCTCACCGTGCAGTTTGCGGACACCACCGGGCTCGGTACGCATACAGTGCAATGGACCTTGGGTGACGGTACCACCAGAATCGACAGCAGCCTTGCCCACACCTACTCAACGCCGGGCAGCTATGATGTAAGCCTCACCGTGCAGAATGATGCGGGCTGCACGGGCGATACCTTATTGGCGAACGCCATCACCGTGTTCCCGGGTGTGAACGGAGGGATCACCGCCACGCCCAATCCGGTGAATGCGGAGAGTCCCGCAGTGCTCATGAACGGTTCGGGGAGCGGGAACATTCTTTCATGGTGGTGGGACCTGGGGTCAGCGGCCCCCCCCACATCCACCAGCCAATCCGTGAGCGCCACCTTTCCCACAACCCCGGGCGACTATCCGGTGATGCTGGTGGTGACCTCCGCGAACGGATGCGCGGACACGGTGCGTTCGATCATCACCGTAATCGATCCGGGCGTGATCGAGATGCCCAACGTGTTCAGCCCGAACGGGGACGGGCAGAACGACAATTTTGTACCCATGGGCTATAAGGGTGCACCCGGCATGTTGGAAGTGTACAACCGCTGGGGCCAGGTGATCTTCAGCACCCGCAGTTTGGCCCAAGGCTGGAGCGGCAGGGGGGTGCCGGACGGGACTTATTTTTACATCGTGACCCCGGATGAGCCCGGAGCGGATAAACTGACCGGCCACGTCACCTTGGTTCGATAGCCATGTGGAAATGGCATCATATCACCCTTTTGTTGGCAATCTTCGGATTGTCAGGGGTGCCGGTGCCTGTGCAGGCCCAGTTGGTCCTTAACCAGATGCAGCCACCGACAACCTTGGTGCAGAACGTGCTGATGGGCCCGGGGGTGTTCGCCACCAACGTCACCTTCAATGGATCTCCCGGGAACGTGCTGGCACCATCCGGAGGAACCTCCACCTTGGGCGAGATCGGCCGTTTCAATGGCTCCAACACATGCCTGGGGCTGCCCGCCGGTGTCTTCCTCTGCACCGGCAATGCCTCCTATATCCTTCCCGGTCCGAACAACCAGTTGCTGCAATACACGGGGGGCGTCGGTGGTGCAGGGTTCTTCACCAGCCCGGACATTGACATCAGCCACCTTTCGGCTTGGCCCAATTGGCAGGTGAGCGGTGGCAACAACGTCGGGAACAAATCCGTGCTCGAGTTTGATTTCGTGCCCACCAGCGACATGATCAGTGTACGTTACGTGTTCAGTTCGGAGGAATATGAACGTTGGGCCTGCAGTCAGTACAACGACGCGTTCGGTTTCTTCATCAGCGGGCCGGGCATCCCCACCAACATCAACGGGCCGTACTCAAACAACTCCATGAACTTGGCGTTCATCCCCGGTACACTTTCCCGCGTGTCCATCAATACCGTGAACAGCGGCTTAATGGATGCCAGCAACGCAAATGGCCCGGACTACTTTGACCCGTTCGCGCCTTGTTTTGCGGCCGATCCCAACTGGCAGGCCAATTCAATCTACTACCGCTACAACGGGGGCCAATGGCCGTCCACCCAGCCGGGTGGTGGGGCTGCGCAATTGGAGGCCCCCTATAGTACGGACCCCTACTACATCCAGGCCAATGGCATGACTGTGGTGCTCACCGCCAGCGCTGCTGTGGAGTGCGGCCAGATGTACCACATCAAGCTGGGCGTGGGGAATGTAGCGGACAACTGGTTCCCTTCGGCCGTGTGGTTGGAACAGGGCTCCTTCACCAGCAGCAACCGCTTTAAGCTTACCGTGGACGCCGGCCCCAATGTGGAATACCACCCCACGGACACCACCTTCATCGAGAACGATTGCGACAGCGTGTACCTGCGCTTCCACCGCTTGGGCGGTTTCTACCTGGACGAGTGGCTGCAGATCAGCACGGGCGGTACGGCCACCAACGGCGTGGACGTGGTGCCGGCCCTCATCGACAGTGTTCATTTCAACCAGCTGGATTCCTTCGCCATCGTGCCCGTCAAGGTACCTGTGGATGCCGACGGCCTGGAGAATTTGATCGTGAACATCATCACGTGCAACGGCACCCACGTGCAGACCTACGACTTCCCCATTGACCAGCGGCCGCCACTGACCGTGGACCTGGCGGACACCACGTTGACCTGCCCGGCCGAGGTGACCTTGACCCCCACCGTGACCGGCGGCGGCAATGACCCGGCCGAGTACACCTATCTCTGGAGCACCGGTGAAACCACGCCCAGCATCACCGCTTTCGTGGATGAGACCTCGCAGTTCTGGGTGCAGGTGAAGGACTGCTGGACAGAACCGGTGACCGACAGTGCCTGGGTGTTCCTTCCGAACTACGTGCCCATGGAACTGACCTTGACGCCGGACACGGCCATACCTTGCTTGGGCAACGCGGACCTCACGGTCAGTGCCCAGCATGGATCGGGCGGCTACACCTACGCATGGACCTTGGCCGGGCAGCTGCAAGGCACGGACACCGTATTGAACGTACCGGCGGCGCAACCGTCCGTGTACTATGTCGTCACCGTCACGGACCTCTGCGGCATCCAGGTCAGCGACTCGGTATTGGTAGGTTGGGCGCCTGCTGCGCCATTGGTACTGACGCTCACGCCAGACACGGCGATCCCCTGCTTGGGGCATGCCGACCTGATCGCCTCGGTGACCGGTGGCGGCGGCATCTTGCAATACACATGGACCCACAATGGCGATGTGGTGGGCACGGATTCCGTCCTCAACGTGCCCGCTGCGGTGCAGGAGATCTACACGGTTGAAGTGAGCGACCAATGCGGGCAGTCCGTGCAAGGCCAAGTGGTGGTGACCACCGGCCCCACGCCACCGCTGAACATCACTGCCGTGGGCGATACCGTGATGTGTGCCGGAATGCCGATGGTGCTGAGCGTGATCTCGGTCAGCGGTGGTGGCGGGGCATACAGTTATGCATGGAGCCCCGGTGGCACGGGCCCGAGCAATGGGCAGAACTTGACCGTGCACGTGGACAATGACATGGCCTTTACCGTCACGGTCACCGACCAGTGCGGCAACCAGGCGGACACCACGCTGATGGCGGTGGTGACCGACCATCCGCCTTTGGAAATTGAAGTGCCGAACGATACGCTGGTGTGCCCGGGCCAAGTGGTGCCCTTGTGGGTGGCCATCTACGGGGGAGCTGGAAACTACGTGGTGAATTGGCCCGGCGTGGGCAGCGGCCCACAGGTCAACTGGACGGCCGGCCACCACGGCAGGAACATCACGGTGGAGGTCACCGATGCGTGCGGCTCCACGGCCATGGCCTCCGTTGATGTTTCCACGTACCCGGCATCGGCTTCCATCGATGGGGAGGAGTTGACGGAGGGAACATGGCGGTTTGAAGGCGATGTGGTGCCGCCCTTCGGAAACACGGTGAACTGGACGTTCGGCGATGGCGGTACGGCCACCGGTTTGCTGAACGTAACGCATACCTACCAGGACTACAATGCCTATTGGGTGGTGCTGCAGATCATCACGCCGGATGGCTGCGTCGCGGTGGACAGCATCCGGACCCGGCCACCGGCAGCGACGGTGTATTTCCCCAACAGTTTCACGCCGGACGGCGATGGCATCAACGACACTTTCGGCGGGGACGGCCTGTTGATCTCCACCTACGAACTATGGATATTCAACCGCTGGGGGCAGGTCGTCTTTGAGAGCCAGGACATCCACGATCGCTGGAACGGGAGGACCTCCAATGGCGAGGAAGTGCCCCAAGGGATCTACCAGTACAAGTACATTGTGGAAGGGCTGTCCATGCCCAAGCGGCAGGGCTTTGGCCATGTCACCTTGTTGCGATGATGCAAAGGCTTGCGTGGCATATCGCCCTGGTTTTTCCGCTGTGCGTCCACGCACAAGGGGGATCAGTTGGCCACGTGCCCTTGTTCCGGGCGGCCCACTTCGATGCGGCATCGGTTGCCCTGGAGGACGCACAACGTGAAATGGACGGTGAACTGCCCCTCTATTCGCGGAACCTGCCCTTGGATGCTTCGAGCACCCTGGGTGCATGGAGCGTGGAAGGCGGGGATCGGGTGTGCCGGATGGCCATTTCCTCCCCCGGGGCCAAGGCCATGGAACTCCTGTTGGAGGATGTGGCCGTGCCGCAGGGAGCAACGATGCAGATGCGCGATGCGCAAGGGCAGGCGCTCGGCGGTCCTTTGACCATGGTGCTGCCGGAAGGGGTCCATGAAACATCCACGGCACTGGTGCCTGGTGATGATTGGATAGTGGAGTACCGTGAACCGGATGTGGACGGTGCGCGCGGCCGGTTCACCATTGCGCAGGTGGGCCATGCCTACCGCGATGTGGAAACCGGGGAAGCGCGCGAAGGAACCTGTCACGTGAACGTGGTCTGCCATCCTGAATCAGACGGTTGGGAAGGCCCGATCCGCGCCACCGTGCGGATCAGTGTGGTAACCCCAATGGGCAACGGCTGGTGCACGGGCACCCTGGTGAACAACGTGCGGCAGGACTGTGCGCCGTACATCCTCAGCGCCTGGCACTGCGGCCGCACCTCCACCACGGCGCAGTTCAACCAGTACAAGTTCTACTTCAACTTTCAATACGCCACTTGCATGGGCGGCGCATACAGCACGACGCAGTTCATGACCGGTTCGCAATTGAAAGCATACAGCGATGACTATGCTCCCCAATACCAAGGATTGGGGGGGTCCGATTTCATGCTGTTGCGCACCAACTTGCCCGTCCCCCTTGCCTTTGATCCCTACTGGGCCGGCTGGGATGCCACCAACATGGCCAATGTAACCGCCGATGGCGTGTGCGTGCACCATCCCACCGGTGCTCCGAAGCGGATCAGCAGCTACACCCAAACGTTGACCACGGGCCATCCCATGGCCTCCTCCGGCCTGATGAGCCATTACAAAGTGGTGTGGGCGCAAACCACCAACGGATGGGGCATCACGGAGGAAGGCTCCAGCGGGGCGGGGTTGTTCAAACAGATCGATGGCACCGGGCCGGTGCTGATCGGCACCTGTACCGGCAATTCCTCCGGCATGACCTGCTCCAACCACACCGGCTTGGCCTACTTCGGCAAGATGAGCTACCACTGGACCAACAACCCCAATGCGGCCAACATCAAGTTGAAGCCTTGGCTGGACCCCGACAACACGGGCACCTTGGTCCTGGCCGGCAGCGATGACCCCTGCGCAATCCCCAGCGGCGTGGAGGAAGACCGGGGAGGCAACATGTTTTCCATTGCCCCCAATCCGGCCCATGACCAGGCTACCCTCAGGCTTCCTGCCAGCACTTTGTTGCCGGCCCATGCACTGCTGGTGGATGCCCTGGGAAGGACTGCCGCGGCATGGACCATCAACGCCGCTGGCCAAGACCTGGATCTCCTGAACATCCCTGCCGGGGCCTATTCATTGACGCTCCTGCACCCAAACCAACCTGCGCTCACCGGGCGCCTGCTGATCACCCATTGACCCTACCAACCTGCAACTCCGCTTCATCATGAGACTTACATTACCCTTTTCCCCGCGCAAGCGCAACTTGGCGACGGCCTTCCTGGCGGTGCCCCTCTTGGCTGGTGCCCAGGTAAGCCTGTACCAGTTTTCCCAATCGGTGGGCACCTACACCGAGATCACCGCTGCTGATGGTGGAGTGAGCTTGGGCACACCTTCCTATTGGCCGCAGCAGAACAACAACAGGGCCTGGGTGAACAATCCGTTCAACGATCCGGGAGGCCAGGTTACCATGAGCGGGTATTTGAACCCCGCCATTGGCCCCGGCTATCCCATCGGCTTTAATTTCACCTTCAACGGCAATGTCTTTGACCGCATCGGCATCTCCAATGGCGGTTGGATCAGCTTCGGGAAATCCAGTGATGGCCTGAATGCCGTGTGGGTGTACAACTGGAGCGGCACGCCCAACGGCGATCCATTCATCCAGTGGTACAACGGGCCTACACCTTCCTATAAGCGCAATCGCGTGGCAGGCTTCGGCAACAGCGCCTTGCAGCAGGCCAATTGGTCCTCCCTGATGCCTCCCGGCCCGGTGGGCAATATCCGTGCGGCCACCATTGGGACCGCCCCGAACCGGGTCTGCGTGGTGCAATGGAAGGAATACGGCATGACGGGAGATGCCAGTGCGTTCTTCAACAACATCAACTTCCAGATCCGCCTGAACGAAGCGGACAATTCGGTGGAGGTGGTCTTCGGCCCCCAAAGCTGGGTGACCTCCCTGGGCTACAAGCGCACCCAGTGCGGGTTGAGCGGCGAGGCAAATTCCGACTTCAATGGGCGAAAGACGGCCTATGAGGAACCTGCCTTCCTCTACGACTGGAACAATACCGTGGCAGCGGACACCATCCTGGATTTCTGCCAGTTCCAAAAACCGGAATTCGGCCAACCCAACGGCTCCGGCGTGCCTCCTGTTCTTGGCCTCACTTGGCGCTGGGACCCCCCGGTGTGCCCGCCGCCGGCCTGGCCGCTGGTCATGAGTGGCGTATCCTTTGATTCCGCCACCGCTTCCTGGAATGCCACCAGCAACGGGGAGTACGAGTATTACTTGACGGACACCAACGATGTGAACGGGACCGAAGTGTCTTCCGGCACCACTACGGACACCTTGGCCAGTTTCTTCGGCCTTGCCCCCGCCACCACGTACTATGTGTTCATCCGCAGCATTTGCGGAGGGGAGCCCGGTGTGTGGTCGATGGCCAGCACTTTCACCACCATTGGCGGCGGCGTGGTGGAGTGCAATGGCAGCGTGGTGGAGGAAACCTATTGCTCCCACCAGAACGACACCATCCAGTGGCTTTATCTGCGTGCTGACGCATCCCCGTTGCGCATCGAGTTTCTCGGCGGCTTCGTGGGCAACAGCAGCTTGAAGGTCTGGAACGCGCCGCCATTGCCATTGCCGAGGATTTCCTCGCGCACCGTCTCGCCCTGCGTCACGCCGACCAGATTGGCGAGGAGCACCGTGCCGGAACGCACGTAGCTGTGCTGGAGCGCCTTTTTCAACCTGACTGTCGTGACGTTGTGCGCTTCGTCGACCTTCGGCGATCCCTGCAATGCCGCCAACTCCATCACCGGCAGATCGGGATCGCCACCATCCTCCGGTCCCTTGATCGCCACCGCCTGGTCGGCTTTGAGCTTGGGGTAGAGACCATCGAGAATCAGCATCGAGCCGGAAAGCACCGCGCCGAGCGGCAGGTTCGGCTCGATTTCGAGCAACTCGCTTCCCGTCCGGATCGTCGTCGTGCGCAGCTTGAACTTCTTGGCGTCGAGCGATTCGGAGAGCGTCAGCCGGGTCACCTTGGCATTGAGCGAATAGGCGGAAACGGTTTCGGCCGCTCCGTTGGAAACCTTGACGACCTGATGACCGGAGCCGTCATCGAGCACCGCCCACCGCGTCGTCGTGTCGTCGGACGCGCCGTTGGCATCGTCATAGGCGCCGTCGAGCAGCACCCCGCCGCCACTTGATGGCAGGTAGAAGATGTTCTTGCCCGAGTCGTCCCAGTTCTCCTGGTACGGCGCGGAGGAGTGCTTGCCGTCGATATTCGTCAGCTCGGGCGGGAG
>CALMYC010000083.1 GCA_937873385.1 uncultured Flavobacteriales bacterium | reverse complement strand
TTGTCCAGGTCCAGCATCACCACCCCGGGCATCAGTCCGGATTGGTTCGGGATGGTGCCCGGCGTCCATGTGGCGCCTCCGTCCGTGGTCTTGAAGTAGGCACCTTCCTCGCTGGTGACCACGCCGTTGTCGGCATCCAGGAAGTCGATGCCGAGCGCCACGGACTGGAACGCACCTTGGAATGAACTGGTCCACGTGTCCCCACCGTCCGTTGACTTGAAAATGGATTGGTTGTTGCCGCAGGAGAACAGCGTAGTGGCATCCGCATAGCACAAGGCGTATTGGCCCATGCTTGGGCTGGTCGATGCCGGCACCCATGTGGTTCCGCCATCGGTGGTGAAATAGGTGCCGTTGTAGCTGGTGGTGAGCACACCATGGTCGGCATCGTGGAACTTCACATCGTTCACATCGCCCTGGTCGTTCACGGGATCGAAATCCGAGGAGGTCCACGTAACGCCGCCATCGGTCGTTTTCATGAGGTTCCCGCCTTGGGTGCCGGCAAAACCCGTATCGACACTGAGGAAATGGAGCGCCGTGATGCCGGTGCCGTTAGCCGTACTGCTCCAGGCCACAGTCCAGGTCGCTCCTTCGTCCACCGTTTTAAGCAGCGTGCCGTAGCCGTTGTACGTGACGTTCGACCCACCCGCGTAGCCGATGGCGTTCTGCGCAGCCGGAAAATCGATGTCGTAGAGGATCAGGTTGGTGGTGACGGGCGTTGCAATGCCCGTCCAATTCTGGGCGGTGGAGGTTTGCGCAACAAGGATGGAAACGATCAACACCGGAAGGGTCAAGGACTTTTTCATGGTGATGGGATGTTGTGATCGACAGGGCACTGGTGATGCCTCGACCAGAGATCAAAGGTATTTCCAACCCTCATGCCCGGCGTCCTTCTACGCCTTTGTCAGCAACCGTCCATGTCACTCTGCTTCTTCAACCAGGGGCATTTGTTCATTCGCCCAGCTCCCTTTCAATGTCCTTCACACTCGGCAGCGATCCGCGCAGTTTCATCGGAAGCGTGGACACGAGCTTCGTTCGCCATTCGGCCACCCCAATGGGTTTTCCCACATCACGCAGCGCGTATTCCGCCACCAGTTTATTGTTGTCCTTGCACAGTAGCAGCCCGATGGAGGGCTTGTCATCCGGATGGCGCATCTGTTCATCCACCACGGTAAGATAAAAGTTCATCTTGCCGGCGTATTCGGGTTCGAAGGCTTCCATCTTCAGGTCCACCACAATGAAGCAGCGAAGCTTGATGTGGTAGAACAACAAGTCGAAGGAAAAGTCCTTGCTCCCAACCTTCAGGGGAATTTGCCTGCCCACGAACGCAAAGCCGGTGCCCAGTTCTATCAGCACCTTTTGGATATGGTCGATCAATGCCTTCTCAAAATCGCGCTCACGCATGCCTTCCGCGATACCGAGGAACTCAAAGGCATACGGGTCCTTCAGGGTTTGCTGCGCAAGGTCCGAACGTTCGGCGGGCATGGTCTGTTTGAAGTTGGTGATGGCCTTGCCCTGCCTGCGGTGCGCGTGCGTGGCGATCTGGACGTCCAGTAATGCCCTGCTCCACCCATTGGCCAGGGTGGCTTGCGCATACCATTGGCGATGTTCGACACCCCTCACCTTGGAAAGCAGCAGCACATTGTGGCCCCATGGAATTAGTGCAACAGCTTGTTGCACAATTGAACGATCGGTGTAAGCCTCGGCGAAGGCCCGCATATACTTCAAGTTGCGCTCACTGAAGCCGCCCATGCCAGGGAATTCCCGATGCAGGTCCTTCGCCAAACGCTCCGCCACTTTACTGCCCCAGTCTTCCTTGTCCTGTCGTTCAACGATCTCCTTGCCAATGTGCCAATAGAGCGTGACCAGTTCCGTGGTTCACGGCCAGCGCAGCACGCAATTGGGCAGCACGGATCCGGTCCTTCAGCGCAGCAAGCAGCTCAGCGTAGCCCTTCGGCATCACCACCTTCGCTTTCGTGTGCCGTATGGCTACCGGCTTGGTCCGCTTTACCACTTTCCCGCCCATGCGGGATGAAGGTCACTTCTTCGGCATGCTCCGAAGGTCAATACCCGCATCATTCAGTCATCCCGCAACACAGCTTACCCGGCTACTCCCCTGTACCAGCAACGGTTCCAGTGGAAGGCACGGCCAATTTTGCAACAGCTGTTGCAAAATTGGCGATTGCGCCTCAAGCACATGCTCCGCTTCCCATCCGTCTCCCGGAAGAACCCCGCATCAAAGTGCGGGGAAGGCTCCTCCTTCAGATCCTTGATGAAGTGGATCGCTTCGCCGGTGCGCTTCATCTCTCAACAACTTCATACAAGCTTCCGAAGTCCAGTTGTGTCGCAGGCCCTCTCCGTCCATGCAGTACAATCGCACCCAGCAGTGAATCCTTGCCCAGGTGGTCCGGCATGAACGCGACAACCCATCGGGTACCTTCTTGCGTGATGCGCCTACCTGACGTCCCACTGATCTCCAGCTTCGCATCGCAATAGGCATATCCACCAGCAACCGCATCCGGTGTGTTCGCAGCACCGATGTAGATCTCGGCAAGACAAGAATCCCCAAGCCTGACCTTGTAGTCTTGGAGTTTCACAACCGCTGTCACAGCATTGAACGAGAACGCCAACTGAGCATCCTTCAACGAATCGCGATAAACCTTCAGACTATCCTCCAGTTCCCCGATGCGCTTAACCGCTTGAGGATCTGTTCCACCGCAAGCAGTCAGCAACGTTGTGCAAACGAGCAGAATTGAAATGATCTGCTTCATCACCTGCTCAAATACATGCTCCGCTTCCCATACGTCTCCCTAAAGAACGGATCCTTCAGGTCCTTGATGAAGTAGATCGCCTCGCCGGTGCTCTTCATTTCGGGTCCGAGGCTCTTATCCACGTTGGGGAATTTATCAAACGAGAAGACGGGTACCTTGATCGCATAACCGTCTAACCGCGGCTTGAACTGGAAGTCCTTCAGCTTGGCGCCGAGCATCACCTTGGTGGCCCAGTTGACGTATGGTTCGCCGTAGGCCTTGGCGATGAAGGGCACGGTGCGGCTTGCGCGCGGGTTGGCCTCGATCACGTACACCACCTCGTTCTTGATGGCGAATTGGATGTTCACCAAGCCCACGGTCTTCAGCGCGAGGGCGATCTTGTGCGTGTGCTCGCGCATCTGCTGGATCACCTTGTCGCTGATGTCGAAGGGGGGCAGCACGGCATTGCTGTCGCCGCTGTGGATGCCCGCCGGCTCGATGTGCTCCATCATGCCGATGATGCGCACCAGCTCGCCGTCGCAGATGCTGTCGCTTTCGGCCTCGATGGCACCGTCCAGGAAGTGGTCAATGAGGATCTTGTTGTCCGGCATCAGGCGCAGGATGTCCAGCACCTGGTCCACGAGTTCCTCCTCGTTGATCACGATCTTCATCTTCTGGCCGCCGAGCACGTAGCTGGGCCGCACCAGCAGCGGGAAGCCGAGCTCCTTGGAAAGGGTGATCGCCTCTTCCGGCGTGCGCACTGCACCGAACTTCGGGTAGGGGATCTCCAGGTCGCGCAGCAGTGAACTGAAGCGCTCCCGGTCCTCGGCCATGTCCAGCGCGGCGTAGCTGGTGCCGATGATCTTGATGCCGTATTTCTCCAGCTTCTCCGCGAGCTTCAGCGCGGTCTGTCCACCGAGCTGCACGATGACGCCCTCGGGCTTTTCATGCAGGATGATGTCGTAGATGTGCTCCCAGAACACCGGCTCGAAGTAGAGCTTGTCGGCCGTGTCGAAGTCGGTGCTCACCGTCTCCGGGTTGCAGTTGATCATGATGGTCTCGTAGCCCAGCTCCTTGGCCGCCAGCACGCCATGCACGCAGCAGTAGTCGAACTCGATGCCCTGCCCGATGCGGTTGGGACCACTGCCCAGCACCACGATCTTCTTCCGGTCGCTGCGCACGCTTTCGTTCTCCTCTTCGAAGGTGCTGTAGTAGTACGGCGTCTTCGCGGGGAATTCGCCGGCGCAGGTATCCACCAATTTGTACACGCGCTTGATGCCGAGGTCGTTCCGCTTTTTGTACACCTGGCTTTCCAAGCAATCAAGCAGGTGCGCCACTTGGCGGTCGGCGTAGCCTTTCTGCTTCGCCTCGAAGAGCAGGTCGCGCGGGATGGTGTCCAGCGTGTACTTCTCCACTTCCTTCTCGGTGAGGATCATGTCCTCGATCTGCTTCAGGAACCAGATGTCGATCTTGGTGATCTCGTGGATCTTCGCGAAGGGAATGCCCAGCTTGATGGCGTCGTATACGTGGAAGAGGCGGCTCCAGCTCGGGTTGGCCAAGCTTTCCAGCAGCACGGCGGCATCGCGGGTCTCCTTGCCGTCGGCACCTAGGCCGTTGCGTTTGATCTCCAGGCTCTGGCAGGCTTTCTGCAAGGCTTCCTGAAAGCTGCGACCAATCCCCATGGTCTCGCCCACGCTCTTCATCTGCACGCCGAGGCGGCGGTCGCTGCCCTCGAACTTGTCGAAGTTCCAGCGTGGCACCTTCACGATCACATAGTCCAGCGTGGGCTCGAAGAAGGCGCTGGTGCCGGTGATCGGGTTTTCCAGTTCATCTAGCCGGTGGCCGATGGCGAGCTTGCTGGCGATCTTGGCGATGGGATAGCCCGTGGCCTTGCTGGCCAGCGCGCTGCTGCGGCTCACGCGTGGGTTGATCTCGATGGCGAAGATCTCCTCCTTCTCGTCCGGGCTTACGGCGAACTGCACGTTGCAGCCGCCCGCGAAGTCGCCGATGGCGCGCATCATCTTGATGGCCATGGTGCGCATCTTCTGGTAAGTGCGGTCACTGAGGGTCATCGCCGGCGCCACGGTGATGCTGTCGCCGGTGTGGATGCCCATGGGATCGAAGTTCTCGATGCTGCAGATGATCACCACGTTGTCGTCCTTGTCGCGCAGCAGCTCCAGCTCATATTCCTTCCAGCCCATCAGGGCCTTGTCGATCATCACTTCGTGGATCGGGCTCACCTCCAGGCCGTGCTTGAGCAGCTTGTCGAACTCCTCCGCCTTGTGGACCACGCCGGCACCGGCGCCGCCCAGGGTGTAGCTGGCGCGGATCACCAACGGCAGGCCGAATTCCTGGGCCACCTTCTTGCCTTCCAGGAAGCTGGTGACGGTCCGGCTCGGGGCC
Organism: uncultured Flavobacteriales bacterium; assembly: GCA_937873385.1. Taxonomy (GTDB): domain Bacteria; phylum Bacteroidota; class Bacteroidia; order Flavobacteriales_F; family PHOS-HE28; genus PHOS-HE28. The sequence continues at coordinate 13,336 of CALMYC010000083.1, read as the reverse complement.
ATGCCCACGCCGATGCGTTCCATCAGCAGGCGGAAGCGCTCGCGGTTCTCGGTGACGTCGATGGCCTCGGTGTCCACCCCGATCATACGCACACCGTACTGCTTCCACATGCCGAGCTTCTCGCACTCGATGGCCAGGTTCAGTGCCGTTTGCCCGCCCATGGTGGGCAGCACCGCATCGATCTTGTGCTTCTGCAAGATCTGCTCGATGCTCTCGGGTTTCAGCGGCAGCAGGTACACGTTGTCCGCCGTCACCGGGTCGGTCATGATGGTGGCCGGGTTGCTGTTGATCAGCGTGACCTCGATGCCTTCGTTGCGGAGGGAGCGGGCGGCTTGGCTGCCGGAGTAGTCGAACTCGCAGGCTTGGCCGATGACGATGGGGCCGCTGCCGATGAGCAGGACCGACTTGATCGAATTGTCTTTTGGCATGTCCGGATGGTATCCGGGCCGCGAAAGTATCGCGCAGGGGAAGGCCGGGGACGGAAATGTGGAAAAGGGCGGTGGATTGTTCGGAAGTGGCGGCGCCCGGGGGAAGAAAGGCTCCGACACCAGCTTTCAATCGTATGTATGGCCATACATATTACCTTTAGGCCATGCCCACCTTGAAGGATCATTTCAATTCCTGCCTATTTTTCTCTTCATCCGCTTTGTCCCGGATATTGAACCGCACCGCAATGGAGCAGTTCAAGGTCTTCGACCTCAGCCCTACGCAGGGCTTTATCCTGATGACCTTGCGGAAGGCCCCCGGGACCAGCATTGGTGTCCTGGCCGAGGTACTTGTCCTTGACCAGACCACCGTTACCAAGACCATTGAAAAGATGGAATTCAAAGGGTTGGTGGCCCGGGAGCTTTTCGGGCGAAATACCCGCGTCTTCCTCACAGGGAAGGGAGAAGAACGGGAGGCCGATGCGAAAAGTGCATGGAAAAAGACGCGCTTGGCCTATACTTCAATCATCGGTACAGGCGAAGTTCAACACCTCTGCGATGTTCTTGGCACGGCCCAAACGAAGGCAACTGAGCGGTAGTGAGAATTCGAGTCTTTACCCCAGTAAAGTCGGAAATATGAAGGACCAGCCGCGGAATTGAGCTGACGCAGCCTGTTCGTCCGGCTTCAATTGGATAGGATCAATGCATGCATGGCCATACATGTGTATTCAACTTCCAGATGCGACGCAAAAAGCCAGCCGTATCACCGGCATGAGGGAGGCGGTCCGCTCAATTGCCGCATGTGCATGAGGGCCTCTGATAGTGATGGTCATGGAATTCCGAAATATGCATGGCCATGCATACATTATCGAATTACACAAGCAACGGAGCTAGGCTTCCACTCAATTCCTGCACGCAAATGAGGACCTACTAGTGGTGGTGATGCCTGTCATATGTATGGCCATACATATATCCGGAGCGCCCTGGACACCTGCTGGATCAGAAGGGCATTGCTCCTACCAAGCAGCATCTGCTCCGATAGAGGCCCTCTAGTCCCAAGCTTCCTGGGCAGTGGACGCAACGGATAGGCAGCGGCATAGCCCTGTATACGGATTCCGGTGCCACGCAACAAAGCGGATCCATTGGTTGGCCCCGGCCAACCCGTATGATCACCTTCGCGTCTTCAGCCTACCTTGCCCCTCCAAAGCAACCCGATACCATGAGAACCCTGCTGATGACCCTAGCCTTCGCCACCGCTTTCGGCGCCATGGCCCAAAAAGGCGACCACAAGACCAAATCGCCGGAAGAGAAAGCCAACCAGCGCACCGAGCGCATGGCCAAGCAGCTTGGGCTGGATGCCGCCCAGCACGACAAGGTCGCTGCCATTAACCTGAATTTCGCCAAGGCCATGGCCGAGGTGGCCAAGATCCAAAGTGAGAAGGACCGCAAAGGCCGAGCCGATGTGCTGAAAGGCAACCGCGATACCAAGTTGAGTGAAGTGCTCACCAAGGACCAATATGCCAAATTGCTCCAATTGCGTGAGGAACACAAATCCAAGAAGGACGCTGACAAGGACAAGGACAAGGAAGGTTCCGACGATTAATGCACCGCATCCCGATCAAAAAGGCCGCTCCTCCACAGGGGCGGCCTTTTCCTTTGGATGAAGTTCCCGGCCTAAAGGCATTTTCAACCAAAATTCCACGCAAGCCCCATGGGTGCTCCCCATCGGCAATCCGCGTGGTCGCCGGGTCCTACCGCGTTCCTCAGCTTGATCCGTGCGTCCCCCTGGTTCAATCCGCTTTCTCCCGATCTTTGCTGCACCATTTCACATCCATGCCATCCATCTCCGACAAAGGGCGCACCATTCCCTCCTCCCCCATCCGCAAGCTCGTTCCTTTCGCGGAAGCCGCCCGCAAACGGGGTGTGGAAGTGCTCCACCTCAACATCGGGCAACCGGACATCCACACGCCTGAAGTGGCACTGGAGGCCATCCGCGAAAACAAGCTCACCGTGGTGGAGTACAGCCACAGCGCCGGTTTTGAAAGTTACCGGAAAGGGTTGTCGGCCTATTACCAAGCACACCGCATTCCCGTGACGCACGAGGACATCATCATCACCACGGGCGGGTCGGAGGCCCTGCTTTTCGGCATGATGGCCTGCTTCAATCCAGGCGACGAACTCATCATTCCCGAACCTTTCTACGCCAACTACAATGCCTTCGCGATCCAAGCCGGGATCACCGTGGTGCCCCTGCGCACCACCATCCAGGAAGGCTTCGCCCTGCCGCCGGCCACCGCGTTCGGGAAACTGATCACCCCGCGCACCAAGGGCATCCTGATCTGCAACCCCGGCAATCCCACCGGTGCGCTCTATGGCCGTGAAGAACTCGAAACACTGCGCGACATCGTGAAAAAACACGACCTCTTCCTCTTCAGCGATGAGGTGTACCGTGAGTTCTGTTATGATGGCGCGCAGCATATCAGTGCCATGGAACTGAAGGGCATCGAACAAAACGTGATCTTGATCGACAGCGTGAGCAAACGGTACAGCATGTGCGGTGCGCGCATCGGCGCGTTCATCACGCTCAACAAGGAACTGCTGGCCACCGCCCTGAAATTCGCACAAGCCCGGCTCAGCCCACCCACCTATGGGCAGATCGCTTCGGAAGCCGCCCTCCAGGCGCCGACGAGCTATTTCACGGAAGTGAACAACGAATACCGCGAACGCCGCAACATCCTCGTGGACGGCCTCAACTCCATCCCGGGCGTGATCTGCCCCAAACCGAAGGGCGCCTTCTACTGCGTGGCGGAACTGCCCGTCGATGATGCCGATGCCTTCTGCCAATGGCTGCTGGAGAAATTCGAGCACAAAGGCCACACCCTGATGATGGCCCCCGCCAGCGGCTTCTATGCACAGCCCGGACCGGGAAGGAAACAAGTGCGGCTCGCCTACGTGCTGGAAAAGCCCAAGCTGCAACTCGCCGTGGAATGCCTGCGCGAAGCACTGGTGCAATACACGCCCGCACGCAGCTTGGACCCGACTGCCATGAGTGCCGGAAAGTAGGCGCGCATATATTTTTTCAGGGGGTAGACAACTCGGGCAAGACCGTTCGTCTTTCCAGAAGACGAACGTTTCCATAGTACTGGTTTCCATCCCCTTTCGTTGCAATGACTACCCCCATTGTGCGAGAATCCTGGATACTGCATTTGAGCCGTGCTGGTTGGCCTTTTGCCATCGCCATGGCCCTTTGGTGCAGCGCAGTGATGGGGCAAGCCTCCACGGATGGCTGCGGGTTCACTGCCGGGGCCAAGTGGACCGTGGGCGCCAGTTGCACACCTGTGGCATTCAACAAGCCGAATGCCTATGTGAACAACATGACCCCTGCGGGGTGCGGGGCGTCAGCCAATGACGATGCCTTCGGTTGGTTTGCAGGCACCGGCAACCCGGTGACGGTGCAATACACCCCGCCGGCCGCGGCGGATGCCGTGCTTCACGTGCTCGCCGGCACATGCGCAGCCCCGACCGTGGTGGGCTGTTCGGACAATTGCTGCATCGGCGCCTTGGAATCCGTGACCATCCCCACCACGGTGGGAACCAACTACATGGTGCGCATCCAGCGTTGGGGCGGTGACGCGGCCATGAACGGCACCCTCTGCGTGTTCAATGCGCCGCCGGGCCCCGCCAATGACGACCCGTGCGGGGCCACCCCCCTCCCGATGAACACCTCTTGTTCCTATACCATTTCCTCCACGGCGAATGCCACGGCAACCACCGGAGTACCTGCTCCCGGATGCGCGAATTACAATGGGGCCGATGTTTGGTTCAGCGCCGTGGTGCCCGCTTCCGGCGGACTCATCATCGATTCCAATACCGGCGTGATCACCGATGGGGGCATGGCCCTGTACACGGCACCTGCCTGCAGTGGCCCATTTACACTGATCGCCTGCGACGATGATGGCAGCGCCAATGGCCTCATGCCCATGATAGCCGCCAACGGCCTTACGCCAGGCAGCACCGTCTACATCCGCTTTTGGGAGTATGGTGGTGACAACAACGGCACGTTCTCCATTTGTGCCTCAATACCACCGCCGCCGCCCGCGAACGACAACCCGTGTTCGGCCACCTTGGCCCCGGTGAACCCGGACATGAATTGCACGACCCAAACCGCAGGCACCTTGGCGGGAGCCACCCCTTCAGGCCTGCCGACAGCCCCGTGCGGGGGAACGCCGAACGACGATGTCTGGTTCCGGTTCTCCGCAACAAGCACCACCCAGTACATCAGCCTGAACAACGTGGCCGGGAATACCACCGACCTGTACCATGCCGTGTACAGCGGCACCTGCGGCGCGCTCACCAACATCAGTTGCAGCGACCCGAACAACTCCACCCTCAGCGGCCTCGCCATCGGCCAAACCTATTGGATCAGGGTGTACTCCTGGAGCTCCGCAGCCGGGGCCAACTCCACATTCAACCTCTGCATCACCACGCCACCGCCGCCCCCCCTTTGCGGCCAAGTGTTCTACGATCCCGGGGGCGCCGGGGCCGACTATCCCAATGGCATCAGCTCCACTGTCACCATCTGCCCATCTGTGCCGGGTGACTTGGTCTCACTCAACTTCACCTCATTCAGCACGGAAGGGTTCATTGATGAACTGTTGATCTACGACGGCAACAGCACAGCGGCGCCGCTCATCGGCACGTATAGCGGCACCACCATCCCTCCCGCGATCGTGGCCACCAACGCCACCGGCTGCCTCACCGCCGTGTTCAACTCCGATGGTTCTGTCACCTATCCCGGATGGGCCGCCAATGTCTCCTGCATCACCCCGCCCACAGGCGATTGCGTGTACATCCTCCGCCTGTCCGACAGCGCGGGCAACGGCTGGGGCTCCTCTTCCATAGGCGTGCGCATCAATGGAGGGCCGTATACCTATTACACGGTCACCGGCTCTTCCAGCTTCGCGCTCATCGGTGTGCACATCGGCGACCTGATCGAACTGAACTACGTCGCTACCGGGCCCAACCAAGGCCAAAATTCCTATTCCATCTCCAAACTTGGCCAAAACCCCTATTTCTCCTCCAATTCCCCCCCGGCGCCTGGGATCATCTTTAGCCAAACGGTGTCTTGCGGCCCCCCTCCCGCACAACCACAGGATTGCGCTGGAGGTGTTACGCTGTGCAGCTCACAGGCAATCTCCAACAACAGCACGGGCACCGGTGATGTCATGGACTTAAATGCCTCCAATCGAGGCTGCCTGGCCTCTGGTGAGCGCCAAGGAACTTGGTACTTTTTCTCCCCGCAATCCGCCGGAACCATCGCCTTCAGCATTTCCCCTGCCAACGGAACCGATGACTATGACTTCGCCGTCTGGGGCCCATTTTCCAGCGCCCAATGCCCTACCGGCCCACCGCTGCGGTGCAGCTACGACGCCCCCGACCCGTACACCACCGGGCTCAGTGCAACGGCCACTCAAACCACCGAAGGGGCTGTGGGCACAGGATGGGTGAAGGATATCCTGGCACAGGCCGGTGATGTGTACGTGCTCTACATTGACAACTTCTCCACCTCCGGCCAGGCTTTCACGCTCAGCTGGCAGCTTTCCGGCGGTAGTAGCCTGGATTGCACCGTACTGCCCGTGGAACTGCTTAACCTGGAAGCAATTGCCCGCGACCCCGTGATAGACGTGCGCTGGTCCACCGCAACCGAACACTACAGCAGCCACTTCAATGTGCAGCGCAGCACCGATAACATGCACTTCAACACCATCGGTAACGTGGCTGCTGCTGGCAACGCCCAGTTCCGCAATGACTACCTTTTCACGGACGAACATCCTTTCCCCGGCTTGAACTACTATCGGTTGGAACAAGTGGACGTGGACGGCACCTCCATGCTGACTTATACCGTGGTGGCCACCCTGACCTTCGGCGACGGCCGTCCCACGATCTTCCCCAACCCAGCGACAAACCTGCTGAACGTGGTATTTTCTCCTGCCGTGGACGGTAATTACGATTTTTCAATCGTGGATCCATTGGGCAGGAGGGTCGCAGGAATTTCCGAGGAACTCCACCACGGCCAGGCCAGCTTGGTGCTGCCCCTGGGGACCCTCGCCACCGGCTGGTACAACTTGCGGATCACCGGGCCGGACGGAACCCTTGTGCCGGGCGAAGGTTTCCTCAAGCAATAATGGCCCGCACCAGGGGTATGGCTCACCCTCCAGGGCAGAACGCTTCCGAAGATCCAGCGGCCACACTCTTGTTGGGATGTACGTGGATCCATGGTCGCGTTTCGGCCTGTTCACTTAAGTCCACGGTTGTGGATGCTCAAGTTTCGTGCATTGCCCAAGCACCGCAAATAGCAAACACCGCACGTTCGCTGCCGTGGCCTGCGCATGTTGCACTTCATGGTGCATGATACAGGGGCTGCCGGGGTCATTCCCCCCGGTTTCTTGCGCCCCCCCGCGCCATGCATAACGCCCGGTCCAATCAGTATTCCAAGGTCTGTGTTCGTGCATCCACCCCCTCTGATGGGCATAACCATTTTAACGCATGAACAGTATGACGCCTTTGTCATTCAACTACCATAGTTGATAACTCATCCGAAATAAATTGACTTTCGTCGTATAAATCACCCAACTTGCATTGAATTAGTGCGGCGCAGCTGGCCAGCACACCCCCTCATAAAAAGGCGCCCTCCAACAGCCCTCAGCGCGATGCAGCACTTGCGAAGGTTCATGTACCCATGGCACGGAAACAGGGTGCGGTCGGGCTTCATGCTTTTACTCCTGATCGCGGCATGGCAAAATACGCACGCCCAGGGGCCGGTATTGCATGCTTATTCCGCACGGTTTATTCTTCCCCAAGGCGTGAACCCGCTAAAACCTATGCTGGCCGACCTGCAGCAATGGCTCCAGGATGCCGAAGTGACCTTGGAACGTGAAGATGACGTGGTCCATATTTCCATGGAAGCCGACCTGCCCCCAGCTGCCTTGCGCGATCGCCTTGCCCAATTTGGGGCCGTACTGGCTTCTTTCTCCAAGGACGGTGTTGCCAGCGACCAGCCCCCGCCCGCGGACCGGCGGCTTCCATGGCTGATCGGCGTGGATGACCCGGCCGAACTCGATCCCGGGCAGGTAGCCGCCCTTAAAAATGCATGGGTGGACACCCACCCTGCGGAATACCAACAGTTGTTGCACGCTGTGGACCAATGATCACCGGGTACAGGATGCATTCGACCCCCATGCGGCCCCAGGCCGTCCAGTTATACTTGGCTGGTGCATTGCTCCTGGCGTCCGCACCAAGTGCCTTGGGGCAGTGCACCAACAACAATACCCTGCTCGGTTCGGCCATCAGCCCACCCTGCCCGGGCACCACGGTGGTTCCGTGCATCACGGCTGGCCAATATGCCTTGGTGAACGTCACTGCCGGCAACTACTACACTTTTTCCACGTGTGGTGCGGCATGGGATACCCAGATCACCATCTACAACAACTCGGGCGGCGGGAGCTTGGGTTTCAATGACGATGGCGCGGCATGCGGGTTCCTGAGCACCCAATCCTATCTGGCGTGGACCGCAACCTTTACGGGCCAACTCAGGGTGTTGGTGGACGCATTTCCCTGTGCCAGCAACAGTTTGTGCGCCTCGCTCACCATTACATGCGGCACCGCACCTGCGCCTGTGACCAACGACGAGTGTGCCGGGGCCATCACCTTGTCCGTGGGCACTTCCTGCAACATGCAGTCCTTTTCCAATGCCGGGGCCACGCGATCCACGACCACGCCCAACCCCACCTGCGGCGGCACGTTCACAAACGCGAATTTCAAGGATGTCTGGTTCAAGTTCACGGCACCGGCCAATGGCGTGGTCATTATTGAAACCGCCCCAGGAACACTCAACGATTCGCGCATGGCCCTCCTAAATGGAACATGCGGTTCATACACCAACGTGGATTGTGACGACAACAGTGGAGTGGGCTACATGTCCAAGATCGACCGGCGCTGCAACCCGCTGGTTCCGGGCGCCAATTACTTTGTCCGGGTATGGGGGGCCGGGGGAGCCACCGGCAGTTTCGGCATCTGCATTCGCGGATATGCCGTGTTCCCTACGCCACAGGAGGATTGCACAGGCGGCCCCACCGTTTGCGGCAGTGCCCCGATCACGAACCAAGTGGATTACGTGGGGTGCTCCAACGACCTGAATGCTTCCAATCGGGGCTGCCTCATGGGCAACGAACGACAAGGCAGCTGGTATTTTTTCTCGCCTACCGTGGCCGGTACGGCATCCATGACCATCGCACCCACGGGCGGCAGCGTGGACTACGACTTCGCCATCTGGGGGCCCATGAACGCCATTTCCTGCCCGCCCAGCGGGCCACCGGTCCGTTGTTCATGGGCGTATCCCCCGAATGTGCCGGGCTATCCCGCGCCATCTTCCTTCGAAACCGGCATGCGGGCCTCCTCCGTTGACCTGTCCGAAAATGATCTCGGCGATGGCTTTGTGGCCCCTTTACCACTGGTGGTGGGCCAGTACTACATCATGTACATCGACAACTTCGACATCACGGGCCAGTCCTTCCAACTGAACTGGAGCTTCACCGGCGGTGGCTCCCTGGATTGCACCGTGCTGCCCGTGGAGCTCATCAGCCTGGAGGCCAACGCCCGCGAACCGGTGGTGGACGTGGACTGGGCCACCGCCACCGAACGCAATGCCAACTATTACGATGTGGAGCGCAGCCCGGACAACTCCAGCTTCTCCCGCATCGGCACCCTGCCTGCAGCTGGCGATGCCCAGTTCCGCAGCGACTACCATCTCACCGACCCTGCACCCTTCCACGGCGCCAACTACTACCGCTTGAAACAGGTGGACCGGAACGGCGATTTTACCTACACACGCACGGTGGTGGCGTTCATGGGCTTGGGCGGGCATGCGCCGGTGGTGTTCCCCAACCCGGCCACCGACCATGTGACCGTGGCCTTCAATGCACCGTTGGACGGCACTTGTACCATTCATGTTGAGGATGCCCTCGGCCGCACTTTGGCCACGGTCCCGCTCGCCGTGGCACGTGGCACCCAAACCGCTGAAGTGCCCCTCACCGGCCTGGCAAGCGGATGGTACAATCTGCGCATGGTTTTGCCCGGGGGCGCCATGCTCCAAGGCGGCGGATTCATCAAGCATTGAGCACGTGCGCTCCCCAAAGGCGTGCACAGTACGGCCCACTTTGGGCTTGTGCATTCAACAAGCCCCCACCGTCTTCGCGAGGGCTTGTGCATTCAACGAGCCCCCAACGTCATCGCGAGGGCTTGTGCATTCAACAAGCCCGAAGCGATCTTTGATTCGGCCTTACGCAATCAAAGATCGCTTCGTCGGTCGTTCCTCCCTCCTCGCGATGACGGTGGGCTTCGTCGGTCGTTCCTCCCTCCTCGCGATGACGGTTAGGGCGCCAGTGCAAGGGCTTGTGCACCCAACAAGCCCCCAACGTCATCGCGAGGGCTTGTGCACCCAACAAGCCCGAAGCGATCTTTGATTCGAGCCTTGTGCAATCAAAGATCGCTTCGCTCGAAGACTCGCTCGCGATGACGGTGGGCTTCGCTCGAAGACTCGCTCACGATGACGGTTGGGTCGGTCGTGCCTCCCACCTCGCGAGGGCTTGTGCATTCAACGAGCCCCCAACGTCTTCGCGAGGGCTTGTGCATTTGACAAGCCCGAAGCGATCTTTGATCTGGGCCTTGTGCAATCAAAGATCGCTTCGCTCGAAGACTCGCTCGCGATGACGGTGAGCTTCGCTCGAAGACTCGCTCGCGATGACGGTGGGCTTTGCCCGCTACGACAGCGGTGCGCCGAAGGCGTGTTGATAAGTTCCCAGGCAACCCAACCGCGCCGCTCCGTCTTCCACTTTGTGGAAGTTGCACCATCCTCTGCTCCCGAACAACCCCGTGGCTGGGGGATGCGTCCGTCTCAAGTGTGAATTTGCATACCTTCGTATCCCCTCGGCCCTACCCAACGCCTTGCTCCATGCGGACACCCCTACGCTACCGGCATTTGCTCACCGCTTTCGCCCTTGCCAGCAGCACCATCGCCGGTGCCCAATCCGTGGGCATCAGCACCAACGCTGCAGTGCCCAACCCCAACGCCATCCTGGACATTGACGCTTCCGCACTGGGCTCCAAGCGCGGCCTGCTCATTCCGCGCATGACCGCCGCCCAGCGCCTGGCCATCCCCGTGGCCGCCGCGGACAACGGGCTCCTGGTGTACCAGTTGGACACCGGCGCCGTGAACGTCCCCCAGAACCAGCGCGGCTTTTGGTACTATGATGCCCTCGTGCCCGGATGGGTGCACCTCAGCAACGTAAAGCGCGGCTGGACCACCACCGGCAACAACATCGCCACCGTTACCGGCGGCCTTGCCGAATTCCTCGGCACCTACACCAACGCCCCCAACAGAAACCTCGTGTTCCGCTCCGTGCCGGCCCCGGCCAACCCGGCCATGCAAATGGGCTATGACCTCATGGACTACAAGAGCGGCTTCGTCGGTTTGGGCACCGCAACCCCCGCCGTGGAACGCCTGGAGGTGAACGGCGCCATCCGCCTGGCCAAGAATGCCACCCCTGCCGCACACATCACTACGCCCAATGAGGGGACCATCCGCTACGGCACCATCGACGGCCTGGCCAGCTCGGCCACCAACCTCAACTGGCATTGGGGCACGCTGGATACCACCGGCACCCTGTACTGGAGCCGCTTGGAAAACGCCGAAAACTTTGTGACCCCGCCCAAGCCCTACCCAAAGGACACCCTCATTTGCGTGGGTGCCGTTCGCGATGCCTTCCGCGGCCACCTCAGCGCCCCCGCAGTGACCCAAACCCTGGCCAGCCCCGCCAACGTGTACAGCCCCTTTGCCACGAATTTCCTCAGTACGGCCAAGGGCGACTACCGCGCGCAGTACATATACCGCAACAGTGAACTTGAGGCTGCCGGCATCTGCTTCCCGGCCACCATCAGCGCCATCGCGTTCTATTGCCTGGACCAGGAGAACTTGGCCAACCCGGGCACCCCGATCTTCCCAACCACCATGGATGGATCTCCGCACCCGACGAGGTGGGGGAGGCCCGCGGGGGGGCCCCCGGCGATCCCGCCATTACCGGGCAAGGCACTACGCCCTATTACGGGGCCAACAACACTGTGCCATACATGGATGAGATCACCCGAATGAGCGCACCTCGCAGCTCGTTCAGTTCCCTCACCGTGGGGCCGGGATGGGTGAATTTCCCGCTCTCCCCACCCGTGGTACTGGCTGCTGGACAGCACCTGATCGTGGACATCAACTGGAGCCGGCCCAATGCCACAGGGGTAGGCCCTAGAGTGGAGCTGGAAGATGCGGGCTTCAATTGCACTAAATGGATAGTCAAGCCCAGCACCGCTGGGTCTCCTGTTTCGCGCCAAATCTTGGATGATGGGCCCGTGGCCAATGGCACTATCGCGCCCATCAACATCAACCCGCACAGCTGGCGGCCGGTAACGCGCTTCAGGGCCAACATCAAGACGGCTGCACAGGTGGCCTCCGCAGCCAACTATGTGCAGTATGACGGTGGCCTGATGATCGGCTCCCCCGCCTGGGTGGGCGGAACCACCTTCCGCGGCCCGGGCACCATCAAGGCCGAAAATGGCATCTTCGATGCGGGCGTGCTGCTCAGCGACCATGTGTTCGACCGCTATTTTGATGGCCGGGTGAAACCGCAGGACACCCAGGCGGCGCAAGGCTACGCCTACGTTGGCCTGGACCAACTGCGGCAGCGCCTGGAGAAGGACCGGCACCTGCCCAACATGCCCAGCCGCCAGGAATGGGAAGCCAAGGGCACCGCCAGCCTGGGCACCTTGGCCACGGGCCTGTGGGAAACCGTGGAGAACCAAGCCCTCTACATCACCCAGCTGGAGAAGGACCTGGGCAGCCTGGAAGAACTTTCCTTCGGGAAAAACCTCACCCCCGATGAGGCCCAGCGCCTGATCGCCGAGATCCAGGGCAGCAAGCGGCTCAGTGAAGCCCAAAAGTTGCACCTGCTGGATGCCGTGAATGAAAAAGCCGCCAAGCCATGAGCGCCATTTCCCCCCGCCACGGCCTGCTGGCCATCGCTCTGCTGGCCCTGGGCATGGCTGCCAGCGCCCAAACCGGCAACGTGGCCATCAACGCCACCGGTGCCGCGGCACAGCCCACCGCCCTGCTGGACGTGATCTCCATCACCCAAGGCATCTTCCTGCCCCGCTTCCCCGCGCTGCCCGCGGCTGCAGCCCTGCCGGACGGCCTTACCGTCTTCAAAACCGGCGTGAACCGCGGATTCTATGTGGTGCAGAGCGGTGCCTGGACCATGCTCCAACCCGGCAACGACGGTTGGGACCTCTATGGCAATTACCTCGTGAACCCCATCAACCCCAACCCGGACTTCATCGGCACCACGGACAACCGGCCGATGTACTTCCGCACCAACAACCTGCATCGCATGCGCCTGGATGCCACCACCGGCTTCCTGGGCGTGGGCTACCCCGCAGCCACCTCCGCCCTGGAACGCCTGGACATCAACGGCGCCCTGCGCCAGTACTACCTGCCCAGCCCCGGCGTGGAAGCCAGCAACACGGACAATGCCGGCGCCATCCGCTACCAGGCCTACGGCGCCCCCACGGGGTCCTTCGGGGCCCAGTACGGCAGCAGGGAGAAGTTGGCCACCAACCCGAACAACCTGGCCGTGAACAGCGCCGTGCTCGGTTCCAACCGCACCTACCCCCTGCAATACGCCGCACACTGGGGCAACGTGGACGGCACCCCCATGGTGCAAGGCACCAACACCCCGTTGGTGAAACGGCCCCAGATCAATGGCTGGCGCGCCCTGGAAAATCCGTACAACGAAAAATCCGCCACGTGGAGC
>CALMYC010000082.1 GCA_937873385.1 uncultured Flavobacteriales bacterium | reverse complement strand
CTGCACCCCACCCTGGGCCTCTTCCACCGCAACCGGTACAATGCGTATTGCCTGGCCGATGACCTGATGGAACCCTACCGCCCGCTGGTGGACCAAGTGATCGCGGGCATCGTGCAGGACCGGCCTTTGGACCGCACGGAACTGGACCAGGAGGACAAGATTACGCTGCTGCGCACCCCCACCCTGGATGTGGACATGGACGGTAAGATGCGCCCGCTGATGGTGGCCGTGAGCGAGACCACTGCCTCGCTGGCACGGGCCTTCCTGGGTTCTGGCACGGCCTTGGCTCTGCCAAGACCGGCATGAGCCATGACCGTTACAGTGCCTACCGCGTGATGTGGCTGTTCGTGATGTTCGACCTACCCACTGAGACCAAAACGGACCGCAAGAACGCTGCGCAGTTCCGGAAGCGTTTGGTGGAGAACGGCTTCACCATGATGCAGTTCTCCATCTACCTGCGCCAATGTGCCAGCAAGGAGAATGCGGAGGTGCACCGCAAGCGGGTACTCGCACTACTGCCACCTCATGGCATGGTGAACCTGCTGGCTGTGACCGATAAGCAGTTCGGCACCATGGAAATCTACCTCAACACCAAGGAGGTAGCGGAGATGGACACGCCGCAACAGCTTGAACTGTTCTGAAAAAGAGGTTGGAGCACCTCGCTCCAGCCCTCCTTTCCATTCAGTTTTTTTTCGGGCCCGAATCGCTGGAACGCCCGTCCTTAGTGGACTTTGTGGAATCCTGTTGGATCAGCTACCCACAAAGGAAAGAATTGAAAGCAGATCACAACGCCAACACGCCCACGGACCGCGCGCCTTCCGTTGGATCAGCTACCCACAAAGGAAAGAATTGAAAGCAGATCACAACGCCGGCGCATTCGTGAACAGCGGCGTGGTGGTTGGATCAGCTACCCACAAAGGAAAGAATTGAAAGCAGATCACAACAACGAGCTTGGCGTTGAGCCCCGCGTTGCTGTTGGATCAGCTACCCACAAAGGAAAGAATTGAAAGCAGATCACAACACGGGCCGGTCAATGAAATCTTGACGCTCGTTGGATCAGCTACCCACAAAGGAAAGAATTGAAAGCAGATCACAACACCGCGTTGTGGAACCTGCCCACCACGCGCGTTGGATCAGCTACCCACAAAGGAAAGAATTGAAAGCAGATCACAACGCACAATGAGCAACAGGAACCACAGGCGTAGTTGGATCAGCTACCCACAAAGGAAAGAATTGAAAGCAGATCACAACAACCCATTTGAACCATGGAACAACACCTGAGTTGGATCAGCTACCCACAAAGGAAAGAATTGAAAGCAGATCACAACAGGGTAGGTGCTGAATTCCACTTTCAGGTGGTTGGATCAGCTACCCACAAAGGAAAGAATTGAAAGCAGATCACAACCGGACGTGGAGTATCAAGCTCCCGCCAACGTTGGATCAGCTACCCACAAAGGAAAGAATTGAAAGCAGATCACAACAAGCAGCGACAATGAAGCCACTGAGCTTGGGTTGGATCAGCTACCCACAAAGGAAAGAATTGAAAGCAGATCACAACGCATTGATGGCCGTGATGCTGCTCAACGTGTTGGATCAGCTACCCACAAAGGAAAGAATTGAAAGCAGATCACAACGGCACCAAACAAATGATGAATACGCCAAGTGTTGGATCAGCTACCCACAAAGGAAAGAATTGAAAGCAGATCACAACTACGTGGAAAAAGACGGAAACGTAATTCTAGTTGGATCAGCTACCCACAAAGGAAAGAATTGAAAGCAGATCACAACTCTTTTTTCGCTGCTCTCTTCATCATCGCGTTGGATCAGCTACCCACAAAGGAAAGAATTGAAAGCAGATCACAACGCACGGCGCGCGCGGATGCTCGCCTTCATTGTTGGATCAGCTACCCACAAAGGAAAGAATTGAAAGCAGATCACAACCTCGGCATCGTAGCCGAGCATCTCCAGCGCGTTGGATCAGCTACCCACAAAGGAAAGAATTGAAAGCAGATCACAACTCGGATCGCGCCTGCGGTACCGGCATTCTGGTTGGATCAGCTACCCACAAAGGAAAGAATTGAAAGCAGATCACAACAAATAAGCTGCGGCATAGTAAAGAGTGGGGGTTGGATCAGCTACCCACAAAGGAAAGAATTGAAAGCAGATCACAACGGGATCAAAACGCTTTTGATGTTTAATTCGTTGGATCAGCTACCCACAAAGGAAAGAATTGAAAGCAGATCACAACTGGATTTCTACAGGTTCGCCATCGTTGGATGTTGGATCAGCTACCCACAAAGGAAAGAATTGAAAGCAGATCACAACCGCCTGCTTGCCGCTTGGTCGTGAGGTTACGTTGGATCAGCTACCCACAAAGGAAAGAATTGAAAGCAGATCACAACGCATCATGCACCACGCCGTTGATGGCGAAGGTTGGATCAGCTACCCACAAAGGAAAGAATTGAAAGCAGATCACAACTGATTACCTTCGGTACATGCCGGTGAATATGTTGGATCAGCTACCCACAAAGGAAAGAATTGAAAGCAGATCACAACTAGGGGAATCATGGAAGGAGCGTGCCCTGGAGTTGGATCAGCTACCCACAAAGGAAAGAATTGAAAGCAGATCACAACACCACCCCATGTTTCCTTTCTTTTTCATTGTTGGATCAGCTACCCACAAAGGAAAGAATTGAAAGCAGATCACAACTTGAAGGTGAAAACATTGAAGGAAGAGCTAGTTGGATCAGCTACCCACAAAGGAAAGAATTGAAAGCAGATCACAACCTTGAGTTTTCCATCGGAGCCCTCCGGGCCCCACTGGAAAACTCACGCCTGCGGCGTTTGCTGTATAGGTGTTGCACGTCCGCGCTCCACGCCTCCTCACCGCCCCGCCACAAACGTCACCGTGCCGCGCTTCTCCACGGTTTTTCCGGCGCCGTTGCGAACGGCGCAATACCAGGCGTACACCCCTTGCGGCACCACTGATCCATTGATGCGGCCGTCCCACGGCAGGTCGGGGTTGTTGGTGGTCCAGATCTGCTGGCCCCAGCGGTTGAAGAGGGTGAACTCGTAGCGCGACACGTCCGCAAAGGCCAGCACGGGCTTGAAGGTGTTGTTGTAGCCGCCCTCGATGAAGGCGTTGGGCACCCACACTTCCTCTTGCTGGATGGCGCACACGTTGTTGCTTTCCGATGTGGCGTTGATGCCCGCTGGGTTGCCGGCCTCCACCGCCTGCACGTAGTAGCAGAACTTGCCGGGGCTCTGGTAAAAGCCTTCCACGTTGTCCACGAATTGCCACTGGTCCGCGGCGGTGGCGCCGATCAGTTGGAAAGGACCATCGGCCACGCTGCGGTACACGGCATAGCCCTGCACTGCACCCGCCCATTGCACGTAGCCGTTCCAGCGCAGGGTGTTTGCCCCACCGGGATCGGGCGTAACGGTGAGCAGGATGGAGGTGCCGAGGTTGCTGGTGGTCACGGTGTTGCCGCAACTGTCCTCCACCAGGATGCGGTAGTTGTAACTGCGGTCCGCCGTGAAGGCATCGGCATCGGTGAAGGTGACCACGGGGGCCACCGGTCCGGGCATTGCGCCCACCTCCTCCCAAGGCCCGCCATTGCTGGTGCGCTGCAGCACCAGGCGCCGGGTGTAGCCCCCGGGGTCGGTGCTGTCCGTGACCAGCACCACGTTGCCGGCCGCCACGGTGGCGGTGCGCAGGTAGTTCCACTGCGGAATGGCGGGATAAGAGGTAGTGCGGCAGGCGGTGTTGGAAAAGGATTGCTGCCTCCGCGCGCCCACGGCCTTGACCAAGTAACAGTAGGTATGGCCCGGCACCACGTTCACGTGCAGGTAGTCCGAAGTGGCCGGGTCCATGGTGGCCAGGTAACCCCAAGGGCCGGCGTTGTCCATGCGTCCATACAGTTCATAGTGGCCCATGGGCCAGCCCCCGTAATTGGTGCGGTGCACGAGGATGGTGCCGGCGCAGCGGTCGTAGCTGGTGCTGGTGCACACGGTGGTGTGCGGGGCGTTGGTGGCGCTGGTGTTGGGGCTTGGGGGGGTGCCTTTGTAGCACGTGTCAATGGCTGCGATGGTAAAGGATTCCGCGCCGTTGGAAGCGGTGCTCAACAACCATGCGTACGTGGTGTCCAGCCGGCCGTAGATGGTGTCCAGGATCACGTTGCCGCCCGGTGTGTTCTGCACAATGATGTAGCCCTGGGTATCCAGTTCGGGGCTGGGGTTCCAGGTCACCGTGGACAGGTTGGTGGTGGTGTCCACGCTGACGAAGGCCACGATGGGGATGGATGGCGGGGTGATGTCCTGGAACATGGCGCCGGTCACGCTGCTCACCGAGGTGCACCCGGAACTGTCGGGCAATTGCACCCTGAAGTTGAGCGAATCACCGCAAATGCTCACCACGCGCTGCCAATGATGCACATGGTTCGCGACGCTGTCCGTTCGGGTCCACGTGCCCATGGGATGCTCCATGAACACCGGGGCATACACTCCGGATGTGCCCAATGGCGGCGTATGGGGCAAGTTCCAATCCACCACCGAGCTGCCGAGCGGAACGCTTTGGGTGACCTGGATGAAGATGGAAGCGAGCGTATCGCTGGGCACGGAGGTATTCGGCGGCGGCGCCGTGGACACCGTGGTGAGGTAGTAGTAGCGCGGGCCGGCGTTGGCGCCCGCAGCGGCATCGGTAAAGCTGTTCTGGGCATGGACGGCCACCGGGGCCACCAGTGCAAAGGGGCCGCCGGGGGTGTTGGACCGGAAAATCTCGTACCGCAGGAAATCCCCTCCGGGATCGGGCGGGATGACCCACGAAAGCGTGGCCGCGCCGCCGCCCCCGACCGAAATGCAGCGCAGCGACGGGGGGTCAAGCACGGCGGCCTGTGATCCCGCCGTAACCAAAAGAAGGATGGCCAACGCTGGTCCGCGCACCTTCCACCAACGCAATTCCATGGCGATCGTTATGCCCGGTAAGGACGTTCCCGGGCCGGTCATGGTTCACTGGGCGCTGCGATCAAATGCCCCTCCCGATGTCCCATCCGGCAACTTGGTTTTGTGCACCAACAAATTCCGCCATCACCCGCCGCACGATCTCGCCGGCGGGCAAAATGTCGTTCAGGCCCGCGGCAACCTGGCCGATCTCCAGCTCCCCCTGCTCCAGGTCGCCCTGGAACATGCCGCGCTTGGCGCGGGCGCGGCCCAGCAACGCCTTCAGTTGATCCACGGAGGCGCAGTTGGCATAGGCTTGCCGGACCTCCTCGAAAAAAGGATTGCGCATCATGCGCACCGGCGCCAGTTCCTTCAGGGTGAGCAGCGTGTCCCCTTCCCTGCTCTCCACCACATGCTGCTTGAAGGCCGGATGGCTGCTGGCCTCCACGGAACAGACAAAGCGGCTGCCCATCTGCACGCCGTCCGCACCCAAAGCCATGGCGGCCAGCATGCTGCGACCGTCGGCAATGCCGCCCGCGGCGATCACCGGGATCCTTACGGCATCACGGACCAGCGGCACCAGGACCATGGTGGTGGTCTCCTCCCTGCCGTTGTGCCCTCCGGCCTCAAAGCCTTCGGCCACGACGGCATCGGCCCCTGCGGCCTCGGCCTTCAGGGCGAATTTCACGCTGGCCACCACGTGCACCACGGTGATCCCGGCCTCCTTCAACTTGGCGGTCCATGTGGCGGGGTTGCCGGCGCTGGTGAAGACGATGGGCACCTTTTCCGCGATCACCGTGGCGATGTGCTCCTCCACGGCCGGGTACAACATGGGGATGTTCACCGCGAAGGGCTTGCTGGTGGCGGCCTTGCACTTTTGAACATGTTCCTTGAGCACGTCCGGATACATGGAGCCCGAGCCGATGATGCCCAGCCCGCCCGCATTGCTCACGGCGGAAGCCAGGCGCCACCCCGATGCCCAGATCATGCCCGCCTGCACCAGGGGCCATTGGATGCCGAAGAGGGATGTAATGCGGTTGGGCAAGAGCTTCAGGTGCTAATGGGTGAAGGGCCGCGAAGGTAGAACCATGAGGTGCAAGCCCCTGTGTTGAAAACCCTTGGATGGAGATTTGTCGTTGAAAAAGAATCTGTTCGCTATGTTTGCCAGTCAATCGGAGAACCAACGCATGAAGGCAGGAAGACTACACCTTGCACTGGGCGTGCTTGCCGCGGCATTGCTGGCCACGGATGCCCATGCCCAATACAAGTGGGATGTGGGCGTACACCTGGGTGGTGCCAACTACCTCGGCGAAATGGGCGGCAAGGAAAAAACACGCCAGGATTTCGTTTGGGACATGAAACTGTCCCAAACGCGTTGGGCCATTGGAGGATTCGCCCGCTACAAGATCAACCGCACCATCTCAGTGAATTCGGGCATCCTGTACTACCGCATCCAAGGGGGCGACTACCTGAGCACGAACCCCGCACGCGTGGGCCGCAACCTGAGTTTCCGCAATGACATGTTTGAACTCTATGCAAGGCCCGAGTTCACCATTTTCCAGGACAACGACCTCGGGGGCCGTGGCCGGTACCGCACGGATTTCCGCTTGTTCGCGTACGTGGGCGCCGCCCTGTACTTGAGCAATCCAAAGGGCCAGATCAACCATTCGGGCGAGTACTACAAACTGCGTGACATGGACACGGAGCTTGCCAACTACTCCTCCTTGGGTTTCGCCGTTCCCGCCGGTTTGGGCTTCCACTTCACCTTCAAGCGCCGCCACCGCATCGGCTGGGATTTCGGATGGCGGACCACCTTCAGCGACTACCTGGATGATGCCAGCACGGTGTACGCGGACCCCCATGCACTGCCCGGTGGCGCCAGTGGCACCGCCGCCGAACTGGCCAACCAGACCAGCTACATCTACGGGCCCGGAGGCACCACCCCCAACCCCGTGGAACTGGTGCAGTACGGCGCTGGCCTGAAGCGCGGCGACCCCACGCACAACGACAGCTACCTCACCATGACCTTTACCTACAGTTATGTGCTGCGGGGCCAATCCAACTTCTACCACCAGCGCTACAATTGGATGCGCGGCAAAAAGCGCATCGGCCGCAAGAGCCGCGCCAAATTCTGATCCCGTGGTCCAGGCATTGCAAAGAGGGGGCTTCGGCCCCCTTTTTCATGGAGGCATTCTCCCGGATCGGGATTGCATGCCCCGGCGGCCCGGCATAAACACCCCTGGTGCGTGTGGGAAACGCAAGTATGCACGCCTCTTCAAAATGCCTCCCGTCCACCCTGTTCCCATGCGACCAAAAGCCCCGCGCCACGAATTCGCTTCCATCCAACTTGACCAGCCGCACCCGCATCTACCTTTGGCTCCGTGGCCCCTTGGCCAGGCACGGATGAAAAACCACACGTGCCTGGCTTGTGCAGGCTAACCACGCAGCGAACAAGGAGATGTGCGGCATAGCAGGCTCTGTGACCTGGCGCAACCAAGCCACCTCCTTGGAAACATTTGACATTGCCCGGTTGGCTTACCGGGGGCCGGATGCACGGGTCACCGTGGCCTCGGACAGCCTGGAAACACCGCCGCGCAAGGTGCGGTGGCGGCTGGCGCACGCCCGCTTGTCCATCCTGGACCTGGCCGCCAACGCCAACCAACCCATGTGCACCCCGGATGGGCGCTACTGGCTGGTGTTCAACGGCGAGATCTACAACAATGGGGCGCTGCGCGCGGAGTTGGCCGCCCTGGGCCACCGGTTCACCACGGACCATTCCGACTCTGAAACCCTGTTGCGCGCCTGCATCCAGTGGGGCAAGGCCGCCTTGGAGCGCCTCAACGGGATGTTCGCCTTTGTGCTCCTCGACAATGAACAGGGCACCGTGTTCGCCGCGCGTGACCGGATGGGCATCAAGCCCTTTTATTACCGCCATGCGGACGGGGTGTTCACCTTCGCCAGCGAGCCCAAGGCATTCCTGGGGCCGCGCAGCGTGAACCGGGCGGAGCTCTTCGGCTTTTTCAACTTCATGCAAGTGGAAGGGGCAGCGACATTCTATGACGGCCTCCAAAAACTCCCCGCCGCGCACTGCATGGAACTGCGCGATGGGGAAACGCCACGGCCGGAGCGGTATTGGCATCCGCTGCGGCTGGCCCGCAACGGCCGCGACCTGGGTGATGCGCGCCCGTGCATGGAGCTGCTGCAGGCGGCCGTGGACCTCCAGATGGTGGCGGACGTGGAAGTGGGCACCTACCTCTCCGGCGGTTTGGATTCATCCGTGATCACGGCATTGGCCTCCAAGGGCCGCCGGGTGAACACCTTCAGCATCGGCTTTGATGAACGCATCCCGGGCTACCGCAGCGAGCTGGGGTATGCCCGGCAGGTGGCCGAGCACCTCGGCACAAGGCACCATCCCATCACCATTTCCCCGGAAGAATACCTGGCCGCGCAGCAGCGGGTGTTCAACATCCTGGATGAGCCCATTGCCAACAGTGCATGCGGGCCCTTGCTGCTGCTGAGCGAAAGTGCCCGGGCCGAAGGGGTGAAGGTGTGCCTGAGCGGTGAAGGGGCGGATGAGATCTTCATCGGGTACAGGCACTGGCACGATGCGTTCCGCGTGAACAAATTCCTGGGATCCATGCCGCGCCTGGCCTTGCGCGCCATGGCCTTGGGCCACCCGCTGGTGCGCCAACGGAAACCACAATGGGCCGCGTGGTTGAAGCGGCACCTGCGGGGCGAATACATCATTTGGGGGGGCATTGATGCCCTGGACATGGTGGACCCCGCCACCGTGTTCAGCCGGGAATTCCTGGACCAGGCGCGTGCCCCCTATGGCAGCGTGCTGGCCAGCTATGCGGCCGCCGAATACGGCGATGCGGACCTGTTGCAGCGGCTCAGTGCCTTCGACCTGCACTTCCATTTGCCGGAGTACCTCCTTGCGCGGGTGGACCGCATGTCCATGGCGGCGTCCATCGAAGCCCGCGTTCCGTTCCTTGACCACCGGCTGGTGGAACAGGCCCTGCGCCTCCACATGGACCTGCTGGTGGGCCCGCGGGGTGAAAAGCTGGCCCTGAAGGACTTTGCCCGCAAGCTGTTGCCCGATCAGATCGTCGACAGGCCCAAAGTGGGGTTTGAGATCCCCATGCAGGACGTCCTCAATGCCAAGGAAGCGCTTCGCCACCGCGACCTGCTGCTTACCATGGACGATTCGTTGCGGATGTATTCCCCGGAATTCCGGAAGTCCCTGGCACAAGGCACCATTACGGGCAAACGGCTGTGGCCGCATTTCGCCTTCGCCAATTGGTGGAGCATCCACGTGGCCCCGCATGAACCGGCCACACGTTCTCCCCGGCACTAGGGGCATCTCAATTTTTTTTGGTAGCGAGCTTGTGGGATTTCGCGGCCAGAAGAGGCGCGAAACCGGAGCATAGCCGGTGGCTAGGTGAGGATTAAGCAACGAAAACTGGCCGTGAAAGACCCAAGTGCAGCCCGAAGGATAAGATTGAGATGTCCGCTAATCCACCTGGTTCGCCTGGAGCCACTCCTCCAGCACCACCAGCATCCACACACGGCTCCAGGTGATCGCGGGGTCGCGGTGCAGAAAGCGGGACCACAACCGCTCAATGCCCGCTGCACGGAACTGCGGGCGCTTGGCGAGCCCGGAAAGCCGGTCCGCGCAGAACGTGCGGAGCGGGTCCCGCATCCAATGGTCCCAAGGCAGGGTGAATCCCATCTTGGGCCGTTGGGTCACCTCGGGCGGAAGCAGGTTTCCCAAGGCATCCGTGAGCAATTTCTTCGGCGTGTGGGGATATTTCGCGGAGTCGGGGATCCCGAGCACATACGTGGCCAGGTGGTGGTCAAGGAAGGGTGTGCGCACTTCCAGGGCATGGGCCATGGACATCTGGTCCGCATCCCGCAACAACACATCGGGCAGGTACGTGCACAGCTCCGCCACGCTCACCTGGCTGAGCAACGGCAAGCGGTCCGCTCCGGCGGCGCCCAGCAGCCGGTGCACGTACAACGCTACTTCGTCCGGGCCAATGGACGGCCCCGCCAACAGGCTTGAAAGTTCGGCATCGTTGAACGCAAGGCGTGACAAGGGATAGGTATCCGCGATGGACCAGCCCTGCAGCTTGAGCAGTTCCTGCACCTTCCAACCGGCCGCGCCCCGCTGCATTTTTTCCCATGCCGTGCCAGCCAACAACCGCAAGGGGCGCGGCACGGCCATCACCTTGTTCCGGCGCAGCAGGGCAAGCGAACGTTTGAACACGGCATAACCGGCGAACACCTCATCGCCGCCAAGCCCGCTCAGGGCCATGGAGACCCCGGCCTCCTTGGTCACCTTGCTCACCACCCATGTATTGGGGCCGTCCGCACTGGGGTGGTCCATGCCGGCCAAGGCCTGCGGCAGCAGCTTCAACATGTCGTCGGGGCGAAGGCGCACCTCGGTGTGCCGCGTACCGAATTTGTCGGCAATGAGCTTGGCATAGCGCGCCTCGCTGAACTCTGCCTCGTCGAAGGTGACCGTGAAGGTGTGCACAGGCGTGGTGGACACTTGGGCCATTGCGCCAACAACGGCGCTGCTGTCAATGCCCCCGCTGAGGAATGCACCGAAGGGCACGTCGGAGACCAGGCGCTTTTCCACGGCACGCACAAAGCGCGTGCGTACCCCGGCCTGGATCCGTTCACGCGGTTCCCCGCCGGCCGCCGGGTCCACCTGGGCCGTGAGGGTCCACCACGGCCTGTTTTCCATGCCCTTCACCGACCACTGCAACAGATGGCCGGGAAGGAGCATGTGCACCTCCTTGACCATGGTGCGCGGGGCATGCACGGCGCCGCGGCGCAAGTGGTCCACCAAGGCTTCCTGGTCCAGTTTGCGGGGCACCATCCCGGAGGCCAGCAACGCCCGCAGCTCGCTGGCGAAAGCAAGCCGGGCACCACTGGTGTGGTAATAGAGCGGCTTGATGCCGAAACGGTCGCGCACCAGGGAGAGCACCTCCTGCCGCGTGTCCCATACGGCAAAGGCAAACATGCCCTCCAGTCGGTCCAGGCATTGCTCCCCCCACTCCCTCCATGCGGCGAGCAGCACTTCCGTGTCGCTCCTGGTGCGAAAGGAATGGCCGCTGAGCGCGGCACGCAGCTCCCGGAAGTTGTAGATCTCGCCGTTGTACACGATCACATGCGCACCATCGGCACTGCAGAACGGCTGGTTGCCCGCCGGGCCGGGATCGATGATGCTGAGGCGGCGGTGGGCAAGCACCACGCCATTTCCCTGCCAAAGGCCTTGGGCATCGGGCCCACGGTGGGCCATGGCCTGGGCCATGCGTCCGGCTGCGGCGCGCCGCTCCTCCGCACCGGCAGCATGTTGCTCAGGCCCGGCTATGCCAGCGATGCCGCACATGGCCGGGGATCAGTCCAGGATGAAACGGGGTTCGGCGAGCACACGCTCCAGGCCCGTGCGCAGCGGGAGCAGGTCACGGCCCAGGAGGGCGCGCATGCGTGCGATGTCGGGCTTGCGCCGGGTCATGTCCCCCACTTCCAACGGTGGCAGGTGGACGATCTTGGAACGGCTGCCGGTGAGCTGCACCACCAGGTTGGCCAGCTCCAGCACCGAGGTCTCCAGATCGTTGCCGATGTTGGCCACGTCATTCACCACCTCACCGTTCTTGAACGCATTGGTGGTGGCCTCAATGTTGTCATCGATGTAACAGAACGTCCGCGTTTGCCTGCCATCGCCGTAAATGGTGATGTCTTCACCGTTGAGCGCGGCACGGATGAACTTGCTCACCACAAAATCCTTGCTCTGCTTGGGCCCATAGGTGTTGAAGAAGCGGAAGACCGTGTACTGCAGGCCGAATTCCTGATGGTAGCTGCGCAGGAAGGCCTCGCCGATGTTCTTCACGATGGCATAGGGCAGCTTGCTGTTCAGCGGGGTGGTGTGCTCATTTTGAGGGAACTCCACGGGCTCGCCGTACACTTCGCTGCTGCTGCTGAAGAACACGCGCTTCACCCCGCAGTTCTTGCAGAGGTCGAGCACATTGCGGATGCCGTCAATGTCATGCAGCACCAATACGGGATGGTCCGTGGTGCGCTTCACCCCCACCACGGCCGCATAATGGAACACATATTCGGGGCGGAATGCATAAAACACGCTGCTGATGTCCTCGAAGCGGTTCACGTCGCACTTGATGAACCGGAGGTTGCTGTGCCGGTCCAGCTCCAGCTTGCGCAGGTCGCCGGTGGCGAGGTTGTCCACGGCCACCACCTCGGTGTCCGGAAGGCCGGCCAAACGGATGGCGATGGCGCTGGGAATGAATCCGGCACCGCCGGTCACTAGGATTCGCATGCAGGTATTGATTCAGCCGGTGAACTTACGGCTTAGCGGGCAGGGAGCACCAACTGCGGCTTGGCGGGCACCTCCTCCGCAGCCGGTTCCTCCGCGGATTCCCGGCCAATGGACCCGATGATCTCCTCCTCGGACATCACGGTGAGGATGATCAACAACATGATGGTGTACGGGTTCAAGGAGCCCGCCAACCAACTTTCATAGAGGATTGAAAAGAGGACGGAGAACATCACGGCAAAGGCGATGGACGTGTTCTTGCTGGCCTTGATGAAGATCAGGACAAAGCTGCGGAAATAGATCAACAAGCCGACGATCCCGACGTTGAGCCAGAACGCCAAGTAGGAATTGTGGACTCCCCCCTCGTGGCCCAACCGGGACAAATAGGAATAGGCTTTGAGCATCAGGTAGCCTTCGTTCTCAAAACCTGCCCCGAACAGAAAGTACCCGTGGTGGTTGATCAGGTCCCAAACATAGGTCCACGCGATGTACCGGCCGGACCCGTCGCTGATGGTATCCACGCGCAAGTAATTCTGAAGCCCCATGGCGGTGATGATCGCGGGCAGGTTACTTGCCAGCAGCTCACTCACCCCAATGAACGCGATGAAGGAGATGATGCCCAATAGCACGGAAATCCGGAAGAACTGGATGAACAGCATGAACATCAGTGAGGCCATCAAGGCGGTTCGGGCCCCACAGGTGATCAAATAATAGAAAAGAACGGCGTAGATCACCAGTTGGCCGGAGCGGGAAAACAGCCCGCGGTGCAAATGATTGACGACCATGAACAGGACCAACGACAAGTAAACGAAGATGGCCATGCCGTTCGGGTTTCCGAAAAAACCGCGGAACCGGTCGGTGATCAAGTATTGCCCGGGACTGCCGCTGAGGCGCATCAGCTGCTGGGAAATGAGCATGAGCACAACAAACCAGACCAGGTTCTTGAAGAAATCCCATTTATACAAACGGAAACAGTACAAGACATAGTTAGGCACCACCAGGAAGATCAATGCGTATGAAACCGTCTTTTCGATCGCAGCAAAAGGAACGGGGGAAAAGAAGATGGGAAAGAATGCATAAACAAAGAACGGAAGGAATATGGTGAACAGGCGGGCCAAAGGCTGCATCTGGACTTGATCCACCAGGAGGACCAGGGCCATGGCCAGGATGTACAAGGATTTCGCGGATTTCATCACGTCCATGCCCGGCAACCCCCGGATCATGTCGGAGAACACAAGGCACATAATGAAGCAAAAGACAATGTCCTGCCACCGGCCAGCGCGGCGAAACAAAAACACGCTTAACGGCAGCACAACGTAGAGCAGGGAACCAGCCCAGCGGGCGATCAACACCCAGGATAAAATAAAGAACACCACTTGGAAATGCTCCCGTAAAAATTGCCTCATGCTGCGCCCAAGTGTGCCATGTCCGCCTACCCCGGCAAATGTAGCCGTGGATGGCGCAGCACCTGCCCGTGCACGACAACATGAACGCACCACGGCTGCCGGTGCCGAGCGTTCATGGCAACCTGCACAGCCCCTGCGATGCCATTCAACCCCGATCAAGCCAGAGAGGACATAGCAGTGCCCGGCAATGCACAGCCCAGGCAGCTACGCCATGAATGCTGGGCTCTGTTCCCGATGAGGAGCGGAAATGCATGAAATGCACTGTGGCAAAGCGTTTCCGGGTCGTGGTGGTCATACTGCTGCATCTTCCGGTTTCAACCGGCCGGCACGCCCACGGTCGCGGTCATTGGCGGGTCATTGCTTCGGCCGGCTTGGGGGCCAGCAGGGCCCTTCACTACCTTCGCCCGGTGGAAAAACGCATTCTCATCACAGGTGGCGCGGGCTTCATCGGTTCTGCGTTGGCCAAGCTCATGGTGGCACAAGGCCACAGCGTAAGCATCTTGGACAACCTTTCCTTCGGGCGCAGGGAACTGGCACCGGTCCCTGACGCGCAATTCCTCAAGGTGGACATCCGGGACCGGGAAGCCGTGGGGCATGTATTGGCCGAGGTGCGCCCGCAATGGGTGCTCCACCTGGCGGCCATCCATTTCATCCCCTACTGCAACAGCCATCCCGTGGAGGCGGCGGACATCAACATCAACGGCACCATCCATGTGCTGGACGGTGCGGCCGGCATATCCGGCGTGGAAAAGGTCTTCACGGCGAGCACCGCCGCCGTTTACCCCATCTGCAACGAGGCGTTGGACGAGGAGCACGCGACCGGCCCGCTGGACATCTACGGCAC
>CALMYC010000081.1 GCA_937873385.1 uncultured Flavobacteriales bacterium | reverse complement strand
GGGAGGTCGGCCGCCGTCAGCACCCGCACCACGCCGGGCAGGGCCTGCACGGCATCCAGCGCCATCTCCAGCAGACGGCCGGCTGCCACGGGCGACAGGCCCAGCGCGCAGTGCAGGGTGCCGGCCAGCTCGGGCAGGTCGTCGATGTAGGCGGCGCTGCCCGTCACGTGCAGGGCCGCGGACTCGTGCGCCTGGCTGATGCCCACGCGGGCGCCAGCCTGCTGGGCGCGCGCTTCGGCGGCGCTGTCCATTTCCGGGAGGATCACCGCGTATTCCGTGCTTCCGGAGAAAACCGCCGTGGCCCCTGCAGGGATGGACTTGAACGGACCGGCAAGCGGCCCCGTGTTGGCGAGCTTGTCCACCAAGGAGGCCGTGGCGGCGGACAGGATGGACAATGACGTTGGACCGACTTGCAACGGTTCCTTCGGTGAAAGCCCGCGTTCATTGCGTACCCCGCGCACGGCGGTCACTAAGTCGAAGGCATGCTGCACCTCAGCTTCCAGCTTCGCATCACCCGTTCCGCCCGTGGGCCAAGTGGCCACGATGATGTCCTCGCCTTCGTTGCGGTCACGCAGGTGGTGCCACAGCTCCTCGGTGAGGAAGGGCATGTACGGGTGCAGCAGTTTCAGCAGGTCCTCGAAGAGCGTGAGCGTGGCATCGTACGTGGCGGCATCGATCGGCTCGGCCACGCCATCCTTGAAGGCGGGCTTTACCGCTTCCAAGTACCAGCTGCAGAAATCGTCCCACACCAATTTGTAGGTGGCCATCAAAGCCTCGCTGATGCGGAATTGCGCGAACAGCCCGTCGATCTCGGTCGTGCTGCGGTCGATCCGGGAACGCATCCATGCGCAGGCCGCAGCATGGCTTGCAGGCTGCTCCGTATCGCCGACGGAAAAGCCCTTCACCAGCCGGAACGCATTCCAGATCTTGTTGGAAAAATTGCGGCCCTGCTCGCAGAGGCTTTCATCGAAGGGCAGGTCGTTGCCTGCGGGGGAGGAGAAGAGCATGCCCGTGCGCACGCCGTCCGCGCCGTACTTGGCGATGAGGTCCAGCGGATCGGGGCTGTTGCCCAGGCTCTTGCTCATCTTGCGGCCCTGCTTGTCGCGCACGATACCGGTGAGGTACACGTTCCGGAACGGTACTTCCTTGCGGTATTCCATGCCGGCCATGATCATGCGCGCCACCCAGAAGAAGAGGATCTCCGGCGCGGTCACCAGGTCGTTTGTGGGGTAGTAGTACTTGATGTCCGCGTTCTCCGGGTCCTTGATGCCGTCGAACACGCTGATGGGCCACAACCAGCTGCTGAACCAGGTGTCCATGACGTCTTCATCCTGCCGGATGCCGGAGGTGCTTTGTCCGGCCGCCTTGAACTGTGCCATGGCTTCGGCTTCGGTCTTGCACACCGTGGCATCACCATTCCCGTTGTACCACGCCGGTATGCGCTGGCCCCACCACAGTTGGCGGCTGATGCACCAGTCGCGCACGTTCTCCATCCAGTGGCGGTAAGTGTTGGTGAATTTCTGTGGATGCAACTTCACCCGGCCGTTGTTCACCACCTCCAGCGCGGGCTTGGCCAGCTCGGCCATGCGCACGAACCACTGCAGGGAGAGGCGCGGCTCGATCACCGCATCGGTGCGTTCGCTCACGCCGATCTTGTTCACGATGTCCTCCACCTTCACCACCGCGCCGGTTGCTTCCAGCAGCTTGGTGATCTTCTTCCGCGCCACGAAACGATCCTCGCCCACGCAGACCTGCGCGGCTGTGCTCATGGTGCCGTTGGGTTCCAGCGTATCGATCACTTCCAAGTTGTGCCGCTTGCCGATCTCGTGGTCGTTGGTGTCGTGTGCGGGCGTCACTTTCAGGGCGCCGGTGCCGAACTCGCGGTCCACGTAGTCGTCGAAGATCACGGGCACCGGGCGGTCCACCAAGGGCACGATCACGCGCTTGCCCTTGAGGTGCGTGTAGCGGGGATCATCTGGGTGCACCGCCACGGCGGTATCGCCGGGGATGGTCTCGGGGCGCGTGGTGGCGATGGTGATGTACTCTTCTTCGGAGCCTTCCACCCGGTAACGCACATGCACCAGCTTGGAGTTCACCTCCTTGTGGATCACCTCCTCATCACTCACGGCGGTGAGGGCCACGGGGTCCCAGTTCACCATGCGGAAGTCGCGGTAGATGAGTCCCTTTTTGTGCAGGTCGATGAAGACATCGATCACGGCCTCGCTGAGGTCCGGCTCCATGGTGAATCGCGTGCGCTCCCAGTCGCAACTGGCACCGAGCTTCTTCAGTTGCTCCAGGATCACGCCGCCGTACTTCTCCTTCCAGGCAAAGGCATGTTCCAGGAATTTCTCCCGGCCGATGGCGCTTTTCTTGATCCCTTGCTCGGCGAGCAGTTTCACCACCTTGGCTTCCGTGGCGATGCTGGCGTGGTCGGTGCCCGGCACCCAGCAGGCGTTCTTGCCTTGCATCCGCGCA
The DNA here is from genome assembly GCA_937873385.1 of uncultured Flavobacteriales bacterium. Taxonomy (GTDB): domain Bacteria; phylum Bacteroidota; class Bacteroidia; order Flavobacteriales_F; family PHOS-HE28; genus PHOS-HE28. Next base: position 11,413 of record CALMYC010000081.1, on the reverse strand, counting down.
CGGCGCACCAGCACGTCCTGGATGGTGTTGTTCAGCATGTGCCCCATGTGCAGCACGCCGGTCACGTTCGGCGGGGGGATCACCACGGTGTAGGGCTCGCGCTGGTCGGGCACGGAGTGGAAATAGCCCTTTTCGAGCCAATGTGGATACCACTTGTCCTCAACGGCTTTCGCCTCGTAGCGCTTGGGAAGTTCCATCTTTTCCATAGAGGCCGCGAAGGTACCGGAGGTTTCTTTGAAGTCGTGAGTTCTGAAGTCGTGAGTTCTGAAGTCGTGAGTCGGGAGTCCTGAGTCTTCAGTCTGGAGTCCTGAAGTCATAAGTCGGAGTCCTGAGTCGTGAGCTCGACCCGACTCCCGACTGAAGACTCAGGACTGAAGACTGAAGGCTTCCGACTGAAGACTTCGGACTGAAGACTGAAGACTGAAGACTGAAGACTGAAGACTGAAGACTGAAGACTGAAGACTGAAGACTTCCGACTGAAGACTGAAGACTTCCGACTGAAGACTTCGGACTGAAAACTGAAGACTCCGGACTGAAAACTTCCGACTGAAGCCTCCCGACTCCTACATGAACTTCTTCGGATCCTTAACCATGGCATACAACAAGCGGGCAACCTCCTCTGCTTCGTTGTATAGCTTGTTATGTTGGTCTTTGTCGAGATACCCGCATGCTTTGGCAAATTCAAGCCAGGTCTGTGTTTCGCCCAGTTCAGTTTCGCAATCGTTCAATTTGGCCTCGAAGTATTTCAGTGTCCGCCTGCGGGGATATGCTTCGGCAAGGTTGACAACCACCGAACGGGAGCTGCGCCGGATCTGATCAGTCATGCTGTAGATCTCCTCCTTGGGGAATCCTTTGGTTACCTTGAAGATCGCCATGGCCAATGCGAAACCCTTCTGGTAAGCATACAAGTCCTGTACTTTTCCCATTGTTCGTTGGTTTTTGCCCTAACCTCCTGAATCCTTGCCATAACCCTCAAATTCCAAGTAAAGACTCCCGACTCCCGACTGAGGACTGACGACTCCAGACTGAAGACTCATGACTCCAGACTGAAGACTCCAGACTGAAGACTCATGACTCCAGACTGAAGACTCATGACTCCAGACTGAAGACTCCAGACTCAAGACTGAATCACCCAGACACAGGACCTCACGGAACCATCACCCGCGCCACCAGTTCCCGCAGCAGCTCCCCGCCATCGGTACTCGTGTTGCCCACGCCCTTGCTGCGCATGTCCGCTTCGCGGAGCAGGTGTTGCACTTCCCTGAGTTTCGCCGGTGGATAGTTCCGGGCCGCTCCGGTGTATTCCTTCACGAAGAAGGGAGGGACTTTCAACGCACTGGCCAGCTCTCCTTGCGATTTTCCTTGGTTGGCGTGTACGATGCCGAGTTTGGCGAAGTACGAACTGAGCAGGCCGACGGTCATTACAAAGGGCGATTCCTTGTCTGATGCCAGAAAATGGGCTATGCGCTGCGCCTTGGGATGGTCCTTGGCACCGATGGCCTTTTGCAATTCAAAGACATTGTGGTCCTTGCTGATGCCCACATTGCGCTCGATCAGGTCGCTGGTGACGGCGCCACCTTCCTCGGTGACGATGCAGAGCTTCTCCACCTCATTCGTGAGCTTGCCGAGGTCGCTGCCCAAGTGATCGGCCAACAGCTTGGATTCCACCGGCCCGATGCGGCGCTTGTGGAAGGTGACGTATTTCTGGATCCACTCCGGAAGTTTGTCCTCCTTGAGCTTGTCGCTGAGGAATACCACTTGCTTCTTGCCGAGGTCCTTCAGCCAGGTCTTGCGGCCGTCGGCTTTTTTGTGCTTGTAGCAGATCACCAGCACCGTGGTGGGCGTGGGGTGCTTGAAATAGGCTTCCAGCTTGTCGAAGGCATCAATGCGCCAGGTCTGGGCCTCGCGCAGCACCACGAGTTGGCGTTCGGCCATCATGGGGTAGCGCAGGCAGGTGTCCTTTACGGTGTCGGGGTCGGAATCCTTGCCGTAGAGAATGGTGAGGTTGAAGTCTTTTTCATGCTCCAGCAGGCCATGAAGCACGATCTCCTGCTCGATCCGGTCGATGAAGTAAGCCTCTTCCCCGTGCAGGAAATAAATGGGTTTGAACGCGCCGCCGCGTACATCCTTCACGATCTTGCGGAAGTCGTCCGTCACGCTCATTCAAAACGCAAGTGCTTTACCGAGCGCCCTTCGTTGATGATGTCGCGCAGGGAGGCGATGCCCACCTTCACGTGGTTTGCCGCGAAATTGCCCGTGACCTTCTTGTCGCTTTCAGACGTCTTCACGCCTTCCGGGATCATGGGCTGGTCGCTCACCAGCAGCAAGGCGCCGGTGGATATCTCGTTGTAGAATCCGGTGATGAAAATGGTGGCCGTTTCCATGTCCACCGCCATGCACCGGTCACGGCGCAGGCGTTCTTTGAATGCCTCGTCGTGCTCCCATACACGGCGGTTGGTGGTGTACACGGTGCCGCTCCAGTAGTCCAGTTCCATGTCGCGGATCACGCCGCTGACGGCCCGGTGGATCATGAAGCTGGGCAGGGCGGGCACTTCCGGCGGGAAATAGTCATTGCTGGTGCCTTCGCCGCGGATGGCGGCGATGGGCAGGATCAGGTCGCCGAGCTGGTTCTTCTTTTTGATGCCGCCGCATTTCCCCAGGAACAGCACGGCCTTGGGCCGGATTGCGCTCAACAGGTCCATTACCGTGGCCGCCGTGGGGCTGCCCATGCCGAAATTGATCATGACCATGTCCTCCGCAATGGCCACCTGCATGGGCTTGCCCTGGCCGTGCAGGGCGGCACCCGTTTGTGCGGCGAAGATGTCCAGGTAGTTGTCGAAGTTGGTCAATAGCACGTAGGGTTTGAAGTCACCAAGAGCCACTCCGGTATACCGGGGCAGCCAGTTCTTCACAATGTCCTCCTTGGTATTCACTTTTGTTCGTTCTTAGTGGGTGAATGCAATCCTTGAACCTGCCGGACCACGGTGTCAAAACTAAACACAGCGCGGAGGGCGAACGTATTTTCGATCCCGTGCGGCGCGCTTGGGTGGCCTTGACCCCTGAAGAGTGGGTGCGGCAGCATGTGTTGAACTTCCTGGTGCATGAGCTCGAATGCCCGGTTTCCTTGATCGCTGTGGAGAAGAAGCTCGTTTTGAACAAGCTCACCAAACGCACGGACATCCTGGTCCATGGCCCCGGCGGACAGCCGTTGTTGCTGGTGGAATGCAAAGCGCCCCAAGTGAAGATGGACCAGTCCGTGTTCGAGCAGGCCGCACGCTATAACACCGTGTTCAAGGTGCCTTTCCTGTTGGTGTCGAACGGCCTGTTGCATTACTGTTGCCGCATGTACTACGCCGACGGGAAGATCGAGTTCCTGCAAGCACTTCCCGGGTTCCGGGAGATGACCGAAGGGCATTCAGCCTAACTTCAACCCATGAAGACGCGGCATTGGACCTTCGCATTGCTTTTTTCCACCAGTGGATTCCTTGCTGCGCAAGGGCCGTCGAAGGTGGGATTCCAGTTGCGGGCATGGATGCAAACAGCGCCGACGGAAGCGCAAGTGGACCTTTTCCTTTCCGGGGATGCCACTGCAGTTGCACGGGCCGTGCACGCCCTTGGCGGGGAAGTGAAAATGACCGTGCCCGGGTGGGCATTGGCCTCCTTGCCAGCCCGGAACGTGGACGCGCTGGACCTTGAACCGGCGGTCCGCAGCATCGTCTTCAGTCTTTCCAAGGGAACCCCGCTCAATGACAGCATGCGGGTGAAAGCCCATGTGAACGAGGCGCACATGGGCCTGGCGCCACTTTCAGTGCCCTATACAGGCAAAGGCGTGATCATGGGCATCATCGACACGGGCATGGACTTCACCCATCCGGATTTCCTGGACAGCCTGGGCCATACCCGCGTACTACGGTACTGGGACCAGAATTTCCTTTATGACCAATGGCTCACCCCCTCCGGGTTCGGGTATGGCCAAGCGTGGGACAGTACGGCCATCAATGCGGGGAACTGCCCGGCAACGGACCCCTTGAACCAATACGGCCATGGCACCACGGTGGCGGCCACGGCCGCAGCCCATGACAGGCCGAGCGGCCGGTTCACCGGGGTGGCGCCGGATGCTGACCTCATCATTGTCGCGAACGACCTGGGCCATCCCAATTGGAGCGCATCGGTGGTGGATGCCGTGCGCTACATCGTGGAGCAGGCGGCGGTCTTGGGCAAACCCGTGGCCATCAATCTGAGCCTCGGGGATTATTACGGCAGCCACGATGGCCTGGACCCGGCTGCCCTGATGATCGATCAGCTGCTCACCACCGCACCTGGGCGCGTGCTGGTTTGTGCGGCCGGGAATAGCGGGGCATTGGCGCCCTACCACCTGCACTCGGAAGTGACGCCGGACACCTCCTTCTCCTGGTTCGCCTACAATGCCAACAGCGTGCTGAACCTGGGCTCGGTGTACTTTGAACTCTGGGCGGATACGGCGGACTTCAACCACGTGCAGTACAGCATCGGCGCGGACAAGTTCACGGGCGGCTTCGCCTACCGCGGCCGCATTCCCTTCCGGAACATCCAAGGCACGCTGGGGCAGATCGTGATGGACACCTTGTGGAGCGTGGACGGCCATAAACTGGGCCGGGTGTTCACACAGGCGGATGTGCGCGGCGGACAGTACCACATGGAAGTCTACATCCCTGAACCCGATTCAACGGGCCAGTTGTACTACCGCTTCATGACCACCGGCACCGGGCGCTATGACGTGTGGAGCAGTGATTCGTTCGGCACCTCGAAGATCATAGCAAATGTTCCTGACAGCGTGGACTTCCCGTTCATCACGCACTATGTGCAACCGGATGACCAGCAGAGCATCGTGGATTCCTGGGCCTGCTCGCCACAGGTGATCACCGTGGGTAATTACGCCAATCAACAACAATACGTGGATGTGAACGGAATAGCGCGAAACCTGGGAGGAACGCCCGGCGAGATACGGCCTTCCAGCAGCCATGGGCCCACGCGTACAGGGTTGTTGAAGCCCGATGTGTCAGCACCCGGTGATGTCACCTTCGGTGCCGGGCCGCTGGACCTGCTGCCGCTCATGCTGCAGAATGCCCCCGAAAAAATGATCGACAGCCTGCACATGCGCAACGGAGGTACTTCCATTGCTTCGCCGGTGGTGGCCGGAACGGCAGCGTTGCTGTTGGAGAAATGCCCGCGGGCCTCCAACGTCATGGTGCGCGATGCGATCAACGCCTCGGCCTATGCGGACGGCTTTACGGGAACACTGCCGAACGTGCAGTACGGCCACGGGAAGGTCCATGCATTCAATGCCCTTCTCTCCACGCAGGTGAATGTGCCGCTCACCGGAGATCAGACCGTGTGCGCGGGTGACAGCGTGATGATCTCGGGGCCGGACTTCATGTACCGCTACCATTGGAACACCGGGCTGGAGCAGCGCGATATTTGGACGGGTGGGGGTGACACCCTGGTGCTCACGGTGGAAACGCCGCAAGGATGCAAGGGCACCAGTGATACCTTGATCGTTTCACCCCTGCCGCTGCCCGTGGCCGGCATCACGGTTGACGGACTGACGCTGACTTCCACTGCCGCCGCGTCCTTTCAATGGTTCCTGGACAATGCACCCATTGCAACGGCGGACAGCCAGGTTTGGGAGGCCGAAGCCAACGGCTACTACTTCGTGCAGGTCACTGACAGTATGGGCTGCTCCGCACACTCGGACACGGTGCTCATTTCCACCGTGGGCATTGCTGAGGCGGGCGTGGGCATGCTCCGGCTCTGGCCCGTGCCGGTGAAGGACCGGTTATACCTCAGCGGCCTGGCGGGTGAACGGGAAATTTTACGGTTCATGGTGCTGGATGCCAGCGGGAGGAAAGTTGTGCAGGGGCAATTGTGCCCGGGAGAGGCTTCGGTCGCGGTGGGCGACCTCGCCAGCGGGCCCTATTTGTTGCGGTTGGACCGCAGGGCTGATGCCCGTTCGCTCCGCTTCATCAAGGAGTAATGCCACTGAGGACCGTAGCTTATTCCGTCTGAATGCAATACCTACCCTTTGTGTTGTCCGGCGGGGGCGTGCGCGGTGCGGCGCACCTTGGCGTGTTGCGGGCGTTTGAGGAACATGGGGTCCGGCCGCGTGCCATTTCAGGTACAAGTGCAGGTGCACTGGCCGGCGCATTGATCGCGGACGGAAGATCACCGGTGGAGGTGATGGACCTGCTGCAAGCGGAACTGAAGCGGTCCGGTTTCATGCGGCGGCCCACCTTGGCCTCCAAGCGCATCGAGGCTTTCCTTGAACGGGTGCTCCGCCATCACCGCTTCGAGGACCTTCCCGTTCCACTCTTCGTCTCAGCCACGGACCTGGAAAAAGGCGGGCAGCATATCTTCAGCACTGGCGAACTCATTCCCGCACTCATGGCCTCCTGCGCCATTCCGCTGGTGTTTCCGCCGGTCCGGATCGAGGGCACCTATTATGTGGACGGCGGGATCAGCAACAACATGCCGGTGGAACCCTTTCAAGCCGAACGGGACCAAGTGGTGTGCGTGCACGTAAACCCGCTTCCCGCATTTGTGCCCGGCCGAAGCATGCGGCGCACCATGGACCGGATCTGGCACCTCAACTTCCGTGAGATGGTGATGCGTTCGGCGCGGGGGTGCCACCTGTTCGTGGAACCGGCCGGGCTGTCCCGTTTCACCATGTTCGAATTGGGCAAGCTGGAGGCGATCGAGGCCATCGGTCACACGTGTGCCGCAGAGCTGTTGGACGGAAAGGCCAGGGCCCCCGGTCAATTCCCGTAGAGCTGCTCACCGTTGATGAAGGTGGCGACCACCTTCGCCTGCGGCAGTTCAGGTCCGGGCGTGGTGGCCAGGTCACGGTCCAGCACCACGAAGTCCGCGCGTTTGCCGGGTTCCAGCGAACCCACCTCTTTTTCCGTGAAGGTGGCCATCGCGTTCCAAAGGCTCATTCCGCGCAGCGCATCCTGGCGGCTAAGGGCATCTTGCATTTGAAATCCTCCCGTCGGAATGCCGTCCGCATTTTTTCGCACCACCGCGGCATAAAAGGTCTTCAGCGGATCGATGCCTTCCACGGGGAAGTCCGTGCCCAGGGCCACCATGCCGTTCTGTTGCATGAGCCGCTTGTTCGCATAGGCGTTCGCCAGCCGCTCCGGCCCCAGCCGCTCGATCGCCCAGCGCATGTCCGAGGTGGCATGCGTGGGCTGTACACTGGGAATGATGTTGTACTGGCCGAAGAGCTGGAAGTCCGCCGGGTCCATGCACTGTGCATGTTCAATGCGCCAGCGCAAGTCGTTGGTGCCGCCCAGCACTTCGCCATACACGCCGAGCAACAGCCGGTTGGCGCTGTCGCCGATGCAGTGCGTGGCCATTTGGAAACCATGGTCCTTGCACCATTTTGCCACGTTCAGGAAATGCTCCCGTGATGACAATTGAAGGCCATGGCCTGCGGCGGGATCATCGCTGTATGGCTTGATGAGCAGTGCGCCCCGCGAACCGAGCGCACCATCTGCATAGCATTTCACCGCGCGCACGATCAATCGGTCGCCGATCACCGGCCCGCTTTCGTAGCGACTGAAGTTGGCACTGTCATCAGCCAGCATGGCATAGATGCGGATCTTCAAGGCACCCTCCTCCTCCATGCGCCTCATCAGGGCGATGGTTCCCGCGTCCAAACCGGCGTCGCAAACCATGGTCAGCCCTGCGGCGAGACAGTCCCGCTGGGCGTCCAGCAAGGCTTTGCGCTTGGTGGCTTCGTCTGCATCGTTGAAGATCTTTTGGAACACGCCCACGGCATTGTCCATCAGCAGCCCGGTAAGCTTTCCTCCCCGCTTTTCCATCAGCCCGCCTGCGATGGTGCTTTGCGCATTGAGCCCCGCACTGTCCAACGCGGCCTGGTTCACCACGGCGGCGTGCCCATCGATCCGTTGCAATAGCACGGGCCGGTCAGGGAAGAGCACATCGAGGCTGTCGTTCACGGGGTTTGCCTTGTCCGGCCACAAGTTCTGGTCCCAGCCGCGGCCCAGCAGCCAGCCCGTGCCGGGGTGGGCCTTGGCGTGGGCTTCAACCCGCCGCAACACCTCAGCCCAACTTTTCGCCCCGGAGAGGTCCACCTTCTGCTTGTTCAGGCCGTAGCCCAAAAAGTGGCAATGGCCATCGATGAAGCCCGGATAGATCACTCGGGTTCCGGCATCATACACTTTTTTCGCGCGGTAGCGGTTCAGGACCTGGTATTCAGCGCCGAGCTCCAGGATCCGCCCGTCCTTGATGGCCATGGCCGTGGCCACGGTATCGCGGCCGTCCATCGTGATGATCCGGGCGTTGCGCACCACCAGGTCCGCCTCTTTGTTCTTATAGGCACAAGCCGTCAACAGGGTGGTGGCCAGCAGGAAAAATACCGTTGTTCTCATGGTCGTTCGGAAGTCAGCCATCCGGGTATGCGCTTGGGGCCCACGATGAGCAGTGATGCAAGTGCCCAAAAAGGAAGAAGTGGAACGCGGTACCGCATCAAGGCCCCAACCACTGGCGTGGTCCAGCCGATCAGCAAACCCAGGAGCAGGCAAAATGAAAGGCAGTAGAGCAATAAGGGCAGGTCCACCTCGCGCCATGGCCGTGCAAAGGCCAGGGCCAGTGGGAACAAGAGCAGGAGCAAGGCATTCTCCAAGGCGCCCACGAGGCCCAGCGGCCCCACATGCCACATGGTGAACGGAGCGATGAAGGTGAGGTACAGCGCATGCGGCACCTGCCTCATCAATCCAGCAATGCCCGGTTGCATCTCGGCGGTGGGGATGAAACTTCCCGGGCCGGTGAGTGAAACCAGGCCGAGCATATCGTGCTGTTTCCGCTGGACCAAGGCAACGAGGTCCAAGGAGGGTGACACCATGGACAGTGCAACGATCAACAATGCGGCTGCCGCATGCGTGATGGTGAATTTCAGCAGGACGCTGCGGCCGGGCGTGCGTGAGCACCACCACCACGCGGCGAGGCCCGGCAGCATGCAGGCCAACACGTAGGATTTCAGGCCTAGTTGGATAAGCAGGCCGAACAGCATCAACGCCCAGCCCCCAAGGCCCAAGGGCATCCGCATGGCCCGGAAGAATTGAAGCAGGAAAAGTCCCAGGCCCAGGAACAGCAAGGTTTCCTTGATCGGGCCGCTGGCCCAGAACAGCATGCTGGGCCAAAGGAAAATGCCTGCTGCGAACAAACGGCCCATGCCGGGCACAAAGCCGATGAAGGCCTTGTACAACGCCAACAAGCCCAATAGACAGAGGAAAGCGGAGAACACCGTGTGCACATGGAACACGCCGAAGGAGAACAGGCGTACCAGCGCACTGTAGCGGATCATCGTGTGGGCATCGTTGTAGTAGCCCGTGTCGTAGCGCCGGTGCCAGTTGTTCATCACCGAATAGTAGTGGTCGGTGAAGTACGGGTTGTCGTTGCCGATGCCGGTGATCATCCGGAGGAAGTCCAGGGGATGGGCGGGCAGTGCGCTGAACATCACGTTGCCGTCATCGAAAAACTTGAAAATGTCCGCCGTGGAGCGGTCCGTGTAGTGGTAGGTGTACACCCACCACAGTGCGGTTCCCGCGGCCACCTTCAACAGGAAAAGGACTTGGATGGTACGCCTGCCCAGTTCCGGAACCGCGAAAAAACGCAAGCGCCCGATGAGGAGGAGGAACAGGACGATGTAGCCGCATGTAAGCAGGAGGCCCGCCATTGCGGCCAAATGTAGACGGGAGCGGCGCGGTGGAGGCCAGTGCCGGACGGCGTGCCCCAAGTAGCCGTCTAATTGCGTCCTTTGCGGAACGAATACAGGGAACGGGACATGACGCGGGCGGAATTGATCAACACCATCAGGAGAAAGCGGAGCTTGTTGTGCGTGGGCTTGGACACCGAACTGCACTTGCTGCCCCGGCAATTCCGCGAATTGCACGACCCCATCCGGGCGTTCAACCACGCCATGGTCAAAGCCACCAGCGACCTGGCTGTGGCGTATAAGCTGAACCTGGCCTTTTACGAAGCCAATGGGGCCGCTGGCTGGCGCGACCTGGAGAGCACGGTGGCCTACATCCGCAGCCTGGGCGATTGCTTCATCATCGCCGATGCCAAGCGCGGCGACATCGGCAACACGGCACGCAAGTATGCCGAGGCCTTCTTTGATCAATTGGACGTGGATGCCGTGACCGTGGCCCCTTATATGGGCATGGACAGCATTGAGCCCTTCCTGGGGAAACCGGGGAAATGGCCGATCCTGCTGGCCGTTACCAGCAATGAAGGTGCCTTGGACTTCCAGTTCCTGCCCGTTGAGGACGGGCGGTTGAGCCTGTTTGAACGCGTGGTGGAGCGGGCCGTGGAGCGCTGCGGCCCCGATGAGATCATGTTCGTGGCCGGTGCCACGCGCCCGGACCTGCTGCGCCAGGTGTTCGACAAGGCCCGCCGCGAGGGCTTGCTGCCCACGCTGCAGGCCGCCTTCAACCGCCTGGACCAGCCCATGGCCCTTGGCTATTCCTCAGCCGGCACGATCCTGGCGGTGGGCGAGGGGCTGCAGGGTTTCCAGGTGGGCGACCGGGTGGCCTGCGCGGGCGGCGGCTACGCCGTGCACGCCGAATATGCCGTGGTGCCGCAAAACCTGCTGGCTAAACTGCCCGACAACGTCGATTTCGAGTCAGCCGCCTTCACCACCCTGGGGGCCATCGCGCTGCACGGCTTCCGCCTGGCTCACCCCCAGGTGGGCGAGCGTGTGGCCGTCATCGGGTTGGGATTGCTGGGCCTGCTAGCCGCCGGGATCGCGCGGGCCGCCGGCTGCGCCGTTTTCGGCGTGGACCTGTCTCCTCAACGCGTGGAACTGGCCCGCCGCATGGGCGTGGAAGCCGTGCTGCGCGCCGACGCCGAGAACGCCGCGACGGCCTACACCTCCGCGCGCGGCTTCGACGTGGTGTTGATCTGCGCCGACGCGCGCTCCAACGACCCCATCGAACTGGCCGGCCTGCTGGCCCGCGACCGCGGGCAGGTGGTGGCCATCGGGGCCGTTGGGTTGAACATCCCGCGCACGCTGTACTACAACAAAGAGATCAACTTCCAGGTCTCGCGTTCCTACGGCCCCGGGCGCTACGCCCCCGCATACGAGGAGCGCGGGCAGGATTACCCGGCCGGTTACGTGCGTTGGACCGAAGGGCGCAATCTGGAGGCGATCGTCGACCTGCTCGCCATGGGCCGGCTGGACGTGACCCCGCTGATCAGCCACCGCTTCCCCATCCAGCAGGCCGCCGAAGCCTACCAACTCATCACCGGCAAATTGAACCAGCCCTTCCTGGGGGTGCTGCTGACCTACCCGCAGGACAATGCCGCCGTTCCCGCCCGCCGTGTCGATCTTGCCGCCCGCGCCCCCGCTGTG
>CALMYC010000080.1 GCA_937873385.1 uncultured Flavobacteriales bacterium | reverse complement strand
GAATCCCGCGACCGTATGTGCAGTCGTGAAATCCTTGAAAGTTGATGCCATTGCAGGATGCAACGCTGTGGCCAACACAAGCCATGCGGCTACTATGGGCCGCTGGAAGAAACCGCCCCCGGCCACCAATACCCCACCAATAGAGACCTCGGCGCTGCGCTGGGCCTGCGTGCGGGACTGAAGGCTACCCATGCAGGATGCACAAGAACCAGCGAATCCGGTGTTTATTGATCGGGGAATTCGGCCCATTACTGATCGTGGGCCGAGTTTTACGTTGGTTGGTCGATAAATGTTATGGATTCGTCGAAGTGCCGGGGCTTCACAATCAGCAGTATGTACCGGTCATGCCGCTTGCCGCATTTGGCAGGACTTGTTTTCCCAATAGGTGGGAATAGTACCTATCGAAGACACCCTTTCCGCACACGATGCCGCGGACCCGGACCTGGGAAAGCCGCATACCCGGTCACGGGTAGCATTTACGCTGTCATCGTGGACTCTTTCGGTCTGCTTCCCGATCATTCAGGAAAGACGGTGGCAAGGCCCGTAGAGTGAACTGCAAAACCCATGGTTGAAGAAGGACCCGGCGTGCCTGGTACTTCCCGGCAGGGACGCGGAAAGGAGTACCTGATGAGAGGAGAGCGTCACCCTAATGGCACGCCAACAGAGTTGCCTTCGTTGGCATTCAGTATTTTACCTTGGCTGATGTGCCATGCACCTGTTTGTCGATACCCGGCTGAACGGCCCTTATTCCGCGGTCCACCGGAGTTTCGGCACTTGGAAACCTGCGTTTTCGGCCCGCGAAGATCCGGTGTTTGCTTCACCTTGCCGGGTTTCGAAGGCTTGATCCAACCGGTGGTAGCCTGCGCTGATCTTGTACCCTGATCATGCAGTGGAGGGCGTAGCCAGACCCGGCAGCACACGGCCACAGGCCTATTCATGACGAAAGTGGGGCCAAGTTCCCGGTGACGAACGAGAATGAGTGAAACGCACTGTGGCAAGGCGTTTCCGGCCCGCAGTAGTCATTCTACTGCATATTCCGGGTTGGAATGGACCTCCTCGTTCTTCCCGTGGACCCAGATTGCGGTTCTATGGAGCAGAGCTTTGGGGCGATGCCGCCAGAAGTGTTCTATTCAGGAATTCCAATGCGTACTTCAAGGTCCATGCCGGTGAGTTCGATAAAGGTTTCTGCGGCGTCGATCATGAACTCGTCATCATTTTCAGCATACCAGACCAAATGGAATTCCTTTCCGAATTCCTTTCCCTGCTTGATCTCGAGGAGCAGCAGGTAGAGCGCTTTGAGCGAACTGGAGTTGAAATAGGGCAGGCTGAATTCGAAAGTGCTGCCTATCGGTAGGTTTGGAATGTTCAGGCGGAGCCACTCCATCGGTGCACTGTAGAATTCGCCGGCATTCTCGGGTATCGAATTGCCGCAGATCAGGAACCGTTGCCGTTGAGGCAAGAAGGTCACCTCGGGGGTGTTCCTGGTTGCAAGTATCCGGAGGTCCTCCATTGCTCAGGCTCTTTTCAGGTCCAATGATGCCGATACTTCAGACCTGCAGACGAATATGTCATTATCCAAGGGTTCGGCATAAGCCCGGATCTTGTTGCCCGCTTTACGGGCGATCTGCAGCATGCCAAGGCCTGCTCCTCCCTTTTCTCCATATCCTTCCTCTTGTAGTTGGTCCTTGAAGGCCTTGGAGACTTCCGCAGGGCTCATGCGTGCGATATCCGCCACGGACTTCAGTAACCGCTCCGCATCGCTGCCTGAAGCCTTGTTGGTGACCCGCACCACCAGCTCGCCCCCGGCAATGTGCCAGGTGAAATCAACATCGGAGCCGACGTTGTACCGCTGGGCGTTGTCCAGCAGTTCCAGGGCAATGCCCACCAATCGCTTCAGGTCTCCGCGTTTGCCCAAGTTGTAAAAGGCTATGCATTGCAGCAGGGTGATAAGCTGAACCCGCACCTCGCTGCTTAGCTGCCCTTGGTATTCAAGCAGGTTCTTGTCCATTGGGTCCAAGTAGTGGCGCTCAGGCGGCATATCTGAGCCCGATCAGTAATACGTCGTCGGTTTGGGGATGGTTACTCTTCCAGTCCATGAATGCTTGTTCCGTTTCCTCCTTCACTTCCGTGATGGTCATCTCGGAAATGCGTTCCAGCAGCTCCGTGAGGCGTTTCATGGAGAACTTTTTCGTCCCCTCCGCACCGCCGAATTGGTGGATGATGCCGTCACTGAACAAGTAGAGGGCATCGCCGGCCTTCAAGCTGATGTGATGGTCCTGGTAACCTGCGTTGCGCCTAAACCGGTCGTCCCCCAAGGGGAGGAGGTCCCCCCGGAACCGCTGTGCCTTTCCTCCACGGACCATGAGGAGCGGGAGTTGCGCGCCTGCGTAGCAGAGTTCATTGGTCTTTGTGTTCAGGCAGCAAAGGCCAATGTCGAAGCCATCATTGTACAAGCCGCCTTCCGTACGGGCGTTCATCACCTTGCGCACGTGCTCATGCAGCAGGTTCAGCAGGGTGGCACTGCTGGCACCTGGGTTTTGGATGAGCAGGTCATTGAGGCCGTAGTAGGCAATGAAGGTCATCATGGCCGCAGGCACCCCATGCCCGGTGCAATCGATGGCGGCCAGATAGATATGGTCGCCGACCTGACGGAGAAAGGGGAGGTCGCCGCTTACGCTTTGCAGGGGCTTGTACAGCAGGAAGCTCTCAGGAATAAGGCCATTGAGTGCTGTTTCACTGGGGATGATCGTGGACTGGATGGTGCGGGCATATCCCAAGCTGCTCTCAATGTCCTTGTTACGGGCGTTCAATTCCCCATTGATGGTGGTGATCGCCTCGTTCTGCGCACTGACCATCCGTTTCTTCCGCCGTGCCACCAGCCAAGCCCAATACATCCATGCGGCCAATGCAACTGCGGCAATGGCCACGGCGATGAACAGGTTGCGGGTGGCCTGTTGGCGTTCTTGGATGGCTTTGATGGCCCTGCTTTCCATTACGGTGGCCTTGTTCTGCTGCTCCAATACTTCCATGTTGCGCTGTTGCTCCTTTTGCTCAGCCTTCATCCGTGAAAGATTGAGTGTTTGCAACAAGCGGTTGTTGTCCAGTTCTTGGATCTTGCGTTGCTGTCGTTCGCGGTCCAGGTTGGATTGTACAAGCAGCAGTTCCTGCTTGGCTTTTTCACTGACCATTAGTGCTTCACGGCCCGCAGCCTCCTGCAATTGTTTTTCATAGAGCAACAGGGACATCTGCTTCTCCCGGTTCTCGGCGTCCAGTGCCAACTGGCGCAAGCGTGTGTCCTTGCGTTGCTCACGGTTCAGCAGGTCCGTCTGTTCCCGTTCAATACGCTGAAGGCGAAGGAGCTGGGCCTCGTTGACGAACTGGCGGGCGAGGACAGCCTCGCCG
>CALMYC010000079.1 GCA_937873385.1 uncultured Flavobacteriales bacterium | reverse complement strand
CCGTATATACTGCTGGTGAAGAAGGACAGCGCCTTGGTGAGTTACAGCAAACTCATCAAGCAATGAAAATCACCATGCGTATTTTTTACATCTCTTGGTTTGTCCTTGGCGCAGCCCTGGTACAAGCCCAGGAAGTGCTGGATTACAAGAGCATGGTGGCCGCCCCCCAGGCAAACTATTACGCCATCGCGGCAGAGACTGATTCCCTGCTGAACACCCTGCCACCGGACACCTCTTGGGAAAGCCAGGGGCTGTTCTTCGCCCGCTGGAAATGGTTCTGGGGCAGCCGGATGGGCGATGCCATCGACGGGGCCAAGACCGGGAAGTTCAGCCACTATGCGCGCGTGATGAAATCCATGGTGGAAACGCCGCCGTGCATGGCCCCTTCAGCCTACCCCGCCAACTGGAACCTGCTGGGTCCCGTGCAGCTCCCCCGCCCGGAAATGGGCTGGATCAACGCGGTGGCGATAGACCCCAACAACCCTTTAGTAGCCTATGCCGGTGCCCCCAATGGCGGCTTATGGCGCACCACCGACATCGAAGCCGCCCAAGCCGTTTGGCAGAACATCACGGACCAGACCGGCCTGCCCGGAATGGGCATTGGCGACATCCTCATCGATCCGTCGAACTCGGACGTCATCTACATCGCCACGGGTTATTATACTGGTAGCGAAGTATCCTACGGGATGGGCGTGATGAAAACCACCAACGGTACGGCCCCCTTGCCCACGTGGGAATTCACCGGCCTCAATTTCAATCCCTTTGGCGGTGAGATCGGGGCGGTGAAGAAGGTTTTCGTGTTGCCCCTAGACCACAATACCCTATATGCCTACACGGCCAAGGAGGTATACAGGACCACCGATGCGGGTGCTACCTGGGTGTCACTTGGACTCAACGCTTCCGTCAACGATGAGGATCTTGAGATCAATGATCTTGCCCTGGCCCCCTTGGACAATGCAAGTATTGTGGTTTCCCTGACCAAGCCCAACGGTTTTCTTTGGCGGTGGGACTTCTCAACTGGGGAATGGGCGGACCTGACCACCAGCCTGAGCGCCATACCACACCCCGAAACAAATAACACGCGTTACCCGGTGTATTTTTCACGGTGCAACAACGACATCTATGTTTTGTATAAGACGGCAGGTGATAATCGAATTGAGATTTCCCAAGATGGTGGACTCACATGGAACCTGCACGTAATATCCAACAATTATGGTCCCTGGTTCATTGTTTCTCCGGATAACACAAACATCATGTACATCGGTGATGGCTCCGGTCGTGTCATCTCTAAATCAGTAAATGGTGGAAGTTCGTTTATTAACGTGACTGAATATTGGCCAGAAACGCAATATCATGGTTTCTATACTCATGGCGATATCCGTGCTTTGGAATTGTTCAGCTCCAGCCCGGATGGCTTGAGCGACATTCTGCTGGCCGGAACGGATGGAGGTGTTTTGTATTCCACCTCCGCCGTGGCTCCCACAGGCACCGTGGTGAACTGGGCAAACGCCAATGGCATCGGCTTGGCCGTGGGGCAATTTTATGGCTTGGGCGGGTCGGGGGAAGTGCCGGGCAGGATCATTGGAGGGGCGCAGGACAACGGCTTGGCCACGTTTGAAGGTGGAGGTTGGAGCAATAAGGTGGTAGGCGATGCATACGAAGTCGTCATTGACCATGAATCACCGGTGAATGCTTATGGTGAGAAAATTGGTTTAAATGTGACCCATTTAAATCAATTGCCATATTTAGGCAAATCAACGGATGGAGGCCAATCTTGGCCTTCATCAATATCACAACCCAAGTGGGGAAATCCTTCCAATCCAAATAACTACTTGCCGGGTAATGTGCCATACTCGCCAAATATTTGGAATGTCAAAGACTCCCCGATCCAAATCGACCACAACAACAATTTGTACCTCGGCTTTCACGACCTGTTCAAGTTCAACCCAACAAACAACTCTTGGACACCGCTCTCTGACTTTACGATTCCACCTTTATTTGAAGGTGACCCCAATACGTTACCAGTGAATTGGGGGTGCAGCGCGTTTGCCATTGCGCCATCCAATCCAGCGGTGATCTATTTTGCTTTTGAAGGCCAGACTTGGGCCTCGGACAATGCAATAAAGCACAAACTCTGGAGGACGGAAAACGGGGGTGCATCCTGGGCTGATATTACCCACGATCTTCCGGTAAATTGGTATGCCATTAGTGGCATTGTGGTCGATCCCGCCCACGTCGATCGCGTCTGGGTTTCGTTCGGTAATATTGGTCCTTATGGGAATATGACGGAGCCGTACAATGGCTCAAACCGGGTGTATTACACATCGGATGGCGGGACCACCTGGACCGACTACTCCAAGGGATTGACACCCCTGCCCATCAATGTGATCACCTACGAGCAGGGCACCAACGACGGCCTGTATGTGGGTACCGATGTTGGGGTGTTCTACACCAACCGGAACCTCTATGATGCCGATGACATTGCCAACCCGCAGAACACGGGCTGGGTTTGTTTCCGGGACAACCTGCCGCCCTGCATCGTCACCGACTTAGAGGTGAACTACGCATCGAACCGCTTGCGGGCCTCCACCTTCGGCCGGGGCATTTGGGAGAGTTCCCTGGCCTGCCCGCTGCATGCTGACCTGCACTTCACCACCTCAACGGCAACCGGACTTTCAGGGACCTTCCAAGAGGCCAGCAACGACCTTTCCGTGACGGCGGATGCCGGGAACATCAACTTCGCCGACTTCACAGGGCGGGCCGGAAACACAGTACACCTTTCCGCCACCTCGACCTCCCGCGTTCACCTCAGCCCCGGCTCCCACCTCTTCATCCACCCGTGCGACGGCCCCGGTAACAGCTTCCATCCCAAAATGCTGATGACCGGAACCACCAACAGCATGGAGGAGAAGGAGGAAGAGGGAGGAACGGAGCTACGGGTATTCCCCAATCCAAGCACGGGCATGGTAACCGTACAGCTCCGCGATGCCGAACCGGACCAAGTATCGTCCATCCACCTGTTTGATGGTGTGGGCAAGCTGCTGTTCACACGCACAATGACCGGAGCCAAGGCGGTGGTGGAAGTACAACAGCCCGATGGCATGTACACTTTGGTTGTTACCCATGGCAGTGAAGAACATGCTGTGCGTCTGATCCTGAAAGCCTCATGAACAAATTAGTGGCTGGTTTCCAAAGCACCGATGGGAAAATGCCGGTGGGCCGCCTGTGGCGCGTGTTATCCCATGCGCTGCTGGTTGCCTTGCCGTCCATTTTTTCTTGCTCGTTGGCCTGCGCCCAAACTTCGGTTTACCATCCCTTCCCAGATAGCAATGCGGTGTGGGGTATGACATCGTGGTGTATGGATGGTCAATGCGGGGATGCAGCCCATATTCAGAACATCTATGCTGGGGATACCCTAATCGATGGCTTCCAGTACAAGCGTATTCAAGAGATATTCGTCATGACTTCCAGCAACTGGTGTTGTTACCCGCCAGAGAACTTGGGCTCCGGCTTTTTAAGGGAGGATACGCTTGCCAAGAGGGTGTTTTGGAGGAATGGGGGAATGGCCCAGGATTCATTGCTCTATGATTTTGACGTGCAGGTTGGTGACACGCTCAAAGGCTACATGGGGAGTTGTGGGGACTGGGGCCAGTATTGGACTGTGGAGTCAATAGATTCGTTGTTGATCGGGATAAACTATCGGAAACGTATCAACTTCCAGGTCTTCGACCCTTGCATGCGATTCGCCATTGTGGAAGGGATCGGGTCGATGATGGGGTTGACCACCTGTCCGTACATCCCATTTGAGTTTGGGATAACGCTACAATGCTTTACCGCTTCTGACTCCCTACTCTATTCGGCACCCTGCGGCCCGGACCTGGAGGCTTGTGGCGACCTGACCAGCACCACACACGAACGATTTTCGGCTAACGGTCCCTACCTGCGTATTTCACCCAACCCGGCCACCGACCAGGTGTGGCTGGAATACGCCCCCGGTCTTGCCATGGTTTGGCTGCTGGATGCCACGGGGCGCCGTGTGCTGGAGCGGAGCTTGCAAGGCGCGCCCACCACCATCCTGCAACTGGCCGGCCTGGCCCCGGCCAGCTATTGCCTTGTGGCCGTGGACAGCCAGGGCATGGTACACAACCGCAAACTGATCAAGCAATGAGCAAGTTCAACATCGTTTTGACACTGGTTGCCACATTGGTTTGCAGCTATGGCTGTAGGAGGGATGTTGTGGAACCAGGCCCATCAGTCCCGGTGGATGGCCGCCAGAAGTTCGTGGGGACTTATGATGTATATGACACACTTGGGAATTGGAGGTATGAAATGGAAATTTCCTTGCATCAAGGGGTAACGAATATAGATTCAGTGTATATAGAAAATTGGGGGGGGGAGTTTACCTTTTACTGCCAGCATGACAATGCCGACCAAGGCAATTATTTGGGTATTAGTGGGCACTTTGGAATTATGGATCATCAAGGTAATCGTTGGGCGTTATTCCGTGAATACGACACTTTGTTCAACAATACGTTGGTGAATGACACCCTTCGGCTGTCCTACCTGAAGGACAACATTGCCTTCTATGTAGCGGATGGAGTGCCCTACTTTAGGCAGAGCTACCGGGAGTATGCGGTAAAGCAATGAGCAAGTTCAACATCGTTTTGACACTGGTTGCCACATTGGTTTGCAGCTATGGCTGTAGGAGGGATGTTGTGGAACCAGGCCCATCAGTCCCGGTGGATGGCCGCCAGAAGTTCGTGGGGACTTATGATGTATATGACACTCTTGGGAATTGGAGGTATGAAATGGGAATTTCGTTGCATCAAGGGATAACGAATATCGATTCAGTGTATGTACATAATTGGGGCAATGAATTTAATCTATTTATTCAACATGATGATGGAAATATCTCAAATTATTTGAATTTAAATGGTCAATTTGGAATTCAAGACAACGAAGGTCATAGATGGGCCTTATTTGAAGAATATGATTCATTGTTTATGAATGGGTGTCTAATCAATGACACCCTTCGGATGTCCTACCTGAAGGACAACATTGCCTTCTATGTGGCGGATGGAGTGCCCTACTTTAGGCAGAGCTACCGGGAGTATGCGGTGAAGCGGGAAGAGGAGTAGGCATGGTACACAACCGCAAACTGATCAAGCAATGAGCAAGTTCAACATCGTTTTGACACTGGTTGCCACATTGGTTTGCAGCTATGGCTGTAGGAGGGATGTTGTGGAACCAGGCCCATCAGTCCCGGTGGATGGCCGCCAGAAGTTCGTGGGGACTTATGATGTATATGACAC
>CALMYC010000078.1 GCA_937873385.1 uncultured Flavobacteriales bacterium | reverse complement strand
AGCACCAGCGTGCCGATCATCAACGATCCGTGCGCCATCGTGGGTTGCGGGCCCACCACCTATAGCCTGTGCTATGATGACAACGAGCAGGGACAGTGGGCCTACCAAGGTGCGGGCGGCCAGGAGATCGGCATCCGCTTCATTGCAGGGAGCATGGGCTTGGGTGATAACCTGAGGATCTACAACGGTCTGGACCTCCTGAACAACCCCGTCCAGCAATACACGTGGGGCGGGCTGGCCAACCAGCTCATCACTTCCAGTGCACCATCCACCGACCACGCCCTGGTGATGTCATTGGTCGCGGACAATTCCGGCAGCTGCCAAACGCCGGACCCGGTTTTCGGGGCTTCGGACCCCTGGAGCTACGTAGTGGCCTGCTACGACGGTTGTGCCCAGCCCCATGCCACGTTCGCCGATAGTTGCATGAGCACCACGTCCTTCATGGTCAAGGTGAACGTGACCGACCTGGGCAGCACGGGAAGTGTCAACATCACCAGCACAAGCGGTGCACCCACGGTGACGGCCACCGCGACCGGCACCTACCTCGTGGGCCCGTTCCAAGCCACCGTGCCGGTCACCATCAACGTGGAAGGCGCCAGTGTGCTCTGCACATGGACCTCCGCGCAACGCAACCCGGACTGCTCCACCGTGGGCATCGCCGAACAGGCAAAGGACCGGCTCAAGGTTTATCCGAATCCTTCCAACGGCATGTTCAGCGTGGACCTGCCGCAGGGATCGGGCGTTACCGGCATTCAGGTCGTTGACATCACCGGCCGCACCGTGGCCCTTGAACCGGTAAATGGCGCAGGCGCTGTTGCGCAGATCAACCTGGAGCAGTTGCCCAACGGCTATTATACGTTGGTGGCGCAAGGAACCAGCATCCGCTTTACGACGCCCATCAGCATTCAGCACTAACGGCAAGCCCGGTCACCACCAAACACTCTCCAATGAACCACCTTCACACAGGCAAGGCCTGGCGCGGCACAATGGCCGCGCTGGCCTACCTGGCCTCCCCGGCATTGATCTGGGCTCAAGTCAGCCTTTATCAATTCTCCGAGTCCGTGGACCCCTATACCGAAGTTACGGCAGCGGAAGCGTCCTATTCACTGGGCGCACCCACTTGGTCGCCGCCGTTGTACAACCAACGGGCCTGGGTGAACAACGAGTTCTTCGAACCGAACGGCCAGGTGTCCAGCTACCTCAACCCGGCCATCGGCCCGGGCTACCCGATCGGGTTCAACTTCATGTTCAATGGGGATGTCTTTGACCGCTTGAGCGTGTCCAACAGCGGCTTCATCACGTTTGGCAAGAGCAGTGACGGCCTCCAGGCCGTGTGGACCTATGCGATCGATCATCCGCACGGCATGCCTTTCGTGCAGTACATCGGCGGGCCCTCCATTCCCTACAAGCGCAACCGCGTGGCCGGCTGGGGCAATGGAAGCATGTACATGCAGAACAACTCGCCGCAAGTGCCCCCGGGGCCGGTATCCTCCATTCGCATCGCCACCACGGGCACGGCCCCGAACCGGGTTTGCGTGGTGCAGTTCAAGGATTTGTGCGGGGGATACCCCCCCAACTCCTCGCTGATCAATTTCCAGATCCGCCTGAATGAAGCCGACAACTCCGTGGACGTGCGCTTTGGCCACGTGGTCTTTGCCTACTCCCCGGGCGGAGGGGTCCAAGTTGGCCTGGGAGGCCGCCTCCCGGAGGATTTCAATTCGCGCATGACCGTGTACGAGCAACCGGCCTTTTTGTATGATTGGAACATCACCGGTGCCGGCGTGCTGAACACCGACGTCTGCAACGCCACCACCGAGCAGTTCGGCCACCCGAATGGTTCCGGTGTTCCGCCGGTGGAAGGCCTCAACTGGCATTGGGCGCCACCGGCATGCCCTCCGCCGGCCTGGCCCCTCGCCATCAGCGAGGTCTCCTTTGATGCAGCCACGGCCTCCTGGAATGCCACCAACAGTGGGGAGTATGAATACTTCGTTACGGACACGGATGACCTGAACGGCCCCGAAGTGCTGTCCGGCACCACCACGGATCCCATGGCTTCCTTCTTCGGCCTTTCCCCGGCCACCACCTACTACGTGTTCATCCGCAGCATCTGCAATGGGGAGCCCGGCGTTTGGTCGCTGGCCACACCGTTCCTCACCATGGGCGGCGGCGTGGTGGAATGCAACGGCGGCGTGGTGGAGGAAACGTATTGCTCCCACCAGAATGACACCATCTATTGGCGTTATGTATCCGCCGACGGATCGACCCTGCGCATCGAATTCCTGGATGGCCTGGTGGGGACCAACTTCCTGAAAGCATGGGACGGCCCCGATGCCAATGGCACGCCCTTGACCATGAGCGGTGACATTGACGGCAATGCGCTCAATGCGCTTTCCGGTTCGATCTTTATCCGCTTGGTCACCGACAACGGCAGCTGCGAGACGCAGCCTTGGTTCCTGCCGCTGCATTGGCGCGTGGGTTGCAAGAACTGCACGGACCCACTGGTCAATTTTGCACTGGGCACGGTGGATTGCAGCAACCAGGAATACTACGTGGATGCGAACGTGTTTTCCCTGGGGTCGGCTGCGACGCTATCGCTGGAGAACAACGTGGGCCTGCCCGCCACAGTGGTTGCCACCACGGGCGTGCATGCCATCGGACCCTTCCCTGCAGGCCAGAGCGTGGTGGTCACTGCGCAGAACCCGGACAACTTGATGTGCTATGCCGCGGCCCCGGCGATCATCAATACGCCGTGCGCCATTGCGGATTGCGGGCCGACGGAATACACCCATTGCTATGGCGACAATGAGTATCGTCAATGGGCATACCAGGGAACGGGAGGCCAGCAGATCGGCATCCGCTTCCTGGCCGGGACCATGGGCATTGGTGATGATGGCACCGTGTACAACGGCCTGGACATCTTCGCTTCTTCATCGCAGGCCATGGCCACCTGGGGAAACTTGGCGAACAGCTTGTTCACTTCCAGCAACACCGACCATGCCTTGGTGATGGAGCTTCAGGCGGACAATGCCATGAGCTGCCTGGATGCGGACCCGCTTTACGGAACGTCACAACCCTGGAATTGGGTGGTGGCCTGTTATGACGGTTGCTCGCAGCCACAAGCTTCGTTCGCGAACACCTGCCTGAGCCAGACCCAGTTTGAGGTGGCGGTGAACGTCACCAGCATCGGAAGCACGGGGAGCGTGACCATCACCAACGATGGCGGAGTGGCACCGGTGACAGCCACGTCAACGGGCACGTACACCGTGGGCCCGTTCCAGGCAGGCACCCCGGTGACACTGAACGTGGAAGGGGCCAACGTGCTGTGCACGTGGACATCTCCCGCGCTGAACCCGGATTGCTCCACCACAGGCATCCAGGAACAGCCTGTGGGCCAATTGATGATCTATCCCAACCCTTCCAACGGCACGTTCCAACTGGAGCTGCCGAAGGAGATGATGGGCACCACCCATGTGCAAGTGATGGACCTCACGGGCCGCACGGTGGCCGATGAGGCTGTTCAGGGCAACCGTACCTCCCTCTACTTGCAGCATCTGCCCAACGGCTTGTACACCGTTACGGCACAAGGAAACAACGCGGGCTTCACCAGCAAGATCAGCATCCAACATTGAACATGGACCTGCCCCGCCCATGGCCCTCTCCCGCCATGGGCAGGCGCAGTGGACAAGGCATCCAACTCTCCTGGCATGCGTACCCAACACATCCTATCCGCGGCATTGGCCATCGCGTTGCTGGGCCCCTCCAACGCAATTGCGCAAGTTTCCGCCTACTCGTTCTCATCGTCCATTGGCACATGGCAACCGCTGAACGGCAGTGGTTCCATGCTGGGCATGCCGGGCATGCCGCCCGCCTTCAACTTCTATGATGACAACTCATTTGTAACGGAGGGTTCCAGCATTCTCCTGGGTGAGTCCAGCACCGGCAACGGCTGGCCCATCGGGTTCACCTTCACCTTTAACGGACATGCGTATGACCGGGTGGGGTTGAGCACGGAAGGCTGGCTGGCGTTCGGGAATTCCGTCAATGGAACGGCCGCCGTTAATGTGCCCATCGGGGCCGCTGCGTATGTTCCGTTGAGTTCTTCCCTGCCTATTGGAACGGATCCACAAAAGCGCGACCGCATCGCCGGCTTCGCCATGGACCTGGCGGCACAAGGTGCCGGTGGACTTTGGCCCATCCAGTTGACCACCGCCGGGTCCGCGCCCAACCGGATCTTTGTGGCCGAGTGGAATGTCGTGAGATCCGGAGGCTCCAACCCATTGAGCTTCCAGATCCAATTGTATGAAGGGGGGGGCATCCCGGCGCAACAGGTGGTGAAGGTGGTCTTCGGCACCATGGCCCAAAGCATGGCCATGCTGGGCCAGGTGGGCCTGGGAGGGGACAGCCCTGCCGATTTCAACAACCGCTCCGTGGCCACAAGCCCGTACAATTGGGCCCAAAGCCAAGCGGGCGGCAGCAACACGGCCACCTGCCGGATCCCTTCGTCGGCCACCAACCTCCCGCAGGGCCTCACCTTCACGTGGACGCCCCCCGGTTGCACCGTTACCGGCATGGCCGTAACCGGCCTGGCGATCAGCGCCGGCAACATTTCCGGTACGCTCTCCTGGTCCCCGCTTGCAGGGGCCAGTTCATACGACTACATCATCACGGCGGGCGGGCCGGGAGATCCCGCGTTGTTCAGCGGTAACGGCCTTACGGACACTTCCGTGGCACTTAGCGGCCTTCCCGCCGGAATGCTGCACGCCTACGTGCGGGCCGATTGCAGCAGTGGTGCACAAGATTGGGGCGCAGGGCTCCCCTTTGCCACCGACAACCTCGTGGAGGTGGTCTGCGGACAAGCCCCGATGGAATTCTTGTACTGCTATGACAACCTCGAGGACAGGTCCTGGCACTACGGCAGTTCCAGCGGTGCCCCCCTGCGCATGATCTTCAATGCCGGCACCATCCAAAACACCGACCTGCTCACGATTTACGATGGCCCCACGGTGCAATCCCCCCTGTTGTTTTCCTCGGCCACAGGGAACATTGCGGGGCAGGTGATCAATGCGTCCGGGCCCAACCTCACCATGCGCTTGATCACCGATGACAACGGCTCTTGTGCCACGCAGAGTTTCTTCCTGCCCATGGAATGGGAGGTGGGCTGCGTGGACTGTGATCCCGTGCTGGCCAACTTCACCGTGGTGCCGGATTGCGCAAGCGGCCAGTTCAGCGTGGCTGTGCAGGTGTTCACCATGGGTTCTGCAGCGGCGGTCATCATTGGCAACAATGCGACCGGCACAACCGTTACCGCCAGTGCACCGGGCGCCTACAGCATCGGTCCGTTCCCTGTTGATACACCCGTGGTGGTCACCGCATCCAATCCGGACAATGTGTATTGCAGCGCGGTTTCATTGCCGCTGGTGAACACCCCGTGCCCAACGGTGGGCTGCGGCCCGGACATCCACACCCATTGCTACACCAACAATGACCATGGCCAGTGGGCCTACCAAGCTCCGGGTGCCGAACGCATCGGCATCCGCTTCATGGCCGGAACCCTGGCAACTGGCGATGCGATCAGCATCTACGACGGCTTGGACCCCATGATGAGCATCCCCCTCTTCACCGGAAACAACGGGGGCAACCTCAACGGCCTGATGCGTGTGACCAGCGCGGCCAACCCGGACCATGGGCTGCTCCTCGAAGTGGCGGCGGACAACTATGCTTCATGCGCCACCGGGCAAGCTTCACCTTGGAAGTACGTGGTGGCCTGTTATGATGGATGCATGCCGCCGGCAGCCACGTTCAACACAGTTCCGGATTGCGCCATGGGGAACTTCCGCATAGCGGTTGACGTGGCCAGCCTGGGTTCCGCAACATCGTTGAACATTGTTAACGACGGCGGTGCGCCCTTGGTGACCGCCACGGCCCCGGGCACATACTTGGTCGGTCCGTTCCCCGTTGGCCAGCATGTGGTGGCGGAAGTGCAAGGGGCAAACGTGCTGTGCTCGGTGAATTCCGACTCGCTCACGGAAAATTGCCAGGTAGGAATTTCTGAGAACAACTTGAACCAAATGCATGTCTTCCCGAATCCCGGTGATGGCACGTTCCGGTTGGTGATTCCCAAGGGGTTTGGGGGGCACTGCCTACTGGATGTGCTGGATGTCACTGGACGTTCGGTGGCGCGGCAGGTGCTCCGGGGCGAAAGCGGCCTAGGGGTAGACTGCAACCTGGGGTACTTGCCCGCCGGAAGATATGCGTTGGTTCTTGATAATGGCAAGGATAGGGCATTTGCGCCGATCTCGATCCTGAAGTGATCCTTGCCGATGGACAAGGGGCCGCCTTGTTTTAGGCGGCCCCTTTCATTTTCCTTGCCGGAGCTGCGCAAACCCGGTTCAATTGCATCATCCTGTTCTTATGCTTGAACGCAAGCCCTTCCTCGCTTAGGTAGGTACTATCATGCAGGCGCAGGAACATGTCAGCATGCACCTGCGGCCCCCGAGGACCCTGCGGTCCATGCGATGCCGCAGGGTCCCGTATCACACTTGGGCGCACGATCTTCCTGCGGCAGCGATTATGCTCGCGCAGGGTCACGCCAGCATGGACCTGCGG
>CALMYC010000077.1 GCA_937873385.1 uncultured Flavobacteriales bacterium | reverse complement strand
CACGGAGGACATTCAGCAAAGGTATGTGGGATCGACGCGCGTGTTGCTAAAGGCAGAGTTCACAGACTGGATCGCCCAAAAGCGCGCAGGCGTGCAGACCGCCGATGAATGCAAGGTGGGCATCATGCCGGGCTTTGTCTTCAAGAAGGGCAAAGTGGGCATCGTGAGCAAAAGCGGCACCCTCACCTACGAAGCAGCGGACCAAGTAGTGAAAGCGGGCTTGGGCATCACCACCGCCATCGGCATCGGCGGCGACCCCATCATCGGCACTACCACGCTGGAGGCCATCCAGCTTTTTGCGAATGACAAGGACACCGAGGCCATCGTGATGATCGGCGAGATCGGTGGCGACCTGGAGATTCGCGCCGCCCGCTGGATCAAGGAAAACTGCAAGAAACCCGTGGTGGGCTTCATTGCCGGGGAAACGGCCCCTGCAGGCCGCACCATGGGCCACGCCGGCGCCATTGTTTCCGGAGCCGACGAAAGTGCAGCCGCCAAGAAGAAGGTGATGCGCGAGTGCGGCATCCACGTGGTGGACAGCCCGGCGACCATTGGCGCCAAGGTGAAGGAGGTGCTGGGGTGAAGGGCAGTTACCAGTGCTGGGTTCTCAGTGGTTGGGCGTGGCCGCGAAGGGCATGGGACGTGCCAACTGGCCCCTGCAATTGGGATTCCATCTTACTTTTGGTGAAACGCCATTGAGCGATGACATTCGACACCACTGCCAAGGTTTCCCTGACGCTCGACCAAGTGCTGGAGGTGATCAAGCAGCTGCCGGCAAAGGCGAAACTGCAGGTGGCCAAGGAGCTTGAGCGTTCCGCCGTGGAGGCGGAATGGGACTTTGTGTTCAAGGCATTCAAGACCCGTGAACTCAGCATGGCCGCGATCAATGAGGCCGTTGAAGCAGAAAGGTCCACGGCTTATGCAAAGCGCCAAAAGGACAAGGCTCGTCGTTGACACCAACGTCCTGGTCAGCATCCTGATCGGCAAGGAGTTGGGCAAGTTGAAGCCCATGCTTCGCTCCGGGCAGGTGCAATTGGTCCTTTCCCCCATTCTGCTGGATGAATTCAAGGCGGTGGTGGAGCGCCCCCATTTGCGCAAGTATTTCGCGCCATCCGCCGTGGATCGTTTCATTGCACTGGTCAGCAGGACGGGCCTTCTGGCCGCGGATGTTCCTCCACCCGGTCCCGTCAGCCGCGACCCCAAGGATGACTACCTGCTCATGCTTGCAGCTACAAGCGGGGCAACGCTACTGATCACGGGGGACAAGGACTTGCTGGCGATCGGCAGCTTTAAGAAGGTACGGATCATCAAGCCTTCTGAGCTTATGCAGGAATTGGCCGGGTAGAGACAGCAAGCATCCCGCTGCCCAAGTCAAGGCACGAGGGCTAACTTCGCCATATGGCGCTTTTGCAGGAGGAACCAGGACCGGTCGCCGGAGGGAAAATCCTATGGATAGCAACCGTCCCGCTCCTGTTCATTCTTCTTGTCAACCCGAGACCTTCATGGGGCCAATCCAATTGGTGCGAGGTGATGAATTTTGTCGTTTCGACAACCGATTTCCAAGAATTCATCAAGGATGTTCCATGCGATAGCAGCATTGTTCTGTTCGACACGGAAAGTGTAGATGCAATCTGTTCCATTCCACCATTGGGTTGCCATGTTTTCGAGGTGCGGCATGACACGATATACAACAAGCTTAGTCCTAATCGCTACGACCCGACTGTATCACGTTACCTTCTTGTTGTGTATGGATATAGGAAGAAAGGTAACAATATCTGCCTGCGTTTTTGGAGACCACTGAATAATCGTACCATAGCGTTCAATCTAAAGACACGAGGGAAGAGATTTTTCATCAAAACCGTGGGGCAGGGTGTTTTCTGACGGTGGATGAAATTTGAGCAAATCCGGCATAAGGTGATGCGCGAATGCGGCTTCCACGTGGTGGACAGCCCGGCCACGAT
Source organism: uncultured Flavobacteriales bacterium (assembly GCA_937873385.1). Lineage (GTDB taxonomy): Bacteria > Bacteroidota > Bacteroidia > Flavobacteriales_F > PHOS-HE28 > PHOS-HE28. The sequence goes on along the minus strand of CALMYC010000077.1, from coordinate 2,844 downwards.
CGGCGCGAAGGTGAAGGAGGTGCTGGGGTGAAGGGGGCAGTTGCCAGTGCTCTAGTTATCGGTTGTCAGGCGTGGCCGCGACTCACGCACCCCGAGGACCTATCCAGCGCCTGACCCGTGCCTTGTATGCCGTATAGTCCGCGCCGAACGCCCGTTGCAGGTAACGCTCCTCCGGGAGGATCACCACGCGCTGCACCACGGTGACCAACACCGGAACGAGCAACAGCGTCCACCAATTGCCCACTAACAGGGCAAGGCCGCAATAGACCAGGAGCAATCCTGCATACATCGGGTTGCGGCTGAAGGCATAGATGCCGCCGGTCTGCAGGGAGCGCGCGGGCAGGGCCGTCACCAAGGTGTTGCGCGTGCGCAGGAAGCGCAACAGGGCCGGCGGGACCAGCACGGCCGCCAGCACGAAGCAGCAAACGGCCAGCATCGTGGGCCCCGTGCCGGGCCCGGGGCCGGGCGGCAAGGGCAGCAGCTTCTGCAGGCCGAGGCCGATGAAGAAACAGGCCACATAGATCAGGGGCGGCGGCAGGTACACGCCGGGGCTGTCCTTGCGCATGGGGTGTGGTTTGGTCTGTCCAAGGTAAGCAAAGGCCCAGCGCATTGGCAGAACGGATCGACGTCCTTTCGGCACTCCGAAAATCCATTGCCCCGGCTGGCTTCCGGGTAACCGGGATGGAGGTGACCGGTGGTTTTGTTGCCCATTGCCGCAGGGCATTTGCCGGCCCAGGTCGCGATGGCACGAACCCCGCATTGCAGCCGAACAACTGACGGCCAAAACTGACACCCCCCTCCCCTATCTTCGCCCCATGGCACTTTTACAAGGCAAGACAGCCCTGGTCACCGGCGGTACGCGCGGCATCGGGCGGGGCATCGTGGAGCGCTTCCTGGAAGAGGGCGCGGACGTGGCGTTCACCTACGTGAGCAGCCCCGACAAGGCGAACGCCCTTGCTGCTGAACTGGGCAAGGGCGGGCGCAAGGTGCTGGCCATCCAGAGCAACGCAGGGGACTTCAACGCCGCACAGGCCACGATGGACCAGGTGGTGGCCGCCTTCGGGAAACTGGACATCCTCGTGAACAACGCGGGCATCACCAAGGACCAATTGCTCATGCGCATGAGCGAGGCCGACTTCGACGCGGTGATCGCCACCAACCTCAAGAGCGTCTTCAACATGACCAAGGCGGTGCTGCGCACCATGCTGAAGCAGCGCAGCGGCAGCATCATCAACATGAGCAGCGTGGTGGGCGTGAAGGGCAACGCGGGCCAGGCCAACTATGCGGCCAGCAAGGCGGGCGTGATCGGCTTCACCAAGAGCACGGCGCTGGAACTCGGCAGCCGGAACATCCGCAGCAACGCCGTGGCACCGGGCTTCATCGAAACCGAAATGACCGGTGCCTTGGATGAAAAGACCGTGCAAGGCTGGCGCGATGGCATTCCCCTGAAACGCGGCGGAACCCCTGCGGACGTGGCCAATGCATGCGTCTTCCTCGGCAGCGACCTCAGCAGTTACATCACCGGACAGACGCTGAATGTGTGCGGCGGGATGCTGACTTGATGGAAAGAGTTGTCCGTTGTCAGTTGCTCGTGGTTGATGCTGGACGGTTCCCACTGACAACTGACAACTGGGAACTGACAACTGGCAACTGGCAACTTTAGCCCCATGAGCATCACCACCGCCCATTCCCTTTGGTTCGTACCGCTGTGCATGCTGCTGGGCGCCACCTGCGCCTGGCTGCTGTACCGCGGTACCCGCGAGCGCAACGGCTGGGGCCCGGCCCTGCAATGGACCATGGGCACGTTGCGGGCCTTGGTGATCGCCCTGCTGGCGTTCTTCCTGCTGGAACCCATGGTGCGCATCCTGCTCCGCGAGGTGCGCAAGCCCGTGGTGGTGCTGGCCCACGACGGGTCCTCCTCCCTCCTGGCCAGCGGCGACACCGCCTCCTTGCGGAGCCAATACGCCGCCGCATTGCAGGATCTCGCCGACAAGCTCGGCGACCGGTACGAGGTGCGCGACCTCACGTACGGCAGCGAAGTTTCCGATGGCCTTCACTTCACCCAACAGGAAGGACAGACCGACATTGACCAGCTTTTCCGCGCCGTTTATGACCGTTTCTCCGGCTCCGACCTCGGTGCGGTGGTGATCGACGGGGACGGCATCTACAACCGGGGACGCGACCCACGGGTGGAGGCGGAACGCCTCGGCGTGCCCGTCTTCGCCATCATGCTGGGCGACACCACCGTGCGGCCGGACCTTGTGCTGCGCGGTGTGGAGCACAACCGAACCACATACTTGGGCAATGATTTTCCACTGCTGGTGCGCATCAAGGCGGACCACCTCCGCGGCAAGGCCACCCACGTCAGCGTGGTGCACAACGGCAAGGAAGTGGCCGGAAAGGACATCGCCATCGGCGCTGACCCGCTGCTTTCCGAAGTGCCGCTGATGGTGAAGGCCGATGCAGCGGGCCTGCAGCGGTACACGGTTTCGCTGCGTGCCGTACAAGGCGAAGTGACCACCGCAAACAACGCGCAGGACCTGTACATCGATGTGCTGGACGACCGTCGCAAGGTGTTGATCCTGGAACGCGCGCCACACCCGGACGTGGCAGCGATCCAACAGGCGTTGGCGGGCATCGAAGGCTATTCCGTGGAACTTTCATTGGCCTCGAACTTCACCGGAAAGGTGGAGGACCGCGACCTTGTCATTCTGCACCAACTGCCCGCCACGGACGCGAGCATCCAGCCGCTCCTCCAGCGGATTGTGGCCAGGAACATTCCCACGTGGACCATCCTGGGCCAGCGCAGCGACCTGCGGCAAGTACAGGCCATGGGCACGGGCG
>CALMYC010000076.1 GCA_937873385.1 uncultured Flavobacteriales bacterium | reverse complement strand
CCTTGGCCAGCCGTAGTCCGATGGCTTTACCCAGGCCGCCGGATGCGCCCGTGATCAGAATGACTTTCGTGGAAGTGCCCATGGCCGGAAAGGTAGATACCCTTCGGTATAGGCAAAAAAAGAGGGGCAAGCGACCCATATCGCACCGCTTCAACCGCCTACCCTTGCTGCCTTCCGGCCCTGGGGGGTTCAGCAGGAGCTGGACGTACAAGACTTGCCCCGCACCAAAGGTAATCACCTTCGCCCATTACAAGGAAACCAACCGGATCCCCACAATGAAAAGAGACACCGCAAGGACACGAACGATCCATTCCGGCCGGGTGCGGTGCGAGGCCCATGCCCCGAGCTGTGCACCAAGCACCACGCCCGTTCCCAGCGCCAGCACCACCGGCCAGGTTGCCGACAAGTTGCCCTGCGCGATGTGGGCACCGGTGCCTGCCAAGGACATGATGGCCAGAATGAAGTGCGATGTCGCGGTGGCGATGGGCACCGGAAAATGCAGCAGGGTGGTGAGCACCGGTACATGAATAATGCCGCCGCCGATGCCCAGCAAGCTGGACAGAAAGCCGACCACGAAACTGATCCCGATGCCGGTGGCCATATTGAACGACCATTTGTAGGTGTTCCCTTCGCGGTCCGTGAGCGTGCGCAGCACACGGTACGTGCGCGTGATCAATGCACGGGTCTGGTAATGGGGTTTGAGGAAGAGAAACAGCGCAATCCCCATCAGCAGTACGCCCAACAGGACATCGAACTGGTCGCGGTGGATGTACTTGGTGGTATACGCCCCGATGATGGCCCCCGGCAGCGTGGCCAGGGCAAAGGCGATTCCGGAGCGATAGTCGATGCGTTCCAGGCGCGAGTAGGCTACGGAGCCCGAGGTGGAATTGATGAAGACCACGGCCAGGGAAATGCTGGTGAGCGCTTCCGGGCTGCTGTCAGGGAACAGCAGCAGCAACACGGGCAACAGGATGAAGCCCCCCCCCGCACCGATCAAGGTGCCGATGGCCCCAACCCCGAAACCGAGCAGCATGAACTCAGTGAAGTGCAGCACGTCCATTCAACTTCATTCATACACGGGCAATAGCGGAACAACACATGACCGAGTGGGCAATGTAGGGAATCCGCCAGTGCCGGTCGGCACTGGCGGATCGCACAGCTAACAGGGTAGCCCGGAATTTATTTCTCTGCGCGGATGAACCGGCCCGTGGCCCAATGGTTGCCGTCCGTGACCCGCAATGTCCACAGGCCAGGTGCCAGGCCGGATGCATCGAGTGTAAGGATGTTCGCGCGCCTGACGGTGGATGCCAAGGCATGGGTGCGACCGATGGCGTCGGATAATTCCACCGTTGCAGTGGATGAACACGCGAACGGCAGCGTGATGTACACCGTTCCTTCAGCGGGATTCGGCCAAATGCCCAGGACGGACCGGTTGCTGAGGTCGGGTGGGCAGACCACCCCGGTGGAAACATCCGTGGTTCCGCCGATGGGATCAAGCGTGGTTGGGCCAAATCCGGGGCATTCCAGCACGTTGACGGTCACCATCGAGGTTTCCAGGCCGCCCGTGGTCATCACGGTGTAATAGTAGGTGCCGGCGGGGTCGGTGGCCGGATCAAACGTGCCGTTCACCACCGGGTCGGCGGCGGTGGTCCAGGTTCCGTCCGGGCAGGGGTTGCCTCCAAGCAGGCTGAAGAGCTGGAAAGGGGGATCCGTAAGGCAAACGGACACCGTGCTGTCCACCCCGGCGGTACAAGGCATTTCGCAGATCACGGCATAGATGTGCGCACCGAACAGGTCAATGCTTCCGCAAAGGCTTCCGCCGGCAGGTATGAGTAGGTCGCTGACGTCAAATGCGGAAGTGGTCCCGTCCACCAAGGTGGCTGGTGCAATTGTGGCGGGGTCGTACACGAATGGGTGGATCTGGAAGCTGCCGGGTGCGGTTACGGTGAACACGGGTGAGGCACTGAAGGCGACCAGGGTCCGGCCCGGGCCTGATGAGAGAAAGTAGCCCATGAGGAAACCTGACGGCACAAAACTGTTGCCGTCCGAGGTTGCAGCCACGGTGGCGCTGCCATTCTCGAAGCACACTTCGCCTGACTCCGCGGTCATGGTGCCTGCGTCCGT
>CALMYC010000075.1 GCA_937873385.1 uncultured Flavobacteriales bacterium | reverse complement strand
GTCATACAAATACGAACCCCCCGCCCCCCGGTAACCCCCCCGGAGGGGCGTCCAGGAGTACGGGTTTTGGAACATGGATGTAAAGACGCGATAGCCCTGCCATGCCACGCCATCCTGATCGCCTGCACGTCAGGCAGGGCGAACGGCGCTCTTCCCCACCTTTGTACCGGTGCAGTCACCCTGTATTTCATCGCTTCATCTCCCCTTTTTCCTCTTTTCCGTCCCCATCCCATGCCCATCGACCAGCATCAGATCCAAGCCCTCAGCCAGCTGGAGTTCCATGCCCGCCAAGTGGTGGAAGGATTCCTGGCCGGCCTGCACAAAAGCCCGTTCCACGGCTTTAGCGTCGAGTTTGCCGAACACCGCGCCTACAACCCTGGCGAAAGCACCCGCCACATCGACTGGAAGCTCTTTGCCCGCACCGACAAGCTCTTCGTGAAACGCTATGAAGAGGAAACGAACCTGCGCTGCCACTTGGTGATCGATGCCAGCAGCAGCATGTACTATCCGAAGACCTCTGAGAAGGCGCCCAAGCAGTTCAACAAGATCGAATTCAGCGTGTATGCCGCCGCGGCGCTGATCGCCCTGCTGCGCAAGCAGCGCGATGCCGTGGGCATGACCGTCTTCACCGACCGCGTGCTCATCAACGAGGAGGCGCGCAGCAACGCGGTCCACTTGCGCCACCTGATGGCCCAACTGGAGGAGCTTCTCCGCGCCGATGCCCCGGCCCAGCAACAAAAGACCAGCGCCGTAGATGCCTTGAATGATATTGCCCAACGCACCCATCGCCGCTCGCTGGTGGTGATCTTCAGTGACATGATGGACAACAGCGCCCGCAGCGCCGAGCTGTTTGATGCCCTCCAACACTTGCGCTTCAACAAGCACGACGTGATCCTCTTCCACGTGGTGGACCGAAAAAAGGAATTGGAATTGGACCTGGAGGACCGCCCCTACACCTTCGTGGACCTGGAGAGCGGAACCCAAGTGAAGGCGCATGCGGCCGAAGTGCGCGAAGCATACAAAACCGCCATGGCCGCCTATTGGAATGAACTGAAGCTGAAGTGCGGCCAATACCGGATCGAGCTGGTGGAAGCGGATGTGAATGCAGGTTTTGAGAACATCCTGCTGCAGTTTTTACTGAAGAGGAGCAGGTTGTACTGAGCGTCAGTTGTCAGTTCCCGGAGGTGGGTTGTCCGTGATTACCCTGATCACCGTCAACAGCCAACTGGGTACTTTTTTCCGCTCACTTGCCGGTATCAAACTTCAGCTTACCTTCGCAGCCGCTTCGGCCAAAAGTTGAAGCCAACGGTTCGGTAGTTCAGCTGGTTAGAATGCCGCCCTGTCACGGCGGAGGTCGCGGGTTCGAGTCCCGTCCGGACCGCAAAAAAAAGCTCCTTTCGAGGGGCTTTTTCCGTTTTGGGCTGCTTTCCCTCAAGGTCTCCTGAAGGGGACCTTGCAGGAGCTGGATCGTCTGATCATCTGACTTTCTGATGTTCTGATCGACCTATCGTCGGCAACATCCGCCTCTTACCGGAGGCCCTTGTTGGCGAGTCCATGGGAGAGTTGCAAGGCCACTGCTGCACCGGGAGTTTTGGAATCGGATCGGATGTTCCTACCTTCGATAGCACAAAACCGACCAACCCATGAAAAACCAGGCAATCCTTTTCACAGGTGTCGCTTTTACAACCCTCTCCCTTGCGTGCTCCAAGGCAACTCCACCCAAAGTCAACGCCAACAAGCTCAGCCCGGAGGAACAGATGCTGGCCATATTCCCCAAAATGACCTCAAGCACCGTGCTGAAGGTCTGCAACACCAGTGGCCAGACTGGCGACAATGGAAGCCTGCAGTTCTCCATCGAGGCTGCAAAGCCTGACCCCGATCATCCGGGCAAGACCTTGCCCATCGAACCCCTTTCGATGGAACAACAATTGGCGACCATTCTTCCCTTTGTGGACGAGTACCACGCCCTGAACATCCGCTCCGTTATGGACAAGGAAAGTGGGCAAACACATTTGGTTTTCACGGTTCAGGCCAACAAGGACGGCGAGAACGGTTGATTCGTTCGGACCTGTCACGGAACACGGACCAGGTCCGATCGGCACAAACGACGCAGGAATCCCCGGA
>CALMYC010000074.1 GCA_937873385.1 uncultured Flavobacteriales bacterium | reverse complement strand
CGCCGATGAACTACACCATCAACGCCAACTTCATCATGTCCAGTGCGGCATTGGGCGGCACCACCCGTATGCGCGTACGGTTGGACAACACCATCAACGGTCCCCAACCGGAGCCGTGCGGCAGTTCCACGTTCGGGCAGGTGGAAGACTATACCCTGAACGTGACCCCTCCTCCTTGCGCCCCGCCGGTGGCCAACACCAGCGTTGTTCCGGATTGCGGGAACTTCCAGTTCAGCGTGAACGTGAACGTGACCAGCTTGGGTGACGGCACAGCGGTTTCCGTGACGGACAACCAAGGAAACCCCGCCCAGAACGGAGGAACGGGCACCTACACCTTCGGGCCCTACTTCAACGGCACGAACGTGACCTACCACATTTCCTTCGGCCCTCAGCCCTTGTGCGACGCTTATGTAAGCACCACGTACGCCTGCACCCCGACCAATCAAACCTGCGGCACGGCCTCCGCCTTGACGGTGGCCCCACAGGGCCAGTGCAATGCGGTGAACGGAAGCACCATCGGTGCCGCTGTGATCCCCATGACGGGCTCGGGCTGCATCAACACCGCCATTTCCCTGCCGGCAGTGTACTACTCCTTCGTGGCCACCGGCTACGCCCATTGGGTGCATGTGGAGGGGCTGGGCACCGCCACTACCTTCAACGCATCGGTGTATGACGGGTGCAACGGCACGGAGCTGAGCTGTGCATTCGACCCGGATTCATCGCTGGTCTCGGGGCTGGTTGTGGGCAATACCTACATCATCCGCGTGGTATCGCTGGATGGCGCAAACTTCGCCGTCTGCGTCAGCGAGAGCGGGATTGAGCCCTTGCCGAACGATGACTGTGCCAATGCCACCAACATTGCGGTCTCCGCGTATGGTGCCTGTACCCCGACCCAAGGCACCTTGCTGGGCGCCACGGACAGTGGCATCGGGACCACGAGCTGCGCAAACCCCGCGGTGACCTTCGTGGACGCCTTCTACAGCTTCGTGGCCAATGGCAACAGGGCGATCCTGCAATTGAGCCACCAACAGCCTGCCGAGATCTACGGCATTGCCCTCTACTCCAGCTGCAGCGCTGCTGAACTGGATTGCTGGTGGGTGGGCCAAGGACAGTTGGCCATGAACACGGAAATTCCGTTGACCGGCCTTACGTCCGGAAGCACCTACATCGTCCGGATCTATTCCCGCGGCAGCGTTGCCGGTCCGTTCACCCTGTGTGTCAGCAATCCGCCGCCCCCCACGCAGATCCAGTGCGGCGGGCCTGTGCTGAACGACAGCTATTGCTACACGGTGAACGACGACAAACAATGGGCCTACCACTCCAACGGAACAGGCGCATTCACGTTGACCTTTACCGGAGGACAAGTGGAAAGCTCGACGTGGGACCAACTTACCATTTACGATGGCACGGATGCCACCGCACCCATTCTGTACCAGAACCCCACTTCCACGATCAATTTGGCCGGGGTGTCGGTCACGGCAACGGGTTCCGACCTGTTCATGACATTGACCTCCGATCCGTCAATAACGTACTGCTTCAGCTGGACCGTCCAGTGCAGCTACCACCCCGACCTGGCCTGCAACGCCAACCCGATCGCGTGTGACATGGACTATCCAGGCCTTACCACCGGCCTTGGGCACCACTTGCCCACAGGTGCCTGCCCCTTCAATGGCACCGCGAGCACGGGTGGAACGGAGTGGTTCGTGTACACGGCAACATCCGACCAAGCCATCACTTTGAGCACATGCGGGGCCGCTGACTTTGACACCCGGATCTCTGTGTTCAGCGGGGCTGATTGCAACAACCTGAGCTGCTTGGCCTTGAATGATGATTCCCAAGGTTGCTCCGGCGGTTCCAGCCAGGTTACCTTCAATACCACCACCGGCAACTCATACTGGATCGCTGTGATGGGTGCCGGTGCCGAAGCAGGTGCATATACGCTGAGCGTTATTTGCGGACCTGTTTGCGCACCTCCTGTGAACGATGTGTGCGCGAATGCCACAACCCTCGGCAACACAGTGGCTGACGGCAGCGGCACCACGGCCACCTACACCAACGTATGCGCCACGGTGGATGCCCCGACGAGCTGCTCGGGAGCCCTGCCGGTGCAAGGGGTATGGTTCA
>CALMYC010000073.1 GCA_937873385.1 uncultured Flavobacteriales bacterium | reverse complement strand
CCAATCGTGGGTCAGGTCGTCCACCACGCGGCCCATGGTAAACTGGCCGCCTTCCACCAAGATCAGCCCCGGGCCGGTTTCCTGTTCCTCGAAGGGGGCTTTTTCAAATCCCCCGTTGCGGGAATCATTGTAGTTCCAACCGGTGGCGGAACTCTGTTCGAAACGGCAGCTACTGAACAGGAGTGCCGAACAGGCCAGCAGGCCCAAGTTCCTTGTCAGGTTGATCGTGTTCATGGCGGTCGTGGCTGGTTCCTTTTCCTTTGCTTAGAACGTGGGGCAGGGCACTGTACGTACCCGGCGGCGTTTCTTCTTGCAGTCGAATTGCAGGGTGAGGCTCACTTCATGCGAGCCTGCGGTGGCGGTGGTGAGCTTGCTGGTTGTGACATCATAGCTGTAGCCGAACTTGATGTGGTCCGTGTGGAATCCGATCAAGGCGATGAATGCATCCTTGCTCCGGTACCAAACACCGGCCATGATGGGGCCATGGTCCACGTACATGCCGATGTTCAATTGGCGGAACGCTGCTTGCTGCTGGTAAAGTATGTTGGGCGAAAGCTTGGTCTTGGGCTGCCCGTACTTGCCCCGCATGCCCAAGGGGATGGCGGCACCGGCATGCGCGGTGAGCTTCATGGGCATCTTGCTCGTTCCTACGATCAGCGACTCATTTGGTTCGGTGAGGTGGTGCGCCGCAAAGCCGACGAAGAAGATATCGGTGTAGCCCAGGAAACCGGCCGAGAAATCGGCATTGCCCACGCTACCCCCGCGCGGCACGTCGTTGGTGGCATAAATGAAGCCCCGCCGGGGATCGATCATGTCCCCGAAAGTGAGCTTGTTCCAATCCAGTGATTTCTGGAAATAGGTGGCTTGGAAGCCTGCCTTGATGGAGAACTTGCGGCTGATGGCTTGGGTGTACGAGTAAATGCCGCTGACGGTGGTGGTGTTGAGCGTTCCCTTGCCGGCCTGGTCACTTGTGACCAGCAAGCCCAAGCCGCCCATGATGCCGCGCACGTCCTGGTCATAGCTGGCGCTGGTGGTGACGAACGTGCCGGTAAGCGCCGGCCACTGGTTTCGGTAGTTGAGCACGGCCCGGGGGCAACGTGCGGTGCCCGCAAAGGCCGGGTTCAGGTACAAGGGGTTCGCGTAAAATTGCGTGAACTGAGGGTCCTGCGCAAGCGCGGACAACGCCCCCACAAGGCTCAAGACCAGCCCCAGGGCGACACTTCTGCCGGACCATATGCTCATGCTACACGATCGTTCTTTGCTTTTAGGACCGCCAAGTATACGTATCGCACCGGAGTTCGTTGTTATTGCCCTTGCAATAATCGGGCGTTGGGGTCGTTCATCGATGGCCCAATGCAGGGCGGGCCGAAGTTATACTTTCGCTCCGATCAGCAAACTCATCCCCTCCACGTTAACATATGCGAGCCCTTCTTGGTCCCACGGTCCTTCTGCTCACCCTGTCCGCCAGCGCGCAACCAACACGCTCTCCTGGCCTTGGTGTGCACCGGAGTGATGCGGTTGCGGCCCGACCGGCAGCCCAGGACCGGAGTAGCGCCCCGCAAATGGATTCCTTGCCTCCTTGGTGGGCGAAGGCCGTGTTTGACCCCAACCGGGACAATTTGCCCCTGATCCATGAAGTCCGCACCTTGTCCATGGGCACCACGGGCATCAGTGCACACTTGGCCAACGCGAGTTGGGCAACACTTGATGCGGCCCAGTTGGCGGCCCTGCCCGGGTTGGGCCAGCCCGGCAGCGAACCTGTGATCCATGTCACCGTGGGCACGAGCCGCAAGCGCCCCATGGCCTTGGTGGACATCGAGCCCTACCGCCGAAATCCTGCCACCGGTCAGGTGGAACGGCTCTTGAATTACAGGCTGGCCCTGGTGGAGGAGCACGGCCAGCACGGGGGATCCCGGTCGGCCAACTACCCGGACCATTCCAAGCTTGCCACCGGCGATTGGTACCGGTTCACCGTGGCCAAGGACGGCGTTTATGAATTAACCTATGCCTTCCTCCAGCAATTGGGCGTGAACATGTCCAACCTCCAATCGGATGCCATCAATGTCTATGGCAATCACGCGGGCATGTTGCCCTTCACCAATTCACCGTTCCAACCCACGGACGTGCTCCTGAACGCCGTCGCGGTGGAGGATGGCGGTGACGGCCAATTCGGACCTGGCGACCGGGTGCTGTTTTATGCAACGGGTGCCCAGCGATGGGTAATGAGCGCCGACGGGAAACGCTTCAACCACGTGAAGAACGTGTACTCGGATTCCGCCAGTTACTTCGTGGGGATCGGCACGGATGCCCCGAAACGGATCGCTGCGGCACAGCTGAGCCCCGGTCCGGCCTCGGACCAAGTCACGGTGTTCAATGACCGGCAGGCCATTGACAATGACGGCATCAACCTGATCAAATCCGGCAGGACCATGTTCAGTGACATTTTTGACCAAGTGACCACGTACAACTACAATTTCAGCCTGCCCAACCTGCATGCGGCGGACACCGTTCGGCTGCAAGTGGACCTGCTTGGCCGCACACTGGGAAGCAGCAGTTCATTCACGGTGCTGGCCGGCGGGGTGACGCAAAACGTCAACGTGTTGCCCGTGGGAACGGGTGAAACCGCCGACTATGCCAAATACGTGAGCACCTTGATGAACATTCCCGCTTCCGGGAGCAATTTGCCGATCTCGGTCACTTATGTCAAGAATGACCCGGTCACCGCGTTGGGCTACATGAACTTCCTGGAGGTCAATGCCCGCCGGGACCTGGTGATGACCGGGGACCAGATGGCCTTCCGGGACCTGACCACCGTGGGACCCGGGCGCGTCGGGAATTTCACGTTGGGCCAGGCCGCCTCCGTGCAACACATCTGGGAGATCACCGCACCCACCGACGTGCGCGCAGTGCAGACCACGGACAATGGAAGCCAGAAAAGTTTCATGGTGGCCACTGACAGCCTCCGCCAGTTCATCGCATTCAAGGGCCCCGGGCTGCTGCAGCCGGTGGCGGTGGGCAGGGTGCCTGCCCAGGACCTGCACGCCACCCCGCTGCCCACGGACCTGGTGATCATCTGTCCGCCCCAATTCATGGCCGATGCCAACAGGTTGGCCCAGCGCCGGTCGGACGAAGGCCTGTCCGTGGTGGTGGTCACGCCCCAGCAGGTGTTCAACGAGTTTTCCTCCGGCCAGCGCGATGCCACCGCCATCAAGCGCTACATGAAGATGCTGTACGAGCGTGCCGGGAGCGACAGCACCTTGTTGCCGCGCTATCTGCTGCTCTTTGGGGACGGGTCCTACAACAATGTCTCCCTGAACCCGTCCAACCAAAACCTGATCCCAACCTATGAGAGCTACAATTCATGGTCCTACACGGCTTCGTACACTTCGGATGACTACTTCGTGACCTTGGACGAAAATGAGGGCGAGGCAAGCAATGACCTGGTGGACATGGGAGTGGGGCGCTTCCCCGTTAGCAGCCCTGCCCAGGCAACCGCGGTGGTGAACAAACTGTTGAACTACGACAAGCTTGCCCTGGCCGGCACGAACGCGGCATCCTGCACAACCGGAGGGAGTGACGGTGCGGCGGATTGGCGCAACAGCGTGCTGTTCTGCGCGGACGACCAGAACGGGGCGAACTTTGAAGGGGACATCCACATGCACAACAGCGATGAGCTGGCCATGCGCGTGGAAGCGGAATCACCCTGCCTGAACATCAACAAGATCTATTTGGACGCCTATGTCCAGTACAGTACCCCAGGAGGGCAGCGGTACCCGGATGCGGAGAAGGACCTGCGGGACCGTGTGCAGCGGGGCACACTGTTGGTGAACTATGTAGGCCATGGCGGCGAGGTGGGCTGGGCACATGAGCGCGTGCTGGACAATGCGACCATCCTGGGGTGGACGAATTTTGACCGACTGCCCCTGTTCATGACGGCCACGTGTGAGTTCTCACGCTGGGACGACCCGGTGCGCACTTCCGCGGGCGAGAATGTTTTCCTGAACCCCAATGGCGGCGGCATCGGGCTGATGACCACCACCCGCATCGCCTTCGTCACCCAGAACCAAGCGATATCCAACGACTTCTACGATTTTGTCTTCAAGCCCATCGACGAGCAGGGGCGGGCACAGCGGTTGGGCGATATCTACCGCCGCACCAAAGTGGCCGCTACCCCTTCGGGCACCACCAGCACGAACCACCGGATCTTCGCCCTGTTGGGCGATCCCTCCATGCGCTTGGCCATGGCCCGCAATTCCGCGAAGATCACGGCCATCACGGATACGTTGGGCAACCCGATGGACACCATCAAGGCACTGTCCACCGTCCGGATCAGTGGAACGGTGAATGGCCCTTCCGGAGAGTTGCTCCCCGATTTTGACGGTACGGTGATCCCCACCGTTTATGACAAGGCGACGGCCGTGGCCACGTTGGTGAACGACCCTGGCCCAGGAGCGGCCCCGTTCCATTTCAACGTGCGGAAGAATATCATTTACCGGGGCCGCGTCACGGTGACGGGAGGGCATTTCCAATTCACGTTCGTGGTGCCCAAGGACATCGATTACCGCGTGGATTCCGGCCGCGTTTCAATCTACGCGGAAAGTTTGTCATCCAATGCCTGCGGCTATACCAACGACCCGCTGGTGGGCGGAACGGACAACAATGCCACGGCGGATGCCACAGGCCCGCAAATCCAACTGTTCATGAATGACGAGAGCTTCGTGCCCGGCGGGATCACGGATGAATCGCCCGTGTTGTTCGCCAAACTGTATGACAACAGCGGGATCAACACCTTGGGCAACAGCATCGGCCATGACCTGGCCGCCGTGATCGATGCCAATACGGAGAACGCGATCGTGCTGAACGATTGGTACCAGGCGGACAAGGACACGTACAAGAGCGGGCAGGTCCGCTACAAGTTGACCAACCTGGCCACGGGACACCATACGCTTGACATGAAGGCATGGGACGTGTACAACAACAGCAGCAGCCGAAGCACGGATTTCGTGGTGGCGCCCACGGCGGAACTTGCATTGGCCCACGTACTGAACTACCCCAATCCGTTCACCACCCGCACGGATTTCTATTTTGAGCACAACCGCCCCTGTACCACGCTGGATTGCCAAGTCCAGATATTTACCGTGGGCGGGCGCTTGGTGAAGACCCTGAACCGGCGGTTGGAATGCGACGGTTTCCGATCGGAACCCATGCCGTGGGACGGACTTGATGACCAGGGCGACAAGACCGGCCGCGGGGTTTACGTGTACCGCTTGAGCATCGCCACCGTTGACGGGCAATAAGCCCCCTGTTGCCGCGTATATTTGCCGCCCTTTCAGCCGAACGCCCCTCCATGAGCCCCGTTTCCCGTCAGGCCGCCGCCATTTGTGCGGCCACCCTCAGTGCCGGCCTCAGCGCCCAGGTCAACACCGGTTGCATCAGTGAGATCAGTGGCCAGGAGTGCGGCCCCCGCCTCAATACGATCACCACTGCGGTACCATTCCTGATGATCGGCCCCGACTCCCGATCCGGGGGCATGGGTGATGCTGGTGTGGCACTTCCGCCGGACGCGAATGCCCTGCACTGGAACCCCAGCAAGCTCGCATTTGCCGAGAACCAGGGGGAGTTCCGCATTTCTGTGTCGCCCTGGCTGCGAAACCTGGTGCCGGACATGAGCCTGGCCTACCTCGCGGGCTACAAGAAGCTAAACAAACGCAGTGCCTTGGGCGGCTCCCTGCGCTACTTCAACCTGGGCAGTATCACCTTCACCGACCAGAATGGCGGGGGGAGCCGCCCTTTTCAACCTGGCACGGTTGGCGGGGACCATTGCGGCTCCCCGCAGGTTCGCAGGGGGTATTTCACTGCGCTACATCAACAGCAATCTCACGGGTGGGCTGAACGTCAGCGGTGCCAACACCAAGGCGGGCCAAGCCGTGGCGGCGGACGTTTCCTTTTTCTACCAGAACAAGGACTTGACCATTGCGGACAAGAAATCCACGTTGGCATTCGGCCTCGATGTTTCAAACATCGGCAACCGCATGTCCTACAGCGAGACTTCCCGCGTGGACTACCTGCCCATCAACCTGCGCCTGGGCCCTGCGCTTACCGTTGACATTGACCAGTACAACTCCATCACCTTCAATGCCGACGTGAACAAATTGCTGGTGCCCACCCCGCCCGTGTACAAAACCGAGCCGGACCCCAACACCGGTGCACCGGTGAACGTGCTGGACGCGGACGGCAATTACGTGGTGTTCAGCGGCAAGGACCCTAACCGCGGTGTGGCCTCCGGCATTTTCGGGTCCTTCAGCGACGCCCCGGGGAATGTGTACACCGATGCGCAAGGCGTGCAGCACGTGGAGCCGGCCAGTCAGTTGAAGGAAGAGCTGCGCGAGATCTATTACGGTGGAGGCTTGGAGTACTGGTACGCCAAGCAGTTCGCCTTCCGCACCGGGTACTTCTGGGAGGCCGCCACCAAGGGCAATCGTAAATACTTCACCATGGGCTTGGGCGTGAGGTACAGCATTTTCTCGCTGGACTTCAGCTACTTGATCGCAAACACCCAGCGCAGCCCCTTGGCCAACACGCTGCGGTTCACGCTCGGTTTCAATTTTGACGGCAAGGCGAAGAAGAAGGCCGACGTTTCGGAATGAAGGTCCGTACCGGCTTCGGCTACGATTCCCACCGGTTGGTGGATGGCCGGCCGTTCATGCTCGGGGGTGTCCACATCCCGCACCCCAGGGGCGGTGCAGGCCACAGCGATGCCGACGCACTGCTGCATGCGATCACCGATGCCATCCTGGGTGCCGCCGCCATGGGCGATATCGGCATGCACTTCCCGGACACCGACCCGCGGTGGAAGGATGCGGACAGCAGCCTGCTGTTGAAACATGTGGTCGACTTGGTGCGCGCGAAGGAATGGGCCGTGGGTAACCTGGATTGCACGGTGGTCCTGGAGCAGCCCAAGCTACGGCCGCATGTGGATGCCATGCGCGAAGCCATCGCCAAGCTGCTGGATGTGCCAATGGACGCCGTGTCCGTGAAGGCCAAAACCAATGAGAAGATGGGCTTCACCGGGCGCGGCGAAGGCGTGTGTGCCTATGCCGTGGTGCTGCTTGTGGCGGAAGGCTCCAGTTAGCCTGGGGGCCCTGTTCCTGCGAACTCGGGGGAACACTCTTCAATCGTCCCCGTCGTCCGCAATGCTTGCGGTGAAATTCGGGTGGTCCTGCTCGTCCTCGAAATAGAACACGCGCAGCAAGGCCGTATCCCGGAGCAGGTCAATGCGGCCGATCTCCACCCGGCTTACCTGGATGCCCAGGCGTTCCCGCAGGTCCGCATACAGCTCCTCCCTTCTGGCCGGCTTGATCAGGTCGATGCGCTCATAGATCAGCTGGCGCATGGCCTCATGCCGTGTGAGCCAGACCTGCTCCAGGACAAAAACGAGGACCAGGATCATGGCATTGGTGAAGATCAATTCCGCAAGGCTGATCTTCTTTCCCGCCAAGGCGTTGATCACCGCAATGCAGATCACTGCGAAGAGGTACGTCATGTCCTTCACCTCCAATTGTTCCGTACGGTAGCGGATGATGCTGAACACGGCAAAGAGCCCGAAGCCGAAGCCCATGCTGAGCTTCACATTGTTCATCAGGATGCAGAGGAAGAAGATGAGGAAATTGAAGACGAAGTAGGTGAACAGGTTCTCCTTCTTGCGGTGGACCGGATAGTAAATAAGGCGGACCAGGATGAACACCACAATGGCATCCAGGCCGAACTTGAACACCAATTCCCAAAGGTCCTCATGGAAGAGGTTCATGCCGAAGATCTTCATGCGCGGAGTTGGTTTGCGGCCCGTGCGGCCTGGATCAATACGGGTTTGAACATGTTGCGCTTGAGTGCCGGGTTGGTCAGCGCGGTGCCGATGCAATACTTGCTGAACGAGGCCGGGGCCACCGCCCACTGCCGCATGGCCGCCGCAAAGGGCGAACCGTGCCCGGTGCGGCCTTCCTTGAGCTCGGCCACCACCAAGCCAGGCAGTGCCGCTTCCCGGCCGTTGCGCATGAAGGTGATCTGCGTGTCGATGGTGAGCCGTTCGAGCCGCTCGCGGTGCACCAGCGTGAGCCGGTGGAAGGCATTGTCCAGCACCGGGGCCAGTGGTTCGTTGCAGCCCGAGTGCAACGCGGCGAACGCCTGTTGGCCCCGATCCAGGCCCATGGGCATCGTGGCCAGCGGGGTTCGGCGCTTGTCCGTGCCACCGCGACCGGTGCGGCGCTTCACTTCCAGCACGCACAAGCCGCCGCTGCCGTAACACCTGGCCCGCACCTTGCTCCGGAAGCTGCGCCCGTTGTGGTGGTCGAAATAGTGCTTCAGGCCGGCCGTGTCGTAATACCTTGTTGCATAGTCCACTCCGCGCATGCCGGCCACTTCCAGCAGCCGGTAGCCGTCGTGCAGGTGTTGGAGCAGGTCCTCCAGTTTCCCTGCGTTGAACATGTACTTGGTGTCCATGCGGAACTGGAGCGCCACGTCATCCATCTCATGGAGACTGATGGGCGCAAACGCCTGCAAGAGTGACCGGGGCAACATCTGGAAAGGTGCGGCAAGCTAAGGAGATGCGGGCAACGCCGATGGAATGCCGTTGCCACCTTTACCTTCGGCGCTCTTATCGCAAGCATGGCCAACACGCGCAAGATCGCACTGCATTATATGCACCATGCCTCCTGGGGGGGGCTTCCCGCCGAAGACAGGGAACTGTTGGAACTTGCGGCCAAGGCCGCGCGAAATGCCTACGCGCCCTACTCGAAGTTCAAGGTGGGCGCGGCTGTCCGCATGGACAGCGGCGAGATCATCCCCGGCAGCAACCAGGAGAACGCCAGTTTCCCCGCAGGGACCTGCGCGGAGCGCACCGCCCTGCACGCGGCCATGGCCGTGCTGCCCAAGGGTGTAGTGGAAAGCATTGCCGTGGTGGTGCCCCAAGTGCGCGGCACAAGACCGGTGACCCCCTGCGGCATCTGCAGGCAGGCGCTGGTGGAACAGGAGCGCCGCCAGGGTGGGCCGATGCGGCTGCTGCTGGGCATCGTGCGCGGGCCCGTGGTGGAAACCTTCAGCGCCGAAACACTGCTGCCCCTTTCCTTCGACAGCAGCCAGCTGCGGAAAAGCAAGGCCCGTTGACCGCTGGCTATCTTTGTGCGCCATCTTACCGCTCCATGAGCAAGACCATTGCAAGCAACGCCACAAAGTCCCGCAAGGCACCAGCCGGTAGTTCCCCCTTCGGCAAGGACACCTACCTCCGGTGGTACAAGGAAATGCTGCTGATGCGCCGTTTCGAGGAGAAAGCGGGCCAGTTGTACACCCAGCAGAAATTCGGCGGCTTCTGCCACCTCTACATCGGCCAGGAGGCCATCCTGGCGGGGCTTTCCACCGCCATGCGCAAAGGCGACCGCATCATCACCGCCTACCGGGACCACGCGCATCCCCTGATGCTGGGCACCCCGGCCAAGGAAGTGATGGCCGAGCTTTATGGCCGCATCACCGGCAGCAGCAAAGGCAAGGGCGGGAGCATGCACTTCTTCGACAAGGCGCGCAACCTGTTCGGCGGCCACGGCATCGTGGGTGCGCAGATCGCCATCGGCGCGGGCATCGCCTTCGCGGACAAATACCGGGGAGGGGACCAGGTCACGTATTGCTTCATGGGCGATGGTGCGGCGCGCCAAGGCATCCTGCATGAAACCTTCAACATGGCCATGACCTGGAAGCTGCGCGTGGTGTTCGTGATCGAGAACAATGACTACGCCATGGGCACCAGCGTGGAGCGTACCAGCAACGTGCATGAAATGTACAAGTTGGGCCTCAGTTACGCCATGCCCGGAGCGCCGGTGAACGGCATGCGCTGCGAGGATGTGCACGAGGCATTTGCCGATGCGGCCTCCCATGTGCGGGCCGGTGAGGGCCCCTTCCTGCTGGAGATAAAGACCTACCGGTACCGGGGCCACAGCATGAGCGACCCCGCCAAGTACCGCACCAAGGAGGAAGTGGAGGAATACAAGCGCCAGGACCCGCTGGAAGATGTGAAGGGCAAGCTGACCACGAACCAGTGGGCCACGGAAGCCGAATTGGAAAAAATGGACGCGGACGTGAAACAGGAAGTGGAGGATGCCGTGAAATTCGCCGAGGAAAGCCCGTTGCCGCCGCTGGATGAGCTTTACATCGACGTGTACAAAGAGAAGGACTATCCGTTCATCAAGGACTGAACATGGCAGAAGTGATCAACATGCCGCACTTGAGCGACACCATGACCGAAGGGGTGGTGTCCGTCTGGCACAAGAAAGTTGGCGATCCGGTGAAAAGCGGCGAGATCTTGGCGGACATTGAGACCGACAAGGCCACAATGGAATTTGAGAGCTATTACGATGGTGTGCTGCTGCACATCGGCGTGCCCGCAGGCAAGGCCGCACCCGTGGATTCACTGCTGGCGATCATCGGGAAGCAGGGGGAGGACATCAGTGGATTGTTGAAGGATGCGGAGAAGGGGAAGGAGGTGAACGTGGTGAAGGAAGTGAAGGAAGTGAAGGAGGTGAAGGAGGTGAAAGAAGAGAAGAGCGATGCAGCGGCAGGGACGAAGGAAGCGCCGGCCTTGGCCACGGTACCGCACAAGCCCTCGCCCGCATTTGCCGCCATCCGCAGCACCATGATGGATGCCGCACCGGAAAATGGCCGCGTCAAGGCCAGCCCGTTGGCCAAGCGCTTGGCCGAAGAGCGCGGCATCGACATAGCCCGCGTGCGAGGCACCGGCGATGAGGGCCGCATTGTGAAGCAGGACATCGAAAGCTATCTCGCGGGAGGTTCAGCCCCGCAGATGGCGCAGGTGGAGGCCTTCACCGAAGTGCCGGTGAGCCAAATGCGCAAGACCATCGCGAAGCGCCTGGCCGAAAGCAAGTTCAGTGCACCGCACTTCTACCTCACCATCGCCGTGGATATGTCCGCGTGCATGGGCGTGCGCGAGGCCATCAACAAGGCAGTTGCCCCGGACAAGATCAGCTTCAATGACCTGGTGATCAAGGCCGCTTCCATGGCGTTGCGCCAGCACCCCAAGGTGAACAGCAGCTGGCTGGGCGACCGCATCCGCTACAACGAGCACATCCACATTGGCGTGGCCGTGGCGGTGGATGAAGGGCTGTTGGTGCCCGTGGTGCGCTTTGCGGACACCAAGCCCCTGCGCACCATCGGTAGTGAGGTGCGTGATTATGCCACACGGGCCAAGAATAAAAAGTTGCAGCCGCAGGAATGGGAAGGCAACACCTTCACCATAAGCAACCTCGGCATGTTCGGCATCGAAGAGTTCACGGCCATCATCAATCCACTGGATGCGTGCATCCTCGCCGTGGGCGCCATTGCGGACACGCCCGTGGTGAAGAATGGCATCGTGGTGCCGGGCCACATAATGAAGCTCACCTTGAGCTGCGACCATCGCGTAGTGGACGGAGCCACCGGGTCGGCATTCCTGCAAACGCTGAAAGGCATGCTGGAGGAACCCGTGCTGATGCTGGGTGCCGCATCCATCTGATCCATGCCCGCCCAACGCGTTGATCGCCTGGGCGGTTTGTTGGTGCTCGTACAGTTCGCAGGCATCGCCGTGCTGGTGTTCGGAGGTAGCTGGATGCTTCCATGGTGGGGCTGGCTGCTGTTCGCAAGCGGCATCATCGTTTTTCTCATCGCCGCTCTTTCCCTGGGGAACAACAACCTCACCGTGATGCCGGCACCGCGCCAAGGCAATTCGCTTTCCAAGCGCGGCATCTACCGGCTGGTGCGCCATCCGATGTACCTCAGTGTGCTGCTCTGCGGAATTGCCGTTGCGGTAGGAGCTCCTTCGGTCTGGCGTTGGGGGGCACTGGCCGCCGTAGCGGATGACCTGGTGCTGAAGATCCGCCACGAGGAAAAGCGCCTTACAGCGCTACACCCCGAATATCCGCAGGTGATGAAGGGCGTGGCGCGTTTGGTTCCGGGCGTTTTGTGAGCCGCACTTGCACCATTGGCTGCGTTAGGCTTGCCTCTCCCCCTCGCACCCTCTCCCCCTCCCAATTTCCAAACCTATTTTCGGGCCATGCCGGACGTGCTGGAAACCCCGATCGAATACCTCAAGGGCGTGGGGCCGCAGCGGGGAGATCTGCTGCGCAAGGAATTGGGCATCGGCACGTATGGCGACCTGTTGTTGCATTACCCTTTCCGTTATGTGGACCGCACGCGCTTCAACAGCATAAGCGGGATCACGGAGGAAGGTGCCCCGGTGCAATTGCGAGGCATCCTGAAGAGGGTGCGCATGGTGGGTGAAAAACAGGCCCGAAGGCTTACCGCGGAACTGGTGGACGCCACCGGCAGCATCGAGCTGGTCTGGTTCAGGGGCCTGCGCTGGTTGCAACCTGTGTTGAAGGACGGCGTGGAATACATTGTCTACGGCAAGCCCGGCCTGTTCCGCGACAAGTTCAACCTGGCGCACCCGGAGATCGAGGCGGCCACCACGTGGGACCAGGGATCGGCCACGCCCTTGCAACCCGTGTACAGCACCACGGAAAAGGCCGCTGCCAAGGGCTTGAACAGCCGTGGCATGGGCAAGCTGGTGCAGGTGCTGCTCCCCCAATTGAAAGGGGCATTGCCGGAAACCTTGGGCCGTGACCTGGTGGACCAGCTGGGCGGCATTGGCAGGGAAGAAGCGGTGATGGAGGTGCATTTCCCGCAGGCCCAGGACCGGTTGGACATGGCCGTGCACCGCCTGAAGTTCGAGGAGCTGTTCTTCAACCAACTGCAGCTGCTCAAGCAAAAGCAACTGATGCAGCTCGATGCAAGGGGAAACGTCTTCGCCCATGTTGGGGCACACTTCAATTCGTTCTACACCAACCATCTGCCCTTCGAGCTTACCGGCGCGCAGAAGCGCGTGGTGAAGGAGATCCGCAAGGACATGGGCACCGGCAGGCAGATGAACCGGCTGCTGCAGGGCGACGTGGGCAGCGGAAAGACCTTAGTGGCGCTGCTCAGCATGTTGATCGCCCTGGACAATGACTTTTAGTTTAATGATTCGGCGCCCACCGAGATCCTGGCCCAGCAGCACTTCAAAAGCATCTCCCGCTTCCTGGAAGGACTGCCCGTGGTGGTGCGCCTGCTTACCGGAAGCACCAAGGCGGCCGAGCGGAATGGCCTGCTCAAGGCGTTGCATGTTGGCGAAGTGCACATCCTCGTGGGTACGCACGCATTGCTGGAGGATCGCGTAGCATTCCATAACCTCGGCCTAGTGGTGATCGATGAGCAGCACCGGTTCGGGGTGGCCCAGCGCGCACGCATGCAAGCCAAGGCAAAAGTGCCGCCGCACGTGCTGGTGATGACCGCCACGCCCATTCCGCGCACCTTGGCCATGACGCTGTACGGCGACCTGGACGTGAGCGTGATCGATGAACTGCCGCCAGGGCGAAAACCCATCAAGACCGTGCACCGCTACGACAGTTCACGCAACGCGGTCTTCGGGTTCCTGGAATCGGAGATCGAAAAAGGGAGGCAGGTGTACGTGGTCTATCCGCTGATCGAGGAGAGCGGGAAGAGCGACCTGAAGGACGTGACCGACGGCTACGAAAGCCTGTCGCGGCGCTTCCCATTGCCGAAATACGCGGTAGGCATCGTGCATGGACGCATGACGCCGGAAGTGAAGGACTTCGAGATGGCGCGCTTTGCAAAGGGCGAAACCAACGTGCTGGTGGCCACCACGGTGATCGAAGTGGGCGTGGACGTGCCCAATGCCAGCGTGATGGTGGTGGAGAACGCGGAACGCTTCGGCCTTTCGCAACTGCACCAATTGCGCGGACGCGTGGGCCGCGGGGCGGAGCACAGCTATTGCATCCTGATGACCGGGGACAAGTTGGGCAACGACAGCCGTACGCGCATCAACACCATGGTACGCACGCAGGACGGGTTCGAGATCAGCGAGGTGGACCTTCGCCTGCGGGGCCCGGGTGACCTGATGGGCACACAGCAAAGCGGCATTCCCCAGTTGCATCTTGCGGACCTGGTAGAGGACGCGGACATGCTCCAACAGGCCCGGCTCACTGCACAGCGGTTGCTGGACGGGGATCCGGGCCTGCTCGATCCCCGGAACGCACCCATCGCCGCCGCACTGCGGGAACAAATGAAGGACAAGGCGGTGTGGGGACGGATCGGCTGATCTGCGGCGCCCGCTCAGGTGGTCAGGGCCTCCCGCCTGCGCAGGTTGTCCGGGTCCAGCACGTGCGCAAGGGCACCGGCGGCGATCATGAACTGCGCGATCCCGTAGGGGACCATGATCCAGAACGGGGCCCATTTCAAGGGGGAGCGAAAGCGGTCCCAGGCCAGCGCACTGTCCGAAAGGATGAACAACAGGGAACCGATGAGCACCAACCAAAAACTGCGCGGATAGGTGCGCCTATAGCGGAAAGCAGCCAGGATCCCCATCAATGCAAGCGCCACCACATAGGCCCCGACAGGTACACCCAAGCCTTCCTCCAGGCGGGGCATCAGGTCCCAGCTGAAGAAAAACGCGTAGGTGCCGATGGCGAAGCCGATCAACACGGATACCAGGACCCCGTCCAGGCCACCCCCCACGTCGGCAATGTTCTGTGCGAACGCAAATGCATAGCAAAGCTGGGCCAGGAAAAAAGCCCCGAGACCGACCAAAAAATTGAAGTCATCCCAATAGGTGAACATCAGCACAACATCGCCGATCAGGCTAAAGAACAGCCCTGCCTGCACCAGCAGCGTGAAGCGGTCGCCCAAACGGCGGCTGTTGAAGAAGAACCAGGATGAGAGGATGATCATCAACAATGGCTTGCAGATGAACTCCAGCACATGCAGGCCCTTTAACTGCGCCACACAGGTGCCGATCAAGGCCAACAGGTACAAGCCGCCGTTCAGGAGCGTGTTCTTTTTGGGGTCCATGGGTCGGGTCGAAGATAATGGCGATGCCTCGCAGCAATACCCGGGGCGCACTGCCATGGCTACTTTCGCGGCCTGCCCGCCAAAGGGCGGACCATGCATGCGCATCTCCTGGAATTGGCTCAGCTCGCTGATCGACGTGAAGAACCTGTCGCCGCAACAAGCGGCGGACATCCTTACCAGCACAGGCCTGGAGGTGGAAGGCGTGGAGCTCGCCGAAGCAGTGCCGGGCATGCTTGCCGGCGTGGTGGTGGGGGAGGTGCTTTCCTGCACAAAGCACCCTGATGCCGACCGCCTGCATGTTTGTTCAGTGGACATCGGGGCGGAAGCCCCGTCGCAGATCGTGTGCGGCGCGCCCAATGTGGCCGCCGGACAGAAGGTGCTGGTGGCCACCGTGGGCGCCACGCTGCATCCCATGGGCGGAGTACCATTCACCATCAAGAAGGCCAAGATCCGCGGGGTGGAGAGCCACGGCATGATCTGCGCCGCCGATGAGCTGGGCTTGGGCACCGACCATGCGGGCATCATGGTGCTGGACGCTTCCGCAGCCGTGGGAACACCGGCCGCGCAACAACTGCAATTGAAAGCAGACCATATCCTTGAGATCGGCCTCACGCCCAACCGGTCCGATGCCTTGGGCCATTGGGGTGTGGCGCGTGACCTCATCGCCGCGTTGAACCACCGCACAGGCAGTAAACACAAGGTGGTGCTGCCTTCGGTGGACGGCTTCAGGCAAGATGATGACAAGCGCACCATTCCGGTGGATGTGCAAGCCCCGGAGGCTGCACCGCGCTATGCCGGGCTTACCCTTACCGGGCTCACCATCGGCCCCTCGCCGGCTTGGTTGCAGGGGCGATTGAAAAGCGTCGGCCTCAGGCCCATCAATAATGTGGTGGACGTCACCAACTTCGTGCAACATGAGCTGGGGCAACCGCTCCATGCCTTCGATGCCGACAAATTGGGGGGTGGGAAGATCATTGTCCGGAAGGCGCGCGCAGGCGAACACCTCGTCACCTTGGACCAGAAGGACCTTGCCCTCAGCACGGAAGACCTGCTCATCGCGGATGCAGAGCAGGGTGCCTGCCTTGCCGGTGTGTACGGAGGGGCCCACAGCGGCGTATCCGAAAACACAAAGGCCATCTTCCTGGAAAGCGCCTGCTTCGATGCCGTCACCATCCGCCGCACCGCGCGCAGGCATGGCTTGAACACAGATGCTTCGTTCCGCTTCGAGCGCGGCGTCGACCCGGAGATCACCGTGCATGCGCTGAAACGCGCGGCCATGCTGCTGAAGGAAGTGGCCGGGGCGCGCATCAGCTCGGCCATCACGGACATTGCGCAGCCCCGCCCCTGGGCCGAAGTGGAATTGCAATTCGCGACGGTGGACCGCCTTTGCGGGATGGCCATCGCCCCGGATGATGTTGTGCAGATCCTTGAATTTCTCGATTGCCGTATCAACGATCGCACGGCACACAGCATCCGCGTACACGTGCCGCCTTACCGCGTGGACGTATTGCGCGAAGCCGACCTGGTGGAGGAAGTGCTGCGCATCCATGGCTTCGACCAAGTACCCATCCCGGAGCGCTTGATGGTGCCCGCCGTGCAGCAACCGGATACCACGGATGAAGGTTTCCGGCAACGCCTCGCCCGGCATTTGGCCGCACGCGGATTCCGTGAGGTGATGACGCCTTCGCTGGTGAACGGATCGCGCACCGTGAAGTTGGCTGCGGCGCAGGAAAAGGAACTGGTGCACTTGAAGAACCCGCTCAGCGCTGAACTGGACGTGATGCGGCCCACGATGCTTTTCGGGCTGTTGCAAAGTGCTGCGCACAACCTGGCCCGCCAACAGCACGACCTGCGCTTCTTCGAGAAGGGCCGCACCTACGCCATCAACGAGGATGGGCTCACCGTGGAAAGCGAGCGGGTGGCCCTGCTGATCACCGGCAACCAAGGGACTGAGAGCTGGCGCAGCAAAGCGCGCAAAACGGAACTCACCGATGCAAAGGCCGAAGTGGAATTGCTGATGGATCGGCTGGGGCTGGCTGGCGGCACCACATATGCGGTAGCGGAACATCCCTTGCTGATCGCCGCTGTGGAAGTGAAGCACGGCAAAAGGGTGGTGGCCGTACTGGGTGAAGTGAAACCAGCGCTGGGGAAAGCCTTTGACGTGGATCAGGCTGCGTGGTATGCGGAGCTGATGGATGAAACGCTCGCGGAACTGCTGCGCAAGGAGAGAACCACTTACCGGGAAGTGGCCAGGTTCCCGTCGGTGCGCCGCGACCTGAGCTTGCTGTTGGACAGCGCGGTGCACTATGCGGCACTGGAGCGGATCGCCTTCCAAAGTGAACGCAAGCTGCTCCGCGAAGTGGGCCTCTTCGATGTGTATGAAGGCGATAAGCTGCCCGCGGGCAAGAAGAGCTACGCACTCAGTTTCATTTTGCAGGACAACGAGAAGACCCTCACCGACGAGCAGGTGGAGAAGGCCATGGGCCGCATCCGTCAAGCGTTTGAGAAGGAAGTGGGGGCGGAGCTGCGGGGGTAGCATGGGGCATCAAGGTCCCGAGGCGGAGACCTTGATGGAACCATGAAGTACCATTGGGGCATCAAGGTCCCGAGGCGGAGACCTTGATGGAACTATGAAGTACCATTGGGGCATCAAGGTCCCGAGGCGGAGACCTTGATGGAACCATGAAGTACCATGGAAGTCTGCGCTTGGCGCTACGGCCTCCACGGACGGAGGCCTTGAAGGAACTGGACCTGTTGAACCACTGTGTGCTCGGGACCCTTAGCGGGTTCCGCTCCTTGGACCTATTTTGCCCGTTGCGACCCTGCGTAACGGGTAGTTCAATCCCTTAAGCTGCGAAATGCCCATGCATGTCCAAGAACACTTTTCAATGGAACGGTCCAAGCGGCATGTTCCAAGTCCTCATGGACCCTTTGCCTGCACCATGGGCCTCCTCATGATCGTGGTTGCTTCAATGGGTATCCTTTCAGGTTGTTCAGCGATCGGTAGGCAACCAGGCCAGTTGTGGAGTGTCCAATTCACCCCGGACGGATCGTGCTTGGCGTACACCTACTCCGAGGTCTTTGTGTGGAGCTACGAACGGAAGGGGAACAGCTCGGTGAGCCATGGAACGGCTAAATACTACATGGACATGCGCGATGCAGCCACCGGGAGGCGGTTGTTCGCCAAGCCGCTCCGCATGGAAGGCGCACCTAAGATCATCGGCATCAGCGGCGACTTGTGCGTAGTAAAGCTGTACCAACCCAGCGCCAACACCAGTAGCCTGTGCGTCGTGGACTTGGGCAAAGGCAAGGTACGCTACAACGGCGATGACCTTTTGCGCATCAACCACAACCTGAAGCTGGTGCCCGACAACCAGTTCCTGAACCCCGGCCCGAAACCCGGCTTCATCTTCGCCGGTGAGGATGCCCGCACGTACTTCCTGGATCCGGGCACGGGCAGGGCTGAACCTTCGGAGGCCCGTGAACAGGTCCACGCCGTGTTCCGGAGCCGCAACGTGGATCAGCTGGATGCCGACGGAATGAACATCAGGTTCACTACCGGGGCCAGGCGGAAGCTGGAGCTGAACGACCACGCTTCGGTGGTGGACTTCATCGAACCGCAACTTGCCGGCGCGGTCAAGGAAGAGGCCGCGGAGCGGGTGCCTGTCCTTGTGAACGGCGGTCCTGTGGTACTGGCACATTCATCAACGGTGCATGATTTCAACTGGGAGGTCACATTGTTGGATTCCGCTTCGTTGGAGCCGTTGTGGAGCGCCACCGTGGTAAACGCTCCGGATGCCGCTCCTTTTTTCCAAACCGAGCCGTTGTTCCAGCTCATGGGTAACCGCCTGTCGATGGTGACCTCCACGTCGTTGAGCAGCTTCGATGCTGGAACAGGCGTGTTGCAGTGGAGTGAGGCGATGCCGTAGGGAGCGATCTTCGTTGCTGGCGCAGGGTCACCGTTTCGGGACCCTGTGTCCATTGGGCATTAACGCACCTCCCACTTCCGGATCGCCGTCATCGCTTCAGTGCGCCCTTTCACGCCCACAAGTTGTGCGCCATCCTCTGGATCATAGTTCAACAGCCAAGCCACGATGATGTCCTGTGCGGCTTTCGGCAGCTCTTGAATGTCATCTGCTTCCACCGTGCGCAACGCCGGGTCCACGGGCAGCGCGAACACCTTGTCGTCGCGCTCACCGGCGTCCAACAGCTCGATGATGCCGATGGGTTCCACCTCCAACACGGTGCCGCTGGACACGCCCGCGCACAGCACGAAGATGTCCAGCGCATCGCCATCACCGCCTTGGGCCTTGTCCATCAAGGTGCCGGGGATGAAGCCGTAGTTGGCCGGGTAGGGCAGGAACTTGATGCGGCGAGGAACGCCGTTGCGCAAGTCAACGGGGAAAGTGTTGGTGGCGGGATCATACTGGCGCTTGTCGCTGGTGCCGGATGGGATCTCGATCACGGCTCGTATGTTGCCATTGGGCAGAAAGGCGGGGAGGTGTTCCAGGTTGGGCATGAGGTTCGAAATTGGGGGGAAAGATCGGGGATCATTGATCGGATCGACGTTCTCCCGCCGATCGATCGATCCTCATCAACACGAACCAAAGCGGCACGGCGCCGATCACGCCAAAGGCGGCATCAATGCACCTCCAGAAGAAAGGGATCCCGCGCACCGGTGCCCACAGGAAGGCGAGCAGCACCACCCCGAGGCAACTCCAGAGGCCCCATTCCACCACCCAGCGGTTCCGCACCGGGTCGCGGTATGGGCCGATGAAGGCCAGGGCGATCACGATGTGTGCGAAGGCCAGCCAGTCGGTGCCGTAGAAGATCATCGGGTAGTGTTCACCGATATCGGCAATGGCCGCTGCAACGGTGCTGGTCCATGCGGTCCAGGGAGCGCCCCATGATGCGGTGATGTCGGCCATCAACCGGCTGCCCCATTCCAATGGCACTGCGGTGATGCCGCTGAAGGTCATGGCCACCATGAAGAAAACGAGCCAGCGGCGGATGAAGCGGAGGTGATGGGTTGTAGATACAGACGGGGCGTGCATGGTGTGAAGGTAGCTTGCGTGGAAATGCACTTTGTCCGGTAACTGCGTGGCATCAGGGTCCGCTTCGCGAGACCGCTGATGGAGCTAAATCCCGGACAACTACGCTCATCTCGCTACGAGCAGGGAATGCAGGCTGCGGTTTTTTGCAAGGCGCCTCCGCCCTATGCTCCACGAACTAACCACCTCATAGCGTAATTCGTCCCCCCATCCGTTCTCGCAGAAGTGGGGATGGATCCGATGGAAACAACGATGGCCCGGAAGCAGGGAGGGATCACCAAGACAGTGGCGCAATATGGCCGCGCGCTCTTCGGCTTCATCCGCGCCCGCGTGCCCACCGATGCCGATGCGGAGGACCTCTTGCAGGATGTATGGGCGCAACTGAGCAGTCAGCCGGAGGTGGAGGCGATCGAGCAGATGAGCGGCTGGCTGTACCGGGTGGCGAGGAACAAGATCATCGACCGCTACCGCAAGGGCAGTACCGAGGCGTTGGACGGCATGGTGCAGGAGGGTGAGGACGGTGAGTTCAACTTCGGCGGGCTGTTGCTGGCCGTGGAAGACGACCCGGACCTGCGGATGTTGCGCGACGTGTTCTGGGCCGAACTGGAGGAAGCCTTGGCGGAACTGCCGGAGAACCAACGCCTGGTCTTCGTGCAAAATGAACTGGAGGACAAGACCCTGCGCGAGATCGCCGAGGAGCAGGGCGAGAACATCAAGACCATCATCTCCCGCAAACGCTACGCGGTGCAGCACTTGCGCGAACGATTGGAAACCACCTACCATGAACTGACCCGGGATTGAACAAGGCATCCCGCAAACCGAAATGAACATGAAAACGCTTCGTCGCCGTCACTGGCTGTTCCCCCTGATCCCGCTGGCAGCCATCGCACTCTTCAGTTTGGTGGTGATGCTGCTGTGGAATGCCATCATTCCCGGCCTGACGGGCTGGGCACTGATCAACTACTGGAAGGCCATGGGCCTGCTGGTCCTGTCCAAGATTCTCTTCAGCGGCTTCCCCGGCAGGCGTGGCGGCCATGGAGGCCCGCCGTGGGCACGCCATGCAGGCATGCGCGAAGCGTGGTGGAGGAATCTTTCCGAGGAGGAACGCGAGCAATGGAAAGGCCGCCGGCAGGACTGGCGCGAGAAGTGGTGTGCCATGAGCGAGGAGGATCGGGCCAGGTTCAAGGAGAGCTGGAAGGAACGCTGCGCGGGCCGGGGCTGGAAGAATGATCCGGCTTGATCAAGGTATTCCGGGAAAACGACCGTCTACTGCCACGAACCGATGGAACCAAACAGGCCGACCGAGCATCGGAGCGCCCGCCGAACGGGCATTGTTGATCCCGCTGATGTACTTGTGTTCAGCACTTCCGTGAACAGCCAAGGCGAGGTGAATGCACTTCGCCCTTTACTGGACTTCATGCTTGCAGGTCACGGCCAATGGAACTTTGACCTGGAGGATTGCGACCGCATACTGCGCGTGGAATCCGCATCACAAGTGCGGGAGCGCATCATGGCGCTGCTCGCGGGCTTTGGATATGCCTGCAGTGAGTTGGAGTAGGATCCATTTCCCCGATCATCGCAACCTGTACGTCAAGCTCAACACCACGCCCTTGGCAATACTGCGCCGCTCCAGTTCACCGCTGCCCAGGCTGTTCAGCAATTGCCCACGCAATGCAGGTTCCAGCCCCACGCACCAGCCCGCATTGAAGCGGTAGCGGACATAGGCCCGCGCGGTGTAACCGAAGACCACTTCGCGGAAAGCAACGTCGTTGAAGCCGAGATATCCGTCGTCCGTACTGTTGGGCAGGCTTCCCCTGCGGCCGGTGAGCAGGCCGATGGTAGGGCCGCCGCGCAGGCCCAGCATCCAGCGGCCCTGGGTCAAATGTGCGTCCAGCATAAGCGGAACCTCCAGGTAGCTCACGCGGTTCACCTGGTCGCGCGCATCACGCAGGTGCTGTTGGTTGACCGCCGTGTCCGTGCCTTGGGCCAGCACAAGTAACGTGGTGTCCATGGAAGATCCCGTGTAGGACGGAGGTGTGCCCGGCAATGTGTCGGTGATCACCAGTACCGTGGTGTCCACCGCCATCAGGTACCAATAGTGATTGAACGAAGTGGTGCTCCGATCGATCCCGTCCGTGCGGATCCGCTCGGCGTAACTGCCGTAGTGCAGGCCCGCACCAATGCCGATGTTGCGGCCCATGTGCATGAGCTCAGCTCCGATGCCGATGCTGCGTTCCTTGCTGATGCCGCCCGTCCAGTCCGCGCTGTTGCCACCGGCGTACTTGGTGCTTGAGGTGAACATGCCGCCCGTTGCGCTGATCTCCCATGGCGCACGCTCGGGCACTATTGGCGGGACGGCCGGTGGTGTAGCGGAGATGGCGCTTGCCGCATCACCCGGCGCAAGCAACGTTGTGTTGGCGGTTGAGGTGCTGTCCCTTTCGGCAGGTGCTTCAGCGCTTCTGGCTGGATCGATCAGCTGACGAGCAGTTGACGAATTTGCTGCACGATCGTTCGCTTCCTGTTCCACTGCTCCGGAAGTTGTGCCCTCTTTTGGAGTGGCGATCGGGGAATTCGGTTCGATCAC
Source organism: uncultured Flavobacteriales bacterium (assembly GCA_937873385.1). Taxonomy (GTDB): domain Bacteria; phylum Bacteroidota; class Bacteroidia; order Flavobacteriales_F; family PHOS-HE28; genus PHOS-HE28. Next base: position 12,532 of record CALMYC010000073.1, on the reverse strand, counting down.
CGTGTGAGTTGTTCCGCTCTTGCTGGCCGAAGGTTGCTTCTGGCCAAGTGAAGCTTCATCATTCCGTAAGGATTCCGGTTCGTGTACCGTTGGGGATCCATGTAGGGAAGATGTTTGACTGATCACCGTGCCGGCATGTTCATCCGAAGTAGCGGATGCTGTTTCGCTTGTATCGATCACGATTGCATGTGCTACGGCATTACTGGGCTCATGCAGGCTCACTCCGGCAGGTGCAACGGCGCCATCCTTGGTAGCCGAAGGCGTTTTGGAATGCTCCGGAGCGTGGGCGATCAATTTGGGTTTGTATGGTTGTGGAACGGTTTTGTCCCGTGAAGCCCGCTTGGCGGGTGTTGGACCCGCAGCATGCGCGGAGTGCGTAGCCTTGACAGGCATCATGGCGCTCTCCACTTCACTTGATGTTGCGGCTACGCTGTGAGCCGTTGCGGCCTGAACGGCAGGTAATGGTGTTTCCGGCACGTGCTGCTTCGTGATCGCGACCGCAGGAGTTTTGGAGCCTGCAGGCTGGAGCGCAAACCACGTGAAGCCACTGATCAGCAGAAGCAGGCCCGCGCCGAAGTACCATGCTTTTCGTCCGCCGCGCCTGCGCAGCGCATCGATGCGGCCTGCGGCATCCTGCCAGTCCGCTTCCTGGTACGGGAAGAGGCGCTCCTCCAGCTTCCGCCGCGCCAGTTCGTCGAATTCTTCGTTGAGGCTCATGGCAATGCGTCTTTGGCAACGGTGGCGGCACCGGCCAGTTCAGCGATGGTGCGTTGCAGCAGTTGGCGGGCATGGGAAACGTGCCACTTCGACGTGCCGGTGCTGATGCCCAGCATCCTGCCGATCTCCGCATGGCTGAAGCCGTCGATGGCAAAGAGGTTGAACACCTTGCGCGACATCTCCGGAACGCGCACCAACAGTTCCGCGAAAGCTTCGGCCTCCATGTGCCGGAGGTAGTCGTTCACCTCGTTGGCTGTGTGCGTTTCCATGGGCACTTCCATTGTTTCCATTGCTTTTCGTTCCTTTTCCTTGCGGAAGCCATCGATCACCGTGTTGATGAGGATGCGTCGCACCCAAGGCTCAAACGGCACTTCCGGTCTTCGCTTCCTCAAGTTCACCAGCACCTTGAGAAAACCCTCGTTCATGCAAGCCGCGGCATCCTGCCGGTTGCGCTCATACCGCGAGCAGATCGACATCATCAGCGGATACAACGCTTTGTACAGTTCCTGTTCCGCCCGCGGGTCCCTGCGGATGCAATCGGCTATCAGGCTTTCGCGGACCATGGTGCGATGTGCGGAAGGGTGCCCGCGGCATGCGGACACCCTTCCAAAGCTATCGTCAAGTGCTACCGGACCTTCAGGAAGCGCTGCGTCACGCTCGTTGCCCCGTCGCCGATCCGAACCATGTACAGGCCTTGTCCCAGTTTCTCCACCGGCAAGTGGATCACACTGGATCCAGCATTTACACGCACATTTCCGCTGAGCAGCACGCGGCCGGAGGGATCCATCACCTCCATGGGCGCCATGCCCGCGGCGGGGCTGCCGAAGGAGATGTTCAACAGGTCGCCCACCGGGTTCGGCCACACCTTCAGGTCCGTGAAGTGGGGCACTTCATGTACCCCGGCAGGGATGCCTTGGATCACGTTCAGCGTGAAGCCACCGGAGCGCAGGCCCGGTGCAGCCGCATGGCCATCGGTGATCATGCCGACCAGAATGCCGTTGCCGTCCATGGCGAGGCTGTCGCAGTAGGTGTCCGTGCATCCGCCGGTGTTCGGATCACCTGAGGTCATGGTGAGGCACAGCAGCCAAGGGCCGGGCCCGTTGTAGGTGTGGGTGGGGAAGGCATCCGTGGAAGAGCTGCCATCGCCGAATTCCCACAGGAATTGGTAGGTGCCGTTGCCGCCGCTGCTGAGGTTCCAGACCCACACTTCGTTGGGGATGGGCTGCACCCCTCCGCTGGTGCTGTCATAGGCTTGGATGGCCCAGAAGCCGGCATCGCAGGGAACGGATACCGGCGGATTGATGGCACCGTTTGCATCCACCACCACGGTGTCGCAGGTCATGCACGTTGCGCCGTTCGCATTGGTGAAGGTCAGGCAAACGCTGTACGTCCCGGCGCCAGGGAAAACGTGGCTCACTTGGCTGCCGGTCATGGTGGTGCCGTCACCGAAATCCCAGAACAACGTGAAGGGCGGCGTACTGCCGATGGAGCAGTTGTAGAAAATTCCGGTGAAGGGTGCTCCGCCGCCAACCGTGAAGCAGGCTTGGCAATTGGTTGTGCCCGTGTCCGGAACACACACGCAATCCACGCTCCATGTGCCAGCGGTCCCGGTGCCGAACACGGTGCACGATGTGCCGGGCAGGGCATTGCCGTTCAGTACCCCAAGGCAGTCGGTCGTACCGCTTCCCTGGCCTTCACAGTAGCAGCCCACGGTCCAAGTGTCACCGATGGTGGCGGGGTCGCCATCATCGCAGGGTGTGCCGGGCGTGTTGGGCCCCCACATCACGCCTTCACAATCATACCAGGCGGGTCCGTTGGATATGAAGCCCACGCTGTCCACGATCAGGGTATCACATTGTGTGGAGGTGCAACCTGCTGTCGCGATCGTGAGACAGATGCCATACACGCCCGGGGCATTGAAGATGAACGTGGGTGCGGCTTCCGTGCTGATGCTTCCGTTCGGGAGCGTCCAACTGTAGGTTATTGGAGCGGGCCCGGTGGAGCAATTGGTGGTGCTGATGCTCCACGGTGTACCTCCGGAACCGTTCGGATCGGAACCGGTTTGCACCACGTTGAAGCAGGCATTGCATTGTGCCGTGTTGGCCACGCATGCACAGTTTGCGCTCCAGGTTCCTGGTTGGCCCAGGAAAGTGGTACATGCCGTGCCCGGAAGCGCGGTGCCTCCCGGTACCCCAAGGCAATCCGTTGGTCCGCCTCCGCAGTTCAAGTTGAGCTGCACGAAACCCGGCTGTGGTGGTGTCAGGCTGTAGAAGCCGGAATCCGAGGCCATCATGCCATTGCCGCAACTGCCCGCGATCCAGAAGCCGCCGGTCAGGCTGGTCACCACGGCATCCACAGCGAAGGAGCAGTTGCTGTTGATGTACGCAACCAGCGTCTGTTGGGGCTCGGTGCCAGGTAGTGTTTGAACCAGGACACTGTCCCCGATCGCGGCCGGGTTGCACGGCGTGATGGAACCATGTACCGTGACGATGTACCCTTGGGCCATGGCCGCCATCCCCAGGGATGCCGTGAAGGCAATGGTGAGTGTTCGAAGCAAGTTGCGCATGAGCGTGGTTGGGTTGGTGTTCAGTTCCATACACGTGCCGGATCGGTGCAGGGTTGGGTGAGCGTCAAAATACCTTGCTGCTTGATGACGATCCCCGCGAATGAAACAGGTGCCTGCACATCCGCGCAGGCACCCGTACTCCACCAAACACACAACGAATTACCGCAGTTTCATGAAACGATGGGTGGCCTGGGATCTTCCGGTGCCGATGCGCAGCACGTACAGCCCCGGTGCGAAGTTGCCGGTGGCCACATGCAAGGAATTCGCGCCGATGGCCATCGGGAAATCGCGCTGCATCACCACGCGGCCGGTGTGGTCGATCACCGCAACAGGCACCACGCCGCCGCGCAGGCCGGAGAAGCTGAGGTTCAGCTCACCCTGCACGGGGTTGGGCCACAGACGGAAGTTGCCAAAGGCCGGGATCTCGGGAATGCCCGTGGGTGCGGATTGGATCACGTTCAGGGTGAAGCCGCCGTCGCGGAGTTGGGCATCCGCGCCATGCCCCTGCACGATCATTCCGTTCAAGTAGCCGTTGGCGTCCACGCTCACCGTGTCGCAGAAGCTGCTGGTGCAGGTGCCACTGGTGATGGTGAGGCACAGCAGCCATGGACCGGGCCCGGCATAGGTGTGCGCGGGATAGGCTTCCGAAGCAGTGCCGCCATCACCGAAATCCCAGGCGAACTGTACGCTTTCATCATTCGGGGTGCTGAGGTTCACGGCCCACACCTCGTTGGGGATCGGTGCCACCAAGCCACCGCCGCTGGAGGTGTCCTCGTAGGCCTGCACGGTCCAGAAACCAGCCTGGCAGGCGGCCAAACTGTTGGTGCCCACGGTCCCGTCCGCGGCCACGAACACCGTGTCACAGGCCACGCTGGTGCAACCCGTTGCATCGGATGCCTGCATGCAGATGCCGTAGATCCCCGGTTGCGTGAACGTGAAGGACGGGTTGTCGCCCATCACGATGGTTCCGTTCGGCATCAGCCAGCCGCAGGTATAGGGAGGTGTGCCGCCGCTGCTGCAACTGGTGAACAAGGCTGTGAAGGGTTGCACTTGCACCACGTTGATGCAGGCTTGGCAGGCCTCGGTGGTGTCGCTGCCGCAGGCCAGGGCGAGTGTTACACTTTGCGTGCCAGTGGCCGCGCTGCCGAAATCGTAGACGGTGGAGTCGCCGGTGATGGTGCCGTTGGCGCAGCTGGCAAAGGCAAAGACGTCGCCGTTTGCGCTGCTCAGCAACATGGTGGCCGTGAAGGCACAGCTGGCATCCACGGCGGTGCTTATCGTTTGTGCAGGTTGTGTGCCCGGCCCTGTCTGCACAGTAACAGTGGCACCTGGCGTGCAGGCGGTCAACGTACCGTTCACCACAACGGTGTAGGGCAATTGGCCAAAGGCGGTGCCTGCGAGCAGGGCTAATGAGCTGAAAAGAATTTGGCGTATCCGTGCTTCCATGGGGTGTGGGATCGGAGGTTGGAATGAACTTGGAACAATCGAATGTACGCACATCCACTTGCGATATGCAAAAACATGCGCCGTTGTACGGCGGTTATATACAGGTCCGGGTGGAGCACACTCGGCACTTGGCATTTAATACTTGGAGAAAGCATCATCCGTTCGTGCTTTTTCCGGTTTGTTCAAACTTGCAAAACCACACGGGCGGTGAACACTTGTGTGATTTGAGGCTCACTTCAGCGCCTTCGCGATCAACCCCTCCTCCGCCTCATTCGCCAACGTAACCTTCAACCCCGGTTCCCGCTTCATCGCTTCGCGGATGCTCCATTGCGCATTGGGGTTGCGGGCCCAGGCGCGGCGCGCGATGCCGTTGTTCACGTCCCAGTGCAGCATGGCCTTCAGGCGGCGGTCGCAGTCGGCGCTGCCGTCCAACACCATGCCGAAGCCGCCATTGATCACCTCGCCCCAGCCCACACCGCCGCCGTTGTGCAGGCTGATCCAGGTGGCGCCGCGGAAGGCGTCGCCCACGAAGTTCTGCACGGCCATGTCTGCCGTGAAGCGCGACCCGTCGCGGATGTTGCTGGTCTCGCGGTAGGGTGAATCCGTTCCACTTACGTCGTGGTGGTCGCGGCCCAGCACCACCGGTGCGCTGATGGTCCCCGCAGGGTCATCCGCTTTTTTCGGCGTCCCCGCAAGGTCATCCGCCTTTTTCGGCGTCCCCGCAGGGTCATCCGCTTTTTTCGGCGTCCCCGCAGGGTCATCCGCTTTTTTCGGCGTCCCCGCAGGGTCATCCGCTTTTTTGCGGAGACCCTGCGTTGGGACGATTGCCTTATTGAATGCCTCGGCAATGCGCATCCGGCCTTCGGCATCGGCATACAAAATGCGCGCCTGGCTGCCCACCACCAGCTTGTTCTGCTGCGCGCTGCGGATCCAGTGCAGGTTGTCCGCGATCTGCTGGTGGATCTCCTTGGGCGCGTCCTTCAGCATCTGCTCCAGCACATCGCCGGCGATGCGGTCCGTGGTGGCCAGGTCTTCCGGCTTGCCGCTGGTGCATACCCAACGGAACGGCCCGAAGCCGTGGTCGAAGCACAGCGGCCCCATGATGTCCTCCACGTAGCTGGGATACCTGAACTCTTTTCCGTTCTTCCCACCGATCTCCGCACCGGCGCGTTTGCTCTCCAATAAAAACGCGTTGCCGTAGTCGAAGAAGTACATGCCTTTTTCGGCCAGGGTGTTGATCGCTTTCACTTGGCGTTTGAGGCTTTCTTCCACGCGCTGCTTGAACGCGGCGGGGTCATTCACCATTAAGGTGTTGCTCTCTTCGTAGCTGAGGCCCACGGGGTAGTAGCCACCGGCCCACGGGTTGTGCAAGCTGGTCTGGTCGCTGCCCAAGTCCACGGAAATGCCGCGTTCCGCCAGGCGCTCCCACAGGTCCACCACATTGCCCACGAAGGCGATGCTGTGCGCCTCGCCCTTTTTCCGCCAGGCCAATGCCGTGTCGATGCAGGCGTCCACCTCGGCGATCACTTCATCGACCCAGCCTTGCACGTGTCGCTTGTGCGCGGCGGCGGAGTTCACCTCCGCGCAGATCGTCACCACCCCGGCGATGTTGCCGGCCTTGGGTTGGGCACCGCTCATGCCGCCCAGACCGGCGGTGACGAACAGTTTGCCCTTGGTGCTTTTATCCGCGCCCTTCAGCATGCGGCACGCATTGAGCACGGTGATGGTGGTGCCATGCACAATGCCCTGCGGGCCGATGTACATGTAGCTGCCGGCCGTCATTTGGCCGTATTGCGATACGCCCAGCGCGTTCATGCGCTCCCAATCGTCGGGGCTGCTGTAGTTGGGGATCACCATGCCGTTGGTCACCACCACGCGCGGGGCTTCCTTGTTGCTGGGGAAGAGGCCCAGCGGATGGCCGCTGTACATCACCAGGGTTTGCTCCTCGCTCATTTCGCTGAGGTAGCGCATGGTGAGCCGGTATTGCGCCCAGTTCTGGAACACCGCTCCGTTGCCGCCGTAGGTGATCAGCTCGTGCGGGTGCTGTGCCACGGCGGGGTCCAGGTTGTTCTGGATCATCAGCATGATGGCCGCTGCCTGCTTGCATTTCGCAGGATAGTCGCCGATCGGCCGTGCGTGCATCGGTCCGCTGGGCCGGAAGCGGTACATGTAGATGCGGCCGAAATCCTTCAGCTCCTGCGCGAATTCCGGTGCCAATACGGCGTGGTGCTTGCGGTCGAAGTAGCGCAGGGCGTTCTTTAACGCGAGCTTTTTCTCTTCGGCGGAAAGGATGTCCTTGCGCTTGGGGGCGTGGGGCACCGAAGGATCCAACGGCCGGGCCGGGGGAAGGGTGGCGGGGATGCCTTCGCGGATGGAGGCTTGGAAGGCTTGGAGGTCGGAAGTGGTAGCGGAAAGCATAGGGCGAAGGTCGGGGATGGGGGTGAATGTGGTGCGGCAGGACCAGGGGTGCCTATCTGTTTCCGCGTGGCCTTCTTTCACCAAGTCGGTCTTGCGGATAGTGCGAATAGCCGAGGTGACTAGAGTCACTCCGGGATCAGCTTATTCATCTGCTCCGAGGGCACTGTTGCCCGTAAAGCCTCCGCCCATGCGCTACCGTGGAGGATCTGCTCCACCAGCACGAGCATGGAGAAGGCCGTGTGCCGCAGGAAGCCGGATGCCATGCTGACGCGCGCCACGCCGATGGCCTTCAGCACTGCCAGGTCCGGAATGCCGGGGACCATGGTGATGTTCAGCGGCAGGCCCACCTCCTGCACCAGGGTTTCCATGTGTACCGGGTCCAGCTGCAGGATGGGGTAGAGGCCGTCCGCGCCGGCCTCTTTGTAGGCGTTGCCGCGCCGGGTCGCTTCGGCAAGCTTCTCATCGTCCGTCATCGTTCCGCCCTTGATGTACACGTCCACCCGGGCATTGATGAAGAGCTTTACGCCAGCCTCATCAGCGGCCTTGCGGATGGCGGCAATGCTCTTTACCTGCTGTTCAAGCGGCACCGTGTCGGAACTTCCGGGGAGGCTGTCCTCGTAGTTGATGCCCACGATGCCGGTGCCCAGCAGTTGCTTGATGTGCGCTGTGAGTTGGGCATCATTCTTCGCATAGCCGCGTTCGATGTCAGCCGCAACGGGCACTTGCACGGTGGCGGTGATGCGGCGCAGGATGCGCAGCAGGTCTTCGAAGGGCAGCCTCTGGCCGTCCCGGTAGCCGTTGCTGAGGGCCATGGCGCTGCTGGAGGTGGCCACGGCGGGCAGGCTTGCGGCTTGCAGCAGGGCGGCGCTGAGGGGGTCCCAGATGTTGGGCAGCAGGAGCGGCATGCCGGTGTGGTGCAGTTGGTGGAAGGCCTCTTCCTTGGTGGCAATGGTTTTCATGGCTTCTCTTCCCGTTTGATTCGTTGGGAATGAGCGGCCCTGTCTGCCGGCGAATTCCCGTACGGGCAGTGCCGACAGCCGCTCTGGCAGCAGTAGCCGCGCTTCAGGTGGTAGGTTTCGGTCCACACCACGTAGCCTTCCGGGGTGAAGTAGAAATCCTCCAGGGCGTATCCCAAGCGCAGAAGGTTGCGGGTGCGCGGGTCGTCCGCCGGAGGCTTGGGGTGCTCGGCCATGGGGCACGAAGTTCGACAAGGGCTCCGTTTTATTCACGATCACAGGTGCAGAGCTCGGTGGATACGTTGTTCATAAGCCATTGAAGGCCCTGTAATTTCGGCGCTTGCGGCATTTCGTCCGGTTGAAAATGAAGATCCAACAGTTGTTGAAAACATCCATGGCCATGGCCTTGGCCGCATGGTTGCTCCCCGTGCTGGCCCAAGCCGGGAACAAGGACCAATCCCCGGAGGAGTACATCGCCCAGTGGAAGGATGTGGCGGTGCGCAAGATGAAGGAACATGGCATCCCGGCCAGCATCACCCTGGCACAGGGCCTGTTGGAAAGCCGCAATGGCAACAGCGTCCTGGCCACGGAGGGAAACAACCACTTCGGCATCAAATGCACGCCGGACTGGACCGGCGGGAAGGTGTTCCACGATGATGACCGGAAGAACGACTGTTTCCGCAAGTACCGCAGTGCGGACCTGAGCTTTGAGGACCATTCGAAGTTCCTGGAGCGGCCGCGCTATGCCAGCCTCTTTGAGCTGAAGCCCACGGATTACAAGGGTTGGGCACATGGCCTGAAGAAATGCGGATATGCCACGGACCCGCGCTACCCACACAAGCTGATCGACCTCATCGAACGCTACCAGTTGGACAATCTGGACCGCGGCGTGGACGTGCGCTATGCCAGCAAGGATGCGGTGCCGGGCAAATCTTCCGCAGCGAAACCGGCCAAGCACCACAACCGCGGGGATGACAATGTGGTCACCATCGGCAATGCCCGGAACGTGGAACTGTTCGACGGACGGATCAAGTTCGTCCGGGCGCGGAAAGGGGAAACGGTGAAGGACATCGCGGACGAGATCCAGCAGATGCCCGGGCTGGTGGCCGGCTGGAACGACATGGGCAAGGATGGCAGCTTGGAGGAAGGACAAGTGGTGTTCATCCAACCCAAGCGCAACAAGAGCAAGGACCAGGAAAGCTGCATTGCACAGCAGGGCGAAACGCTCTGGGGCATCAGCCAACGCTATGGCGTGAAACTGAAGAAGCTCGCGAAGTACAACGGGATGGGGATCGCGGATCCCGTGCAGCCGGGGCAGAAGGTATGGTTGAGGAAACCGAGGAGGTAGTTCGCAGGGCGTGGTTCGTATTGGGTAGGGGGGGGGCACCGCCCCCGAACTACGCCCTATGCCCTTCGTCCCGCGAACTACGCCCACGAACCACGCCAATCCATTGTTAGCGGTCATTGTAGAACGACATTCAGAGAGGAAATGAAAATAGGATTAGTTAGACATTTTAAAGTAAATCATCAATTCCCTGACAAAATATTCCTCTCAAAAACAGAGGTAATAAAGTGGTTTGTAGAATATGATAAGACAGAAAATATCCAACACAAAAACGTTGACCTATACGAGATAGATTGGAAACGATGTTATTTAAGCACCATGATTAGGGCTGTAAATACAGCAAATCATATTTACAGTGGAGAAATTGTAAAAATAACTGAACTACAAGAATTAGACATTATACATTGCTTGCCAGACAGAATGAAATTACCTTTTATATTATGGGGACTTATTATTCGTATTAAATCATATTCATCTAATAACAGCACTGATAAATTTAGAAATGAGATAATTGCTTTTGTGGACAAAATAATTGCAAATGATAAATGTGATATTCTGATAGTTAGTCATTGGTTTGTAATGCGTGTCATTAGACAAGAGCTTATTAAAAGAGGATTTGTAGGGGACAATTTCAAATCCAATGAGTACGGGACACTTTATGTTTATGAAGGTGCAGACAAATAAACAACGAACCGCTAACAGCACATTTGCAATAGGCGGGGCTTTGTGCTCCGTAGACAGTTTTGTGGTTACAGAAGTTCAGTTTTCCGCATAAACATTTGTCGTAAAAAGCCCGCCCATCGCAAATCTGCAAAAAAGTTGTCAGTTGGTTGTTGTCAGATTTGACCGCGAACAACTGAGCGAATATGTTGAAGTGCTTGTGCGGACGTTGTTCGGAGTTTGGAGTGGAGCGTTGACACGACGTCTGTCCCGAACCATGCTTCACGAACCACGAACTACACCCCACGAACCACGAACCCCGCACGCTCCAGTTCCCCCCAAAAACCCGGAAAGGATTTGTTCACCACCTCGGGGTGCAGGATGGTGATGGACCCGTACACGCATGCCAGCGGCGCCAACGCCATCGCCATGCGGTGATCGCCCAGCGGATCGAAGGGCGGCAAGGAGGCTCCCTCACCGGTCTCCTGCAGTGCTCCCTCAGCAGCCTCCCGAAGTGGACCCTGAGGCTCAACCAAGAACCGCCCACCTCGGTATTGCGCACGTATGCCCAGCACGTGCAACGCATCAGCCACAGCCTTCAAGCGGTCGGTTTCCTTCAGTGGCAGGTTGTGCAGGCCGGTGAATTCGGCCCGACGGCCCAAGGCTGCCATCGTGAAGGCCAAGGGTTGGAACAGGTCCGGCGTGCGCACGAGGTCCGCGGTGAAGACCGGTGCCGGGGAGGAGTGGATGGAGCACAGCTCCAGGCCATCGTCTTTCTCCCGGGTGGAAACATGCCCGGCGAAGAGTGATGCCACCGCTTCATCCCCTTGAAGGCCATCGGCGCGCAACCCGGCCAGGTGCAATACGGCATCGGGTGCCAGCGCTGCAACCTGGTACCAGAACGAAGCCGCGCTCCAATCCGCTGGCACCGTGTAGCGCGCAGCCTTCAGTGCTCCCGCTGCGATGTGAATGCCTTGTGCATCCTCGCGCACTTCCGCGCCGAAGCGCGCGAGCAGCTTCATCGTCATGTGCACGTATGGTTCGCTGAGGCGAAGCCCGGCCCACCGCAACTCCAATCCGTTGGTAAGGCATGGCGCGATGAGCAGCAACGCGCTGATGAACTGGCTGCTTTCGGGCGAATCCAGCGTGACAGCACCGCCGTTCATCTTGTTCCCGCGAACGTGGAACCCATGCCCGGTTGAAGCAATGTCAGCGCCCAGTGCGCGCAGCGCGTTGATCAATGGCGCATGGGGCCGTTCCAGCAACCGCGCGTTCCCGGTGATCAGGAGTTCTTTACCCTGTTGCACGCACGCCCAAGCCAGCAGAAAGCGGAACGTGGTGCCACCATCGCGGCAATGCATCTCCTCCGGCCGGTCTTGAAGCAATTCGTGCAGGATGCGCGTGTCATCAGCGCTCCCGATGGATGTCACGCAGGAAAGGTCTCCTGCCAACGAAGCGAGGATGAGCGCGCGGTTGGCCACGCTTTTGCTGGGCGGCAGTTGGATGCTCCCACGCACCGGGACCTCAGGACAGCGTATGGTGACGGAGGTGGGCATCGGGCGTCAGCAGGCGGTAATGTTCCAAGGCCTCGGCCACTTGTGCGGCGGTGATGGGCACGTCCACCTCGGCACTGCCGATGCCCGTGAGCAGTGTGAAACGAAATTCGTCTCCGCTGTTCTTCTTGTCATTGCGCATGAGCTCCAGGATGCGGTGGCCGTCGGCCTCCTGGAAGGCAAATGCAGGGAAGAGGCCCATGAGGTGTTCCTCCACGGCGTTCATGCGGTCGCGGTCCAAGTGGCCGGTGCGCCAACTGAGCCAGGTGGCGCACACCATGCCAATGGCCACGGCTTCCCCGTGCAGCAGGGAGCGGTGCGGGCTTTCCAGGGCAAAGGCTTCCAATGCATGCCCGATGGTATGACCGAAGTTCAGCAGCTTGCGGCTGCCCTGCTCACGCGGATCTTGGCTCACCACTTCGGCCTTGATGGCGGCCGAGCGCTCGATCAGCGGGGTGAGCGCATCCAGGTTGTGCAAAGGTGCACGCCTCACTTGGTTCCAATGGTCGGCATCGCGCACCAGGCCGTGCTTCACCATTTCGGCCACGCCATTGAGCAGCTCGCGTTTGCCAAGCGTGCGCAGGAAGGGCGTGTGCAGGTAGGTGGCTTCGGGATCGGCAAAGGTGCCTACCATGTTCTTCACGCCGTTGAGGTCAATGGCCGTCTTTCCGCCGATACCGGCATCGACCATGCCCATCAGTGTGGTGGGCACGTGGATGAAACGGATGCCGCGCTTGTACGTGGCCGCCACAAAGCCGCCCAGGTCGGTGACCACGCCGCCGCCGAGGTTCACCAGCACCGCTTGCCGATCGGCATGCTGTTCGGCCAGGTGGGTCCACAACGCCCGGCATACCTCCAGGTCCTTGCTTTG
>CALMYC010000072.1 GCA_937873385.1 uncultured Flavobacteriales bacterium | reverse complement strand
CCTCTCACGCGGGGGGCTGCAATACATCACCTTGGGCGTGATGGACGCGGGCAAGTATGCGCCACCGGCATACATGGCCGCCGTACTGAACACGCCGTTCACCGTCATGACCAGCATCGGCAAACCCACGGTCCAGGAATTGCACTACATGCCGCAAGCGGAGGCTGATCGCCTTTGGCCCGTGGTGCACCGTTTTGGGAGCGGCAACGTCCGGCCAACGAAGCCGAATGTGGTCGTGATCATCCTGGAAAGCTTCAGTGCGGCATACAGCGGCCGGCTCAATGGCACTGGGCAAGGCTATATGCCGTTCCTGGATTCGCTGATGGGGCAAAGTCTCTGTTTCGACCGTGCCTACGCCAATGGCCGGCGCAGCATAGACGGCATCCCGGCGGTGGTGGCCTCATTGCCCCGGATGATGGACCAGGCTTTCATCGAGTCGCCTTATGCCCAGCAGGCATTCACCGCGTTGCCCGGCGTGCTTGCCCAATTGGGCTACAGCTCGGCGTTCTACCACGAGGGCCACAATGGCACCATGGGCTTCGACGCCTTTGCCAGGGCTGCCGGATTTCAACGTTACGTGGGCCGCGACCAATATCCCCATCCCGGTGATGATGATGGAACATGGGGGATCCGCGACCGGCCTTTCCTGCAGTATTTCGCCCATGAATTGGACAAGCAGCAGCAACCTTTCATGGATTGCCTCTTCACCCTTTCATCGCACCATCCCTACAAATTGCCACCCGTGGATGCCGCGCGCTTCGCAGGGGGTAAGCTGCCCATCATGCCCACACTGCGCTACACGGATGACGCATTGCGGCAATTCTTCGCCACGGCCCGCACCATGCCCTGGTTTGCCAACACCCTCTTTGTGATCACAGCCGACCATACCGCCGACCTGCTGCGCAACGGCGAAACAAACGGGTCCGCCTTCGACCATTGGATCCCGCTGCTCTACTACATGCCATCACAGATCACTCCCCGCATGGATGACCGGATCACCCAGCAGATCGACATCCTGCCGACCGTACTCGACATCCTGGGTTACGCCAAACCATTTTTTGCCTTCGGCAGCAGCGTGCTGCGCGACGAACGCATCCCGGCCGCCGTGTGCAAGAGCGGTTCCACCTGGCTCATCACCACGGACCACTGCCAACTGCTCACTGACGGGGACAACGTGCTTTGGTCATCAGCCACCGGCAAGGGCAACATCGCGACAGACAGCTGCACAGCAAGTGCCCTCCCTGTTGTGCAAGCCGCACTTCAGCAGTATAACAGGGCATTGATCCACCATGAATTGACCTGGAAAGGCCAATGAACACCGTCGTCGTCATCAATCCACGCTCCGGCAAGGGGCGCGCCGAAAGCCTCCTCAGCCTGGCGATGGAGCTCGGTGGGCAACGTGGCGGCACAACCGTGGCACGCACCATTGCCGCACCGGGAGATGGCACCTGCTTCGCACGGGAAGCCGTTGCAAACGGTGCGGACCGGGTGGTTTCCATCGGCGGCGACGGCACGCTGAACGCCATTGCAGCCGGGCTTGCCGGAACAACCGTCGGCCTTGGTGTGGTGCCCATGGGCAGCGGCAACGGTTATGCACGCTCGCTGGGCCTGCCCCGCGACCCTGCCGCTGCACTGCAACTGGCCTTCAATGGCACGCCTGCGCCCATGGATGTCTGCTACTTGAACGACCGGTTGTTCCTCGGCACGGCAGGCCTCGGCTTCGACGCACGCGTGGCGTGGGAGTTCGACCAAAGTGCAGGTCGCGGAATGTGGAACTACCTGCGCATCATCCTCAAGCACGTTCTCGGGGCAAAACCCATGCGCACCGTGCTGGTGGCCAACGGCGAAACACGTGAGGACCAGGTGCTGATGCTGGTATTCTGCAACACCCGCGAGTTCGGGAACGGTGCCCTGATCAGCCCCGGGTCCCGGCCGGACGATGGCTTGGCCGAGCTCCGCATCGTGGCCAAGCCGCCGCTGCTCCCCATGGTCTCCGCATTTGCACGCCTGTACAACGGCCGAATCGACGGCAGTCCTTACCTCACGAACCT
>CALMYC010000071.1 GCA_937873385.1 uncultured Flavobacteriales bacterium | reverse complement strand
CGCCAAGCTGGTGGAGCTGATCGCCTTCGTGGCCAAGGAGCGCCCGGTGGTGTTCCCCGTGCATCCGCGCACCACCGCCAAATTGGAGGCCACCGGCCTGATGCCCGCGCTGAAGGCCCTGAAGAACCTGCGCATCACCGGGCCGATGGACTACTTCAACTTCCAGCAGCTCATCGCCACCTGTGCCTTTGTGATCACCGACAGTGGCGGCATCCAGGAGGAGACCACCTACCGCCGCGTGCCCTGCCTCACCCTGCGCCCCAACACGGAGCGGCCCATCACGGTGACCCTGGGCACCAATGAACTGATCACCTTCGACCTGGACGTGTTGCGCAATGCCATTGGGCGCATTGTGGACGGGACGTACAAAAAGGGCCGGGTACCACCGCTCTGGGACGGCCATGCCACGGAACGCGTGTTTGACGCATTGGAAAAACTGTGATCCTCTTCCTGACCTATAACGACCAGCCCAGCGGGGTGTACTGGAGCCAGGTGACCGACGTGGTGGCCCACCTGAACACGTTGGGCGGCCCGCGTGTGCGGCTGCTGGCCCTGGTCAGTGCGCGTGACTACTTCGGCATCCGGAAGAACATCATGGCACACAGCCCGGATGCGGTGGTCCTGCCCATGGTGCCACGCATGAAGCACTGGCGGGCGAATGCAGGCATCGTGGCCTTGGCCTGCCGGTGGTTGCGCCCCTCCGGGATCATGGCGCGCGGCGCGCTGGCCACGTGGTTGGCCCTGCGCGCGCGGGACAAGGGTTTGGTCAAAAACGTCTGCTTCGATGCACGCGGCGCCTATGCAGCAGAATGGGAGGAATACAGGATCGTGGATGATGACGCATTGATCGGGCAATTCCGCGAAGTGGAAGGTGAGGCCGTGCGCTCCGCCGATGTGCGATTGGCGGTGAGCGAAGCCCTGGTGCGGCATTGGCAGGACCGGTATGGCTACACCGGCAAGCGGCACGTGGTGATCCCTTGCACGTTGGGCCGCGCACATGAAGGCCTTGGTCGGCCCACGGACCCAATGCGCGAAGCACTCGGCTTCGCGGAAAGCGATGTGGTGCTCGTTTATTCGGGCAGCGTGGCGGGCTGGCAGTCCTTTGAACTCCTGGGGGGCTTGTTGCGCGATGCACTTGGGGGGCAACCCAAGCTGAAGCTCTTGTTCCTCAGTCCCCCGGACACCGGCATTGACCGTTTGGCGGCGGCTTTCCCGGGAAGGGTGTTGCGCAAGTTCCTCATCGCGGAGGAAGTGCCCCGCGCATTGCAAGCCGGCGATGTGGCCCTGCTCGTGCGGGAAGATACCCTGACCAACCGCGTGGCCTCACCCACCAAGTTTGCGGAGTATCTGGCCGCGGGGCTCCCCGTGCTGATCAGTGCGCACATTGGTGATCTTTCGGCTTTGGTGGAGGCCCATGGGCTGGGTGCCGTGGTGCGCGAAGATGCCGCCTTGCCCACCATGGAACGGCCTGCCATGGCGGACCGTGAACGGTACCGCTCATTTGCCTTGGCGCATTTTACCAAAAAGGGCCGGTCTGCGGAGTACCTGGAATTGATGGGGGCGCTGTCCTAAGCGCGGGCAAGCCTGCTACGCCAGCACCTCACTGACCAGCCGCTCCACCACGTTGGGAAGCAGGTAGGCACTGTGGTCTGCTTGCCGGTCACATGTCACTTTGCGCTCACCGCTGATGATGCGCGGCAGTGCAGTGGCCAATTCATCCAGGCGCAGTGAACTGCCCATGCGGCTGTCCCGGATGGTGCGGCTTACCAACCCTGGCTCGCCCACGTGCAGGATCGGCGTGCCCGCATAAAAGATCTCCTGGAACTTGGTACCGAGGATGTCCTTGTTCATGTTCGGGATGAACAGGACCACAAGGTCGGCATCCCTGATCAGGCCAAGCGCCTTGCGCGGTGGCACCTGCTGATGGAAAACGATGCGGTCCTGCCAGCCAAGGGCCGCCACCTGTTCTTCATTCTGCTGCACGCCGTGGCCGGTGATGTACAGGTCAAACCGGAATTTCCCGAATGCTTCCGGCGACCGGTCCTGCAGGGTTCGTACGGCCTTCAGCAACTGGGCGAAGTACTGCCCGGCTTCCGGGCCTCCGTACATGCTCCCGGCGTAGATCATCCTGAAAAGTCCGTCCGGTCTGCGCCGCGCGGAAAGATCAAAGTCATCCGGATCCACTGCGTGGGGCAACAGGTGTGTGCGTGCGACACTGCCGGGATAGGCGCGTTGCAAGTGCGCAAGCACGGCGGGGTGCGGCGAGGTCAACCGGTGCGCACCATGGACCGCCGCAGCCTCCAGCGCTTTTTCCGCTGCAACCCGGCCCGAACCCATGGAGGACAGCCCGTAATGTCCTCCCCAGGTCCATTCATCGCGAAAATCCAAGGTGATCCGCACCTGCGGAAATGGCCTTCTGAGCTCTGCTGCATAGGCCATCAGGCGGAAGGGTGCGCCGGAAACGATCACCTGCCGAATGCCGTGTTCATGGATCAACCGGCCGGCCGTGGAAAGCAATTGCTTTTTCCAGAAGACCGTAACGTCCATCCAATTGCCCCTGGCCGCCAACGGCAGCAGCTTGGACCACAGCCGGTACTTCACCTTTTCAGCAAAACTGGTGAGCGGCCGCTTGGTCATCACCGTGGGGTAGCGCTGTGGGAGCGGATGGTGATGGATCAGCGGATGTTGCACGTCCGCTGTCCAAAGCGAAGTGCGGTCCACCGCGGTGCCTGCGTTCCGGATCACATGCACGGGATGGCCGCGCCGGGCCAGTTCCTTGGCGAATTTGGCCCAGCGGCGCCCACCGATCCCGCGGACTGGCGGCAAGCCGTGGCAAATGAGGAGGATCGGTTCGTTTGGTGCCAAAGTGCGGGTCCGGTGTTCAGGTCAGCACTTCCGCCAACAGGCGGTCCGTGACGTTTGGCAACAAATAGGCCCGGTGGTCCGCGTTCCGGTCGCACTCCACCTTGCGTTCCCCGCTGATGATGCGTGGGAGCTCCGTTGCAAGCTCAGCCACCCGGACAGAGGTCCCCATGTGCTTCGACAAAATGGTGCGGCTCACCAGCCCTTCCTCGCCTACGTGCAGGATCGGCGTGCCCGTATAAAAGATCTCCTGGAACTTGGTGCCGAGAATGTCCTTGTTCACCGCGGGGATGAAGAGCATGACCAGGTCGGAGGCCCGGATGTGGTTGAAGGCTTCACGGGGAGGCACCGGTTCGTGGAAGACGATGCGGTCCTGCCATCCGCGTGCCGCCACTTCCTCCTCGTACCATTGCGTGTCGTGCCCCGTGATGTACAGGTCGAACCGGAAGTTGCTGAACGCTTGCGGCCGTGAACCTTGCAGCACGTGCAGGGCGTCCAGCAATTCGGTGAAATAGGCTTTGGCCTCGCCTTCGCCGTAGAGGCTGCCGGCGTAGATCAACTTGAACCGGCCGTCCGGTGCAGGCTTGATGGACAGGTCGAAGTCATCCGGGTCCACGGCATGGGGAATGTGGATGAACCTGGCGGCAGAGCCGGAATTCACCTGCCGCAAATGTTCCAGCACCTTCGTGTGCGGTGAGATGATGTTGTCCGCCAACTGCACCACTTGTGCCTCGAATTCCTTTTCCTGCGCAACACGCGCAGGTGGCATGGAGGCCAGCCCGTAATGGCCGGCCGTGGTCCATTCATCGCGGAAATCCATGGTGAGGCGGAGCTGCGGGAAATCGTGTTTCAACGCCAAGGCGTGGACCATGGCGCGGAACGGAAAGCCGGTGACCACCACCTGGCGGATGCCGTGCCCGCGGATGAGCCGGGCCGCAGCGCCCTTCATTGGCTTGCCCCAAAAGACCGTATGGTCGTACCAATTCCCCTTGGTGGCCAAGGGCAACAAGCGGGCATAGGCACGATAGCGAAGTTTGTCCGTGAGGGAAGTGACCTTTGGGCGTGTAAGCACGGCTGGATAGCGCCGGGGCAATGGATGGTGGACGATCCCGGCGGTTGCGCCGTCCCCGGCCCAGAGGGACACGGGGGCATCCGGCTCCTGTTCCGCCCGGATCACATGGACGGGATGCCCGCGCCTCGCCAACTCCTTTGCGAACTTGGCCCAGCGGCGTCCGCCAATGTCGAAAATAGGGGGGAAAGCATGGCAGATCAGGAGGATGGGTTCGCCTGCGCGCATGCGGGACAAAGCTATGTGCGCGCGGAGACTGTTCCTTTTAGCACCTGTGGCGTAGCTTAGCCGCTGTTTGCACGGAATGCACGGACACGCGATCATTACCGGGGGGGCGGGGTTCATCGGAAGCCATTTGGTGGACCGGTTGCTGGGGGAAGGTGGTTGGCAGGTCACCGTGGTCGATAATTTCCATCCGTTTACGCCCAGGGCGATGAAGGAGGCGAACTTGGCCAGGCACCATGGCAATCCCGCATTCCGGTTGGTGGAGGGCGATATTTTGGACGATCAGGTCCTGGAAGCAGCTTTCGGTCAGGCAAGTAGTGGGAGGACCGTGGTCGTTCACATGGCGGCACGGGCGGGTGTTCGCCAGAGCATCCAGGAGCCCTTGGAATACCACCGCGTGAACGTGACGGGCACCCTGCATGTACTGGAAATGGCGCGCAAGCACGGGGTCTCGCGCTTTCTGCTTGCAAGCAGCAGCAGTGTGTATGGCGAGCACCCCCAGGTTCCTTGGCGGGAATCGGCATCACCCCTGCATCCGGTGAGCCCCTATGCGGTCTCCAAACTGGCTGCGGAAGCCTTTGCCCGGGTGTATGCCAAACTGCACGGCATGGACGTTTCCGTGCTCAGGTTTTTCACCGTGTACGGGCCGCGCCAGCGGCCGGACCTGGCCATCCACGATTTTTTCAGCAAGATCAACGATGGAGTGGCCATCCGCCAATTCGGCGATGGAAGCACCTGCCGTGACTACACCTACGTGGAAGACATTGTTGACGGCGTGCGGGCGGCCATGGATGCACTGTTGCGGGCCAGTTCGGGCAAAGGTTCATTCGAGGTCTTCAACCTGGGCAATTCAAGGACGGTCACCCTGAACAGCCTTATAGCGGCCATTGAACGCGAGGTGGGGCGCACCGCGATCATTGAACGGCTGCCGGGACAGCCGGGTGATCTGCCCATGACCTTGGCCAACGTGGACAAAGCCAGGGAATACCTGGGTTATGACCCCCATACCGCGCTGGAGGAAGGATTGCACCAATTTGCCCGCTGGTACCAAGCCGTTGTGCGCAGGGCAGGAGGACTTACTTATCCCTGAGAATGCGCCCGAGGGATGCGGACCATCGCCATTAGCCACAAGACCAGATACTGGCAGCACTACTGCTTCAGCAACCCGCCCGATGGCTACCGGTACGTGCGCGGCAAGGACATTCCGTGGCATTTGGCCGGCATCACGGCGGAACCCTTCGCCAACACCAAGTTTTTCCTGCCCTTCGGACCGGCGGACCTGTACCACACCTACAATGGCGTGGTGGCCAATGCACATCCCTGGGTGGTGGAGGTGGAAAGCTACCTGCCCCGGTACAAGCGCATGGATGTCAACCAGCCCTTGTACAGATGGGCCATGCGCAGGTTGGCCAGCAGGCACTGCAAGGCACTGGTGTTCACCAGCCAATGGGCCAGGGCGCGCAATGAGGAGCACCTGGTGGCCGCAGGCATTGACCCGGTGAAGATGTCGGTGATCTACCGGGCCGTGGAACAGGTGGAACCCGATGATCGCGACCCCCGCCATTTCACCATTTTATTTGCCGGCAATGGCTTTTTCCGCAAGGGGGGTGTTGAACTGCTCAAGGCGTTCAAGGCATTGAAGCGGCCGGAG
>CALMYC010000070.1 GCA_937873385.1 uncultured Flavobacteriales bacterium | reverse complement strand
CAGGGCTCCGCCGGGCTGGGCGTCCGCATCAGCCGCGATGACCTCGCCACCATCGTGGGCACCGCCACCGAATCGCTGATCCGTTGCCTCACCGAACTGAAGGACGAAGGCTTGATCGCCACGCAGGGCCGCGACATCAGCATTTCGGACAAGCGCGGATTGGAGCGGGTGGCGAATTTGTGAGGTTGGGCCGGGGGCTTCGCCCAACCCACAGGGCCCTTCTGCGCCGGCATGAAGTTGGCGACCTGCCGCACATTTCTGCTGAGCGCCTGACGGGCATCAACTTCCATGCGCCCGCAATCGGGTTCCTTTGGCACCAACCGTGCCATGCGCATCCCCAGAAACACAACGTCCGTGTGTGTGTCCCTCGCCGCCATCCTGTCCTTCAGTTCCTGTAAAAAAGACGGCCCACCACCCCCGGTGGGTGAAGTACCGGCGCCTGTCACGCTCCGCCTGTTCCACCTGGTGGACGGGGCACCTGTGCAATACGACACCATGGCCTATACCAACGAGGCCGGGAACACCTATAGCATCACACACCTGGAATACTACCTGAGCGAACTCGTGCTGATCGGCAGTGGCACCAGCCCGAACGATACGCTGAACGGCCCATGGCTCGTGGATGCCAACGGTGGAACGGAGTTCGAAACGGACAGGGTGAAGGCCGGCACGTACAGCGGTGCCAAGGTCCTGATCGGCCTACCGCCAGCCCTGAACATCACGGGTGCATTGCCCAACACGATCGCCAATATCCACATGGCCTGGCCCGACCTCATGGGAGGAGGTTACCACTTCATCAAGTTTGAAGGGCACTTTACCGGCAGCTCGGGTCTTTCCGGTTTCGCCATGCATGTCGGGAACAATGAATTCCTCGCGGAATGCAACATGCCCGGCAGTTTCACCACCAACGGAAACGGCGGTACCATTGAACTCCGGTTCAACCTCAACGAAGTATTCCGGACCCCGCACGTGTATGACCTCGATTCGGGCAACTATTCCATGGGCAACATGGTGCTGATGGGCCGGTTGCGCGAAAATTGCGCCGATGCACTGGCCTTCCAGTCCCTGCCATGAAACGCCTCCTGCACCTGTCCTTGCTTTTGCCCTTGGCCGTAATGTCGGCAACTGCCTGCAGGAAAGATGCCACGGATCCCTTGCCTGGCCATCGAGCCCCTACCCCGGTGCAGCTCACTGCACCTTGGTACTTCCCGCAAATGACCGTGCCGACTGACAATCCCACCACACGCGAGGGCATTGCCCTGGGGCGGTTTCTCTACTACGACACCTTGCTTTCAGCCAATGGTCCCAAGGCAGGCCACTCCTGCAGCAGCTGCCATGACCAGGCATTGGGCTTCACCGTGCCAACAACCGGAACCAATGTGCTGCCCCATGTAAACCTGGCCTGGAGCAACAACTTCCTATGGAAGGGCCAAGTACAAGGCAGTCTGGAGGACATCATGCGCTTTGAGGTGGAGGAGTTCTTCCAAGTGGATGTGAACCTGCTTCGCAACCATCCGCAGTATCCGCAACTTTTCCAG
>CALMYC010000069.1 GCA_937873385.1 uncultured Flavobacteriales bacterium | reverse complement strand
AGGCATGGGCCTACGGCGGAC
This sequence comes from uncultured Flavobacteriales bacterium, assembly GCA_937873385.1. Classification (GTDB taxonomy): domain Bacteria; phylum Bacteroidota; class Bacteroidia; order Flavobacteriales_F; family PHOS-HE28; genus PHOS-HE28. Next base: position 1,333 of record CALMYC010000069.1, on the reverse strand, counting down.
ACAAGCCAGGTTCATCCGGCAGTGAGCGCATGTGCCCAACGTAACTGCAATGGGGGAATAACGCGCCCATAGGGCACGTTGGGTCCGATGGCCCTGGCAGGTCGGCGTGTACAGGTTGCCCCCCCGCGTAGCTTCGCCGCCACTTTCATGAACGCAAGCGATACGGCCACAATGATCTGGCTGATAAAGGTCTCGGCCTATGCCTTGGTCGTTTTCGCGCAATACCGGATGATCCGCCGCGTGGCCACCGGGCGCATGAAGGCGGTGGTGCTCTCGTGGCTCGGCTGGGCCCTGTTGATGGGCATCAGCGTGGTGGCCCAGTTGCGGTCCAATGGCTGGGCCTGGGATTGGAACGTGTTCAGTGTGCTGCTCTCCGCCACAGGCTGCCTGCTGATCGGGATCACCGGCCTGTGGAGCGGCAATTTCTCCCGTGGCAAAGGCGATGTGCTCTGCCTGTTGGCCGGCCTGGCGTGCATGGGCATCTACCTGCTCTACTCCGACCCGTGGATCACCACCGTGCTTGCCATCCTGGCGGACCTGTTGGTGGCGATCCCCATGCTGCAACGCACATACAGCGATCCAGCAAGCCACAAGACCGACGCCTGGCCGATCGTTCTCCTTGCCTGGACGCTTACCGCCACAAGCATCACGTTCAACTTCTCGTGGTTGCCCATGCTTTGGCCTATCTACCTGATCGGCTTCAGCGGGCTAATGACCTACCTCACCTTCCTCCGACCTAAACAGGGCGCACGGCTAGCCCACTGATCGGTGGTGCCCGTGCAAAAGGAACAAGTGGGCAGGTCTTCCCGTCTGCTCATACCATAGCCAGGCCATCTGCCGATCGTGGCGTGCCTACGCCGCCCAACGCGTGTTCAACGCTTCATGACCCGCTGGGTGCGCACGGCTCCTTCCGACCGGAGGACCATGGTGTACACCCCTGCGGCAAGGTGCGAAAGGTCGAGCTCCGTTCTTGACGTGCCTCCATTCTTCGACGTGACCTGCTTGGTTTGCACCACCTCGCCCAAGCCATTGGCAACAGTGATGTCCACTCGTTCACCAAGGGGCATCGTGAATTCAACGGTCACCGTGTTTGACACAGGATTTGGATGGATGTTGAATCCCGGATCGCCGATCTTCTGCTCCGCCACTGCGGTGGTTACGGGTGTTCGTTTCAGGATCGTTCCGCCCGTGGCGCCGGACCCGCTTACGAAGCCCGTTCCATTCGGGGTGAAGAGGATGGAATAATAAGAGGGATCGAAATCCATGCCGCTGTCATCCGTCCAACTGGCGCCACCGTCCACCGTCCGGAAAACCTGGCCCGGCGTGGCACAGA
>CALMYC010000068.1 GCA_937873385.1 uncultured Flavobacteriales bacterium | reverse complement strand
CGGCCTTTTCAACCCTCATCACCGAACATATAAAGCACACTTTCCGGACGTGCTGTGGAATGTGGCAGGAGACCGCCAGAGGCGGATCAAGCGCCGGGCACTCGGCAGCCCCTTGACATTTGCGGCAAGTCGAGCGCCGGAAGAGAAGTTGCGGGGGGATCGTTAGGGCCTCGCGTTTACACCCGAGCGATGGGAGGAGGGGCACTTCTTCCAGGATCCTTTTTCAAAACAACGAATATTGGTCAATCTCCCATCGTCAGCCCAGTACAACCACTGCCCATCCTTATTATATGCCTTTATCGGGAATCCAGGCCCCCATTCCTTCTCCAAGCTATCGGCAGTAGCACCAATCCAGTCCATTGTTTTCAGGAATTTACCATCCTCCGAAGAGACTAATATTTTATTCGCATTTACATCTGTGCTAATTATTTTCATACCCTTCGCGTATGATCCTTGTATTTTCTTTTTCCGTTTTCATAAAATTCGACCCAAACCCCAGTTTTATAATCATCTATATATTTACCTTGCTCCATAACCATACCACTACTATAGTACTTAGAAAAGCCCCCATTTATGATACCCCGATCATAATTCTGAACACTGTACAAAATGCCATCATCATAATAACTCACACTTATGCCATCGAACAGACCATTAACAACATTAGAAATCGATATTATCCTCCCACCCTTACCGTACCTAATAAACAGCCCATTAACAACCTCGTTACCATGACTATCTATATAACCACTCATTTTTTGTTCAATGTCATTCGGATAAAGGAAACGATAAATAGTTAATGTAAACAAGCTATCGTCATAATATTCAGTCATCTCTCGTAATCTACCGTCCTTTACATTCTTATACCACACTCCGATTTTTCTGCCACGTTCATCAACTTGCCCGGATAATTTATACTGCCCGTTTTGCATCCACTCAACAGTGTCCTTTTGTGCAATCATCAATAGAGGATGGCACAAGAGCAACTGGAGGAATAAGAATTTACTCGATTTCATCAACACTTTTTACTTCCTTCACCCAATGGATCTCCAAATCTGAATTAGCTTCCATTGGCTTATCGAGCCATTTAATCTTGTCCGTATTGACATCATCTCCCCAACCCTTCATCTCATTTATGACATCATTTCTTAATTCAGGCTTAACATACACATCTATTCTATCATAATCATCAACTTCTACACCCCTTTGCATGCCTTCTATGGTTTCCTTATCAGAGGTTCCACCGCTATGAATATAGCCGCCCATGACAACATTATCCCATCCCGGCGCTCGGCTGTTTGCCGAGCGCCTGCTCTCTCGCGGCCTCCGGCCTTTTCAACCCTCATCACCGAACATTTTCTACACACTTTCCGAGTGGGCGCTGTTGTGTGCATTGTGATCCTGCCAGGTAGGCTTGGCAAAAGGCCCTGCGTTCAAGTATCCCTTCCGCGCACCGCCTTCGGGTGAACACATCCCCCAACCCACCACGGCGAAAGTGATCAAGTGTGCATGGCCTTTCACGAACTTGTGGCGTTCGCTCATGGTGGTGAAGGTAGGGGCTTGGGGAGGACGGCACGAGCGGAGGATACTCGCGCCAGAGTAGGGGATGATTGGTCCATGTCCCGGATCGCAAGTCCGCGCCAACAACCGTCATTTACCATCTCGCAGTAAGACCTGGTCGGATTTCTTCCGTTCCGTTTCCTTTGTGCATGCCCTTGCCCCAGCCGCTGGCCGAACAGCTTGGCCACATCTTGACAGAAAAACTGAATGATCGGGTACAGGTGCGCGATGCCCTGCCTGTTGCGGGCGGCAGCATCAACGACGCCTACCGGCTGCATACCAATGCCGGGGAATTCTTTGTGAAGACCAACCCGTCGGCCCGTTTCCCCAGTCCATTCAATTCCGAGAAGCGCGGCCTGGATGTATTGCGGCAAGCAGGTGTATTGCGCGTTCCCGAAGTACTTGCGCAAGGGGAGTTTGACGGGACCGCTTTTCTGCTCATGGAATTCATCGCACAAAAGGAGGGGGATCGCATCTTCCAGGCGCGATTTGGGCATGCCTTGGCACAACTGCACCGCCACACACAGGAGCGCTTCGGACTCGATCACGACAACTACATCGGCCTACTGCCACAAGTGAACACCTTGCATGGGGATTGGGTGGAATTCCTCGTCCAGTGCCGCTTGGAACCCCTGGTAAGACTGGCCCGGGACAACGGGCGCATCCATCCGGGTGACCCGATCCGCTTTGAGCGGCTTTATGCCAGGCTGCCGGCACTCATTCCCCCGGCCTTGCCCGCCCTGTTGCACGGCGACCTGTGGAAGCACAACTGCCTGATGGCTGTATCGGGCGAACCCGTGCTGATCGACCCGGCCGTGTATTACGGGCACCGGGAGATGGACGTGGCAATGACCCGGCTGTTCGGCGGCTTCGAGCCCGATTTCTACGAGGCCTACAACAGCGCGGATCCGCTGGATGAAGGCTGGGAGGAGCGCGTGGACCTGTGCAACTTGTATCCGTTGCTCGTCCACCTCAACTTGTTCGGCGGCAGTTATGCGGGGCGGATCGGCGCCATCTTGCGCAAACACGTCTAGCGCTATTCCCAGGTGGGTGCCTCATGGCTTTCCTCAAAGCGGTTCCCCGTGCGTGCACCCCGCTTCCCGAAGCAGTCCATGTCCAAGTCGCCGATGCCTTCCGGTTTGGCAAAATCCCCCGTGCTGATCTTGATGGTACTGTCGGCGTACACCTTGTTCATGAAGTATCCGTAAATGGGCAGTGCCATATTGGCCCCCTGCCCCAGGTCCGTGCGACTGAAGCGTACGCTGCGGTCTTCGGCCCCGGTCCATACGCCGGTCACGAGGTCCGGGGTGATGCCGATGAACCAACCGTCGCTGTTGTTCTGCGTGGTGCCCGTTTTACCTGCGGTGGGGAACTTGATGTTGCCATATTTGGCCCGGTTTCCCCATCCCATGCGCAGGCGCATGCCGGTGCCCACGGTCTTGCCGGTACTGGGATTGTAGGCCCCGTCCACAACGCCCTTCAACATTTCCAGGATGATGTACGAGGTGCGCGAATCCATCGCCTCCTCAGTCCTGGGGGTCATGTCGTAAATGGTGTTGCCGTTCTTGTCCTCGATCCGGGTGATCACCACGGGCTTGATGTACACGCCATCGTTGGCGAACGTGGAAAACGCGCCAACCATCTCCTCCAACGTGAGGTCGGCCACGCCCAGGCATAGCGAAGGAACAGGGTCCATCGGGCTTTCCACGCCCATGTGCCTGGCCAGTGCGATCACTGCCTGGGGGCCGTACTGTTTCATGATCCACGCGGTGATGGTGTTCATGGAATTGGCCAGTGCATACTTCAGCGTTACCATGCCGCCGTATTGGTTGTCGCTGTTCTGCGGGCACCAATCCGGCTGCCCGGCGGGCATGGTGAAGCAGGTTTTCTGGTTGGGCAGCTCCATGCAGGGTTTCATGCCTTCACGTATCGCGGTGGCGTACACAAAGGGTTTGAACGTGGACCCCACCTGCCTTCGGGCTTGCCCCACGTGGTCGAACTGGAAATACTTGTAGTCGATGCCGCCCACCCAGGCCTTCACGAAACCGGTGTGCGGGTCCATGCTCAGCAGGCCGCTCTGCAGGAAGCTCTTGTAATATCGGATGCTGTCGTTGGGCGACATGAGCGTGTCCACCTCACCATGCCAGGTGAACACGGTCATGTGCGTGGGGGTGTCGAACTGCTTCTCAATGCCTGCTGCGTCCAGCATCGCCCACCACGTATCGCAACCGCCTTTTTCGGGGTCGCAATGGAACATCATCCTGCCGTCATGCCGGGCTTTGTCGATATAGGTTGCAGGCCGCTGGCAATTCGGGCATTGCTTGCCCGTGAGGATGCGGTACCTGTCACTCCGCTTCCTGGCACTTTCCATGATGGCATTCACCTCATCCTGGCTCACCCGGTAATCAAAGGGCCTGTTCTTTTTTTTGGACAGGTCCTTGAAGAATTCCACCTGCAGCTCAGAGGACAGATGTTGGCGCATGCCCCATTCCGCATAGGCCTGCATGCGGCGGTCTATGGTGGTGTACACCTTCAGGCCGTCCGTGTAGATGTCGTACGGGGTGCCGTCCGGTTTGGCAAACTTGGGCTTCCCGGTATCCGGGTCCTTTTCATTGAACATTTTCTGCAGTTCACCGCGAAGCGTTTCCCGCAGATAAGGCGCCGGGCCTTCGGTATGGTCAACGCGCTGAAAGCGGAGGCCCAGGGGAAGCACCTTCAGCGAGTCGTACTGTGCCGTGTTCAAAGCCCCGCTTTTCACCATTTGGCCCAGCACCACCATGCGCCGCGTAAGTGTGGTGTCCGGGCGGCGAAGCGGGTTGAACAGGGCGGGGTTCTTGCACATGCCCACCAGCATGGCTGCTTGTTCGATCCGCAATGAATCGGGCGTGGTATTGAAATACACGCGCGCCGCGGAATTGATGCCCACGGCCTGGTTGATCCAATCAAAGCGGTTGAGGTACATCGCAATGATCTCATCCTTGGTGTACTCGCGCTCCAGCCGCGCCGAGATGATCCATTCCTGGAACTTTTGGAACACGCGCCCCAGGATGTCCTGCCGAACATCATGGAAGAGCATCTTGGCCAGTTGCTGGGTGATGGTGCTGGCCCCGCCGCGTTTGCCCATGAACACGGCAGCGCGCAAGGTCCCGCGCACGTCGATGCCACTATGATCGCGGAAGCGCGCATCCTCGGTGGCCACCAGCGCCTGCACCACGTACGGGCTGATGTGTGCATAATCCACGGGGATCCGGTTTTCCCGGTAGTACTGGCCCATGATGGTGCCGTCGCTGAACAAAACCGCCGTGGCCAGGTCGCTGCGCGGGTTCTGCAGCTCGCTGGTGCTCGGCAAGCCCTTGCTGGCGGAAGCCGCAAGCAATCCGGCCATGAGCACCACGATGGGCCCAAGTATGGCGAGCCACCAAAGGGCGAGCGGCCAACCTGATCTTGTGCCTTTTTTGTTTTTCCCTGCCATTTCCCCGTTCAGTTCCCCTGTCGTGCCTGTTCAACGCTGATCCCCACGTCGATCACGCCCTTCAGCTCATCCGTCCGCATGGCTTGCTCCAGGGTGAACACATAACGACCGGACCGGGGGAACCTATTGCCCATCTTGTAGAGCACGTGCGCCTGGAACCGGTCGCTGAAAATAAAGCCGGTGCCTTGGCCGTACCACCGGCCCGCAGGGTCCGCCAGCGTGCACTCCACCGTGTCCGTGTAGGTGCCGCCGGGGCCTTGCAGGGTGGCGAAGATGTACATGTTGCTGAATGGATAGTCCCCTGTGTGGCGAATGTCCAAATAGATATCATGCAGGGAAAGCGTGTCCTGCACCTCAAATGTGAATTGCGGCTTCCAGGTCCGGGACCAGAT
>CALMYC010000067.1 GCA_937873385.1 uncultured Flavobacteriales bacterium | reverse complement strand
TAACCAACATTTTCTCCGCGCGCGCCTGCTTGTGAAGGAGGGGAACGGGGGCTTTCTTCCTAGTGCTTTGGTCCTGGGGCGCCATCTCCCTCACCCCCTCTTTCCCCGAAGGAACCCGCCGGTGGATGAACGATGAAACACTGCTCATTGTGGCGGTGGGGCTTTGCCTGATCATGGTGATGCTGGCCGTGAATGCCGGGTTCAGTGCCGCACTGGGCGCCTTCATCATGGGCTCGTTACTTGCGGAGACCGTGCAGGCCGAGCGCATCGAGCACCTGGTGCGGCCGGTCACGGACCTCTTCGCGGCCATCTTCTTCGTTTCTGTGGGCATGCTCATCGATCCCCGCATGATGGTGGTGCATTGGTTCCCCATCCTGGTGATCACCGTGGTCACCGTGGTGGGCAAGCTGCTGACCACGGGATCGGGGGCCCTGCTGGCCGGTGAGCCGCTCAAACGGTCGGTGCAGGCCGGCATGAGCCTCACGCAGATCGGCGAATTCTCCTTCATCATCGCCACGCTGGGAGTCACCTTGGGCGTCACCAGCTCCTTCCTGTACCCCATCGCGGTGGCGGTCTCGGCCATCACCACCTTCACCACGCCTTTCCTCATCAAGCTGTCGCCGCGTTTTGCCAATTGGATCGAACGCGTGCTGCCCGCAAGCTGGCTGGCCGCCATTGACCGCTACTCCCGGCAAACCGACCAGGTGAGGGAGAGCAGTGCCTGGCAGGTGCTGTTGCGCGCGTACCTGTCCAACCTGGCGGTGTTCGGGGTGCTGTGCATCGCCATCGTGATCGGGCTGGGGCCGATGCTCCAAGGCCTGTTTGGCGAAACCGTCCTCGGGATGAACGGCCAATTGCTGGCCGGGGCGGCCACCTTCCTGCTCGTGCTTCCGTTCATCTGGGCCATGTCCATCCGGCGCATCGGCCTGAAAGCATACCGGCAATTATGGGTGAACAAAAGGCAATGGCGCGGCCCGCTGGTGATCCTGGAACTGGTGCGCCTTGGCGCGGCGGTGGTGGTGCTCGCCGTCCTGGTAAGCGTTTTCTTCAGCACCCGCTGGGCCCTGCTCGCCCTACTGTTGCTGACCGCGCTGGTGGCCTTCCTGTTCCGGCAGCGGTTGCACGGCTTCTATGTGCGCATGGAAGAACGGTTCCTGCTGAACCTCAACCAGCGCGAGCTCAGCCGCAGGCGCTCCGACCTGGCACCTTGGGACATGCACCTGGCGCAGCTGCAGGTACGGCCGGACTCCGATGCCGCCGGCCGCAGCCTGCAGGAGCTGGCCCTGCGTGAGAAGCACGGGGGTGAACGTCGCCCTGATCGAACGCGCCAGCGGCCACACCATTTCCGCGCCCGGCCGCGATGACCGCCTGCTGCCCGGCGACGACCTGCTGGTGATCAGCACCGATGAACAACTTGCCGCCGTGCAGCAAACACTGGACGTCCCGCAGGCGGGACCAAATTCCGCCGAAGCCACCAAGGCGGACATCCGCCTGAAGCGCTTCCGCATCACCCCGCAATCGCCCATGGTGGGCATGCGCATACACGACACGGGGCTGAAGGATGTGGCCAAGGCCATGGTGGCCGGCCTGGAGCGCGGCGAGCGGCGCATCACCAACCCGGGCGGCGCCTGGGTGCTGGAGGCCAACGATGTCCTCTGGCTGGTGGGTGACGGGGCGAAGATTCGCAGCTTCATGGAGGAAAGGAAGGCGGTGAGGGAGTGATCAGATGATGGAATGCCTTGTGCCGACGGAGTATGGACAATCAGATGTGTGCTGACGGCTTGGCCCGATCTTTGGCTTCCGCCTGTCCATGCGCATTCCCACGAGCCTCCTTGCCTGCACCGCCTCCCTCCTGCTTTCCGCCCAAGGCCCGGAAAGCACCGTGAAGACCGACACCGGCACCGTGGTGCTTCACCGGTTCACCACCGGCCAACTGAGCAGCAAGGCGTGGATGGACGCCGACAACCGCTGGGGCCACAGCTGGGCCTACGACCGCACCGGCAAGGTGATCTTCGACCGGCAAACGCGCAAAGTGGGTGGCCATGCCAGCGTGGACTTCCACTACCACCCCGATGGTGCGGTGAGCCGGGCCGTGTACAGCAACATGCCGGACGGCGGCATCCAGTGGTACAAGAGCACCACCACCTTCGACACGGCCGGTGTGCAGACGGGCTTTAGCGAGGAAGGCCGGGACAACGAAGGCCCCATCCGCCCGCATGTATCTCCGCCCCAGGCACCCGCACCACGTACATACAGGCAGGAGGAAGTGCGGGAGCAGCGCATGTTCACCAACGAATACTTTGTGGTAGCCCGGAAAAACTGCCGGGTGCAACTGCGGCCCACAGAACCCGGCCCGGCCGCCGGGGACCTCCAGGCCACGCTGCTGAAATGTGACACCTTGCGGGGTGGTGCATACAGCATGGGCGAGCAGTTCGATCCGCCGTTGCAGCATGTCGCCGTTACGGCCACCAACCGGCGCGGCAAGCCGAAGTACAAGGTGGTGCGGGTGGACAGCGTTCAGGTGAATGACGAGCGCCGGCGGTGGTATTTGATCGTGGGTAGATGATCCGCTCTCGGTGGATTGGGTGGACCGGGTGTGCGCTCCAGATCACCCCGTCCACCCGAAGCAATGCATAGCCCGGCAACCCTTAGGCCTATCTTGCCATTCCCCCATGGACGAAAAACGCGGCAAGACCACCGTACACCTGGAGCATTTAATGCGTGCTTCCGAGCGCTGCATTGCCATTGCATTCCCGTACAACACGGAGCTGATCGCCGCAGCGAAAAAGGCCGGAGCCAAGTGGAGCAATACCCAAAAGCGCTGGTACACGCCCAACACGCCCGAGCATCTGCGGACCATCTTCCAGGCCTTCAAGGGCCTCGCTTGGGTGGACAGCTCAGCGTTATTCAACAAGCCAGCGGCCAAGGCCACTTCAGCGGTGAAAGCACCCGCGCAGCAGGCCAAGCCCGCGAAAGTCGAACTGAACACCGTGCAGCAGGAAGCTTTAGCGGCCATGCAGCGCAAATTGGAGATCGCCCGCTACAGTCCGCGCACCATCGACGCCTACCTGAACGCCACCAAGCACTTCTTCCTGCACTTCCCTGCGCAGCACCCCAACGACATCCGCAAGGAGGATATTGAGGCCTACCAGCACCACATGGCCACCGGACGGAAGGTGAGCAACAGCCACCTCAACCAAGTGGTGAACGCAGTACGGTATTACTATATGAACGTGGTGGGTGATGCGAAGCGGGTCACCTTTATTGAGCGGCCGCGCCAAGAGCGAAAGCTGCCTACTGTGCTGAGCGAAACCGAGGTGGCCGTCCTCCTGCGCTCCGTGGATAACCTGAAGCACCGCTGCATCCATATGCTGATCTACTCCGCCGGTCTGAGGCTCAGCGAACTCATCGGCCTGGAACTGACGGACCTTGGAACCGATCGGCAACAACTGCTGGTTCGTGGAGGTAAAGGCAACAAGGACCGCACCACCTTACTGAGCCCCAAAGCCATGGAGACCATTCAGGCCTATCTCACGGCATACAACCCAGGACGGCACCTGTTTGAAGGTCCGAACGGCGCGGCATACTCCCCTCGCAGCGTACAGGCCATCTTCCACCGGGCCAAGGAAAAGGCGGGCATTGCAAAACCAGCCACCGTGCATACCTTACGCCACAGCTTTGCCACCCACCTCTTGGAGAAGGGAACCGACCTTCGCTACATCCAAGCGCTGTTGGGGCATAGCTCGAGCAAGACCACCGAAATCTACACCCACGTAAGCACCAAAGCCCTTGGTAAGATTCGCAGCCCATTGGATGACTTGGACCTGTAACAGCTCATTGCGCCTTTCGTCCCACTGGGGGCATGTTGTCGCAATAGGCCGCTTATCCAAGTCCGGAAATTCACGCAATGCGGGAACAAGTAGTTATGCAACAGCTTAAAAAAAACAGACAACTATGGCAACAGAGATAAAAACTTGGGAAATAATTGACGGTGAATTGACAGAAATCAATACAACGCTTGCCCAAAATGGACGTAAAGAAAAGGACGATTTGGAAAAGTGGCTGAAAACAAATCCTAAAATTCTTGGAGACAATATTTTAGTTTTCGGAGAGCAAGTTTGGACAAAATCAGGACCACTTGACTATTTGGGAATTGACAATAACGGAAACTTAGTAATTGTTGAATTAAAACGTGATAAATTAGCAAGAGATGTTTTAGCCCAAGCAATAGATTACGCTTCAGATGTGGCAAATTGGGATATTGAAAAACTAAATGAGATATGTTTAACATTTTCAGGTAATTCACTGGAAGACTATCTCACTGACCACTTTGAGAATATTGAACTTGATGATTTAGTAATTAATAAAGCGCAAAGACTTTTATTAGTTGGTTTTTCGATTGACGAAGCTTTAAGCAGAATGATTGAATGGTTGTCCTCTAAATATGATGTTGGAATAAACGCAATTATTTTAAACTACGTCAAGACTTCTTCGGGAAACGAATTGCTTTCAAGAACGGTAATTATTCCAGAAGAAATTGAAAAGGAAAAATCGAACAAGAAAAAATTTACAATTCCAATGTCTGACGAACCAGGAACATATGAACCTGAAAGGTTAAAGGAATTGCTTAAGATTTATTTCAACAATAAACAGTGGTCGTCTAAAAGACTAAAAACCATATTGTTGCCAGTTCTGCTCAAAAAAGAGAAAATAACAAGAGAGCAACTTAAGAAAGAATTTGTAAAAGCTGGAGAAGCCACAGACGAAAACAAAGCTGGATATTTTATTGCTTTAATGTCAAACCAACTTGGACAGACAAAAAAGGATTTTTTAAGACAAATCATTCATTATGAATATCCAAAGTATCATTGGGAAAAGGACAATTTTAGCATAAGACCTGAATATAAAGACTTAGTAAAAGAAATTTTAGAAACAGATGAATAAAAGCCGTTGCATAATCGAGTAGGCGGCCCCGCCGCTAATTAGCGACGGGGTGCGCCTCTCACACCACTGTACCCTTCGGCTACGCTCTGGGCAGGCCAAGCGGGCCTCGTATACAGCGGTTCGTTGAGGTGTGGAGCGACTTTCCGGTAGTGATCGAGCAGGGCTTCGTAGCCGCGTTTGGCCAGGCGTTCCAAGGTGATCGTAGTGCTTAGGATGGGACTTTGGGCGATGGCCCAGCCACCTTTGCGCGTTCGGCTCCAAGCAAAGGCGTGGTGCTGGTCTACTCCCAGGCGGATCAGGTTCTTCCGTTTCCGTTCGGGTTTCTTCCAGTCCTTCCAAATGCAGTACCGCAAGCGGTTGCGCACCCAGCCGTCCACATCGCGCAGTATGCCGGTCATACTTGCCAAACGGAAGTAGTTCAACCAGCCACGTTGCACGGTCTTTAGGCGTGTGATGCGCTCGGCCAGCGGTAGCGGAGCGGTCTTGCGCGTAATGGCTTTCACCTTCCGCTTCAAGTTTGCCCACCCTTGGGCACCCACCACCAGTTGGTATTGCCCTTTCACGCCCTTCTCATACGTGGGGACGAACCCGTGGCCCAGCAGCTCGAACTGCACGGGTTTCCGGATGCCGCTCTTCGCACGGTTGATCGGCAGCTTCAGCCGGTCCCGAAGGAACAGGTAGATGTTATTGCCGATCTTCCGCGCTTGGCTCTTGCGCTTCAGGTAAATGCTGAAGTCGTCCGCATAACGCACGTAGCGCAGCCCTTGCCGTTCCAGTTCACGGTCCAATTCGTGGAGCATGATGTTGGACAGCAAGGGGCTGAGCGGGCTGCCCTGTGGCACGCCCTTGCGCCGCTTCACCAGCTTCCCATCCACTTGGATAGGCGCACGGAGCCAGCGGCGTATCAGGCGCATCGTCAGGGGGCACTTCACCTTGCGATACAGCAGTTGCAACAGCTTACAATGGTCCACTTCATCAAAGAAGCTTTTCAGGTCGATGTCAACGATGTGTTGATACCCTTCATTGATGTGCCGCAGCGCGCGCTGCACCGCCTGTTGGGCGCTCCGTCCGGGGCGGAAGCCGTAGCTGTGGGCCTTGAACTCCACCTCGAACAGGGGCATGACCACTTGGTGTACCGCCTGTTGCAGCAGGCGGTCGGTAACCGTGGGGATGCCCAGTAAACGGGTACCCCCTTTGCTCTTGGGTATCGCTACCCCCAGAATGGCCTGCGGCAGGTAACGCCCCGCACATACCGAGGTGGCCAGCCGCTCGCCATGCACCCTGAGGTGTTCGGCAAGTGCATGCACACCCAGCCCATCAACTCCGGCAGCGCCCTTGTTGGACACCACCCGCTGACAGGCCGCCAGCATATTGCGTTTCGTTACAATGCGTTCGATCATCCTGTTCACTCCTTCATGCGTACTCTGTTCCGCTTATCGCTGGGCTTCCCCACCTTGCGGCGGGCGATCCCAACGGCATTTGGAACACCTCAACGTTCGGTCCTTCATGGGCTTGTGAGTCCTCCGCCTTTATCCTTGCGGTGACGGCTCGTTTCCACCCGCTACTACGACCTCTGCTGACCTCTCCGCACGGCCAGCTCGTGGCCACGGAGATCTCCCCGGGTAAGGGCCATATCCTTTAAGTCCATCCCCGCCGCATCTACCACATTGGGCTTGTCGCCTACGGGCTTTGCAGTGATGTGCCTGCTTACCCGCCCCATGCGGCCTCGGTATGCGGTTCCTGTTCGTCGGTACGGACTTTTGCAGTCGCGCTTCCTTCAGTGCAGGGGGCGCCCCCTACCACCTTGCGCCTTGCTGACCGGCTTCGGCAACTCGCCGGCAAGGGACTTGCACCCTCTGGATATTCAAAGAACGACGCTACCTTGCGGCAGCGTTATTGGCCCATGCCGGGCACACACATCGGCTTGGCGCAACCCTCGTTCCTCGGTCTGCGCCAAGCCTCTGCCGTTATGCCCAATGCTGCAGACGACCGAGTAACCCTAAGATGAACAAACAAAAATGAGACATATTTTATTCTTACTCATCAGTATGATTTTTGTTTGTGCGAACCATATATTGGTAGCACAAGTTCCCGAAAAAATATACGGAAAAAACAAAGTGCTGAAACCTAACGATTATTACTTGCAACAAATTCCTTTGTGGAAAAACGAAATTGACAAAAACCCGAAAAATGCAGACGCTTGGTTTAATTATTATCGTGCAAACAGAAACGCATACATAAAAGGCGAAGAAGACAATTCGCAAAAATCAAAAGGTATTTCACGTTTTGACCGTTTGAAAAATATTGTTGACGAAATGGAAAAGCAAGTTCCAAATTCATACGAATACAATTATGTAAAATGGCTCAACGGAAATAATGATTTGTCATTGTTTCCTTATCTTGAAAAGGCACACATACTTTCGCCTCAAAGTGCAGAGCCAATAATGAGCCTTATTTTCTACTATGAAATTAAAGGCGATTATGTCAAAAGAGATGAAAATATTGAAGCATTTTACAGCATTGGCGATTATTCCGCTGGCTTACTAAATTACAGCTACAATTTACTTTCTGCACTTGACAACAATGCTATTGTTTTTACCGAAGGCGACAAAGACACAGAAGCAATTTTATTATTGACAAAGGGTAAAAAATACAGACCAGATGTGCGAATGCTCAATATGAATTTATTGCTGATAAAAGAATATCGTGAACGAATTTTTAACGAACTTGAAATTCCACAATTACATTTTGAACCGATTACAAACGAAGAAAATTACGAGAAATTTCAACAGCTAATTATTAAGCGAGTAGCAGAAAATAAAAAAGCAAGACCAGTTTACGTTGCGGTTACAGTTACAAAACCTTATACAAATGTAATTAACAAAGACCTCTATCTGACAGGCTTGGCTTATTTATACAGCACTAAAAAAATTGACAGCATTTCTTTGTTAGTGCAGAATGTTGAGCAAGTATTTTTGTTAGATTACTTAAAGGAGTATTTTTCTATTGACGACATATCCGTTGGAAACGTTTGTTCTATGAATGGAAATTATTTGTTCCCATTTGCGACATTGAGCCGACATTATTACAGCATAGGAAATATAGCAAAAGCAGATTACTATAAAAAACTGGCTTTAAAAGTTGCGACAGAAGGCGAAATACTTAACGAATATGAAACGTATTTTACAGAATAATAACTAACAGAAAAAGCACAGGGCATAACACGGGTTTTGCGTCAGGCGGGCTGACTTGCAAACTTGAAGCTTGGTGCTTCGAAACCCGCCCGAACGCAAAGCCCCGAAACGTTGACCGCCATCGCACGCTTCGCGCGCGCCAGCGTTCAACACCGAATTACCACAGCTTTAAGGCAGTACGCGCCGGGAGGAGCCGTCCAACACGGATCTTTCCCAATCAACAAGGTGTGGTGTTGTACAAAGGTCCCAGAACGGAGACCTTGAAAGTGCGCTGAACGGAACCTCGATGTGCCGCTATTTTTCCTCCTGTTTGGCCTTGTGCTTGTTGCCGTTCCCGGTTTCTTCGATGCCGAGCTGCTTGTCGGTATCTACGGGCAGCAGCTTGAAGTAGGTGGCCTTGTAGCGGCCGTCCACCACCTCGCCTTGCACCTCGGCCTTGCGCACGGCCTCGCAGAAGCCGTTGGTATCGTGCGGATGGCCGTATTCCTTGATGCCCACGCCATCCACGTAGTAGCTGCCTTCGGGCAGGCGCACGGCCACATCGCAGCTCATGCCCGGCAGGTTGAAGTTGCATTCCCCACAGCTGGTTTCCACCACGGTGAGTGGCTTGTTGGGGTCGGGCTCGGCGAGAAGCTTGGACGCCGGCTGGGCAATGCTGAGGACAGGGGAAAGCAGGACTATCGCAAGGCTGAACAGTTTCATGGTGTTCACGATTTCTTGGTCGCAAGGTACAAGGTGTCCCAAGCACGGAAACTGACGTTGGGCAGGGTGCCCCTACCGCAACCGGTGGACGAAGTGTACCATGGACCACGGCTACGGCTTCGATGACGCTTGGCGCGTGCCCTTACTTTTGGCCGCTCCATGACGGAACGGCTGCTCAGGCTGATCATCAGCTTCAACCATTGGCGCAAGGCGCACTTGTCGCAGAACACCTTTCTGGTGATCGCCGCGGGCATCGTGGGCGTGCTGGGCGGCACGGCGGCTGCGCTGATGAAAAAGCTCACCCACCTGGTGGCGGACTACCTGCAGAATGACATGCAGGGCGGGCACAAGTTTCTGCTGTACTTCGTGCTTCCTATCCTGGGGCTGGCGCTCACTGTGGGTTACCTCAAGCTCTTCATCCGGCGCAAGCCTTTCCGGCAGGGCATCACGCCGGTGATGTCCAGCATCCTGCACGGGCGCAGCCGGCTGGACCTGCACAATGCGTACAGCCAAATCATCACCAGTGCGCTCACCGTAGGCATGGGCGGTTCGGCGGGCTTGGAGTCGCCGGCGGTGGCCAGTGGCGCATCGCTGGGTTCCAATGCGGGCCGGCTCTTCGGGCTGAACTACCGGGAAACCACGGTGCTGCTGGCCAGCGGCGGCGCGGCTGGCATTGCAGGGGCCTTCGGCAGCCCGGTGGCGGGGATGATCTTTGCCTTGGAGGTGTTGCTGCCGGCGATCACGGTGCCGGCGATCATTCCGTTGTTGCTGGCGAGCGCTGTGGCCTCGGTGATCTCCCGGCTGATCTATAACGCCCCGCTTTTTGCCTACGTGCCGGGGAGTTCCACGCTGGACAACTTCTTCATCTATGTGCTCTTCGGCATCGCGTCGGGGCTGTTCTCGGTGTATTTCGCAGCGGTGAATGAGGCCGTGCTGAAGCAGCTGCGCCGGGTGCAACGCACCTGGGTGAAGGTAGGCGCGGGCGGCATGGTGCTGGGCGGCATGATCACCTTGTTCCCGGCGCTCTATGGCGAAGGCTACATCACCATCCAGAAGCTGCTGGACGGGGATTACAGCTCATTGCTGGCCAACAGCCTTTTTGCCGATTACCAAGACCTGGCCTGGGCGTTGGTGCTGTTCACCGCGCTCACCCTGCTGTTCAAGGCCGTGGCCCCCGCGGTGACCATGGGCAGCGGCGGCAACGGCGGCATGTTCGGGCCGTGCGTGGCCATTGGCGGGCTCTTCGGCTTCTTCTTCGCCTACGGACTGAACATGACGGGCTTGTTCCACCTGAACATCACACACTTCATTGTGGTGGGCATGGCCGGCAGCGTGAGCGGGGTGATGCACGCGCCGCTCACGGGCATCTTCCTGGCGGCGGAGATCACGGGCGGCTACACGTTGATGGTGCCGCTGATGGTGGTTTCGGCGATGTCCTTCTTCATCAACAAGCGCATCCGGAAGTATTCCATCTATACCAAAGGGCTGGTGGAATCGGGGGTGCTAAGTAGCAGGCACGAGGACGATTGGTGAGGCCGGGGTTTGCTTGTACACAATGGACATTGATGGGCCGTGTGCTTCGGCCACGGTCCAAAGTTGCTGGGCTGATTAAAAGCTGATCTGATCGAAAGGGCTTGGCCTGCATCGTTGTACACTTCTACTTCCCGACTTGTCCAATTAGTATGGCGATTCAATCCAAGAGCTTAAGCAGACCCTGAAAGGGTCTCAGAGCGTAGCGACGTGCATAGCTGATTTCATTGACCCTGAAAGGGTCACACAGCAATTTGACTTCGATGGTGTCCTGACGCCGATCAACATTTGTGCGACCCTTTCAGGGTCGGTACACCGCGGATTGGTTGTTCTACGCTGTACGACCCTTTCAGGGTCTTCTGTCGAATAAATCAGCCAACAACGGCGGTTCTTGTGAGAAGGCCGTCACTCCCACATCGCATATCAATTACAATACACAGGCAAGAGCATGCTGGCAGAGCAGGCTATCCGGGCTTAGTATGGCGAATTGGGCCTTATGGCCCTTCTGGAACCCGCGTCAATCCTCAAGGTTTGTATTGCCACTTCGAGGCTTGGACAAGTCGGGAGGTCGGGGTTTGCTTGTACACAATGGACATTGATGGGCCGTGTGCTTCGGCCACGGTCCAAAGTTGCTGGGCTGATCAAAAGCTGATCTGATCGAAAGGGCTTGGGCTTGGCCTGCATCGTTGTACACTTCTACTTCATCCTGGCCATCCTGTTCATCCTGCCCATCCTGTCAAAAGGATACTGTCCTCAAGGCTCCTGCGGGCCACCAAGCGCATCAAAATCGAATCCGGCGCGGGCCATGGCGCGGCGTGCTGCCCCGATGGCCTTAGGGGAGGGATTGGGCGGATGAACCGGCGTTGCGGGCACTTTGGCCAAACGATCCAACAGGGCATCGGTTTGGTGCATCGTGAGGTGCTCGCAGGTCTCGTACATGCCGCCAGGTTTCTCTTCCAACCTGTCGTGCAGGTCGAGGACGTGGCGGATCACCTTCGTGAGTTCCACGCTGGGCGGAATCACCATCAGCGACGTGAGCGCGCCGTGGTCCATCCGCAGCTTGGCTTGGATGGGCAGTGGCTCCCCGCCGTTGGCCTGCTGGGCTGCCACAAAGAGGATCTTCTCCTCCATGCCGATGTGGCGGAGCAGGCCCGCACGGAACTGGTCGTACAGGCCGTGGTTGATGGCGGCCGGATCGGCGAAGGCACTATTCAGGATGGCCTCCAAGCGGCGGTGGTCGTTGGTGAATAAGGCGTGGAGGGGTTTGTTCATGGGGCTAATGGAACTCGTAATCCAATTGGCTTCGCCTACCGCAAAGGTCTCAGAAGGCACGAAGGAGATGGGCCTTTTTATCGCATGGTTAACGGCGCTGCAATCTGGAGAGTTTTCTTCTCGGCCTGATAAATGGACGCTGCGTGCAATTTATCCAGCCGGCAACCGGCAACCTTGCTCGCAATTCCTCCAATGGACGGCGCCATGAATGGCATTATTTTGCATCCTGGCCTCACGAAGTTCTTGGCCAGAATGAATGGACGGTGTGTACCGGATGTGGCCACGGGCCATCACACCTTCGTTTTGGCCACCCTCACTTCCCTCACTTCAGGGCCCGCCTGCATGTACTCCCAGATGAAGGGGTCCTTGTTCCCGGCTACGGTCTGGAAGTAGAGCGGCTTGGGGTCGTGGTCGTTGGTGAAGGGTGATGAAGGCCGGACATCGCCGCTGAAGTGTGGCACCGACGCCAAACTCCGCCGCAGGTGCAGGTAAATTCAACTAGTGTCAGGGTAACCAGCATGAAATTCCGGAAGCCTGAGGGCGGACAATGAGGGGGCCCATCCAGGAGCCAAGCAACGCTGCTCTTGCTGACCACCGTCATTCCCCCATTCACGCGGTTCGTATTTTTTTGATCGCAAATTCGCTCCATGCGTCAGCTCATCGCTCTAATTCCCGTGCTCCTTCCTTCCCTGCTGCTCAGCCAAGCCTTGCAGCCTCTGTCCATACCGCCGTTGCTGGAACAGGACACCTTGCACCTGACCGTGGCGGCGCACACGCACCAGTTCTATCCGGGAATGAACACGCCCACCTACGGCGTGAACGGGGATTACCTCGGCCCCACGCTGGTGCTGCAAAAGGGCGATACGGCCCGCATCGTGGTGGAAAACCAATTGAGCGAGATCACCACCATGCACTGGCACGGCATGCATGTGCCGGGCGAGATGGACGGGGGGCCGCACAGCGTGATACAGCCCGGAGCGAGCTGGATGGCCGAGTACCCGGTGAAAAACCCGGCGGGCACCTACTGGTACCATCCCCATCCGCACATGCTCACGGCAAAGCAATCCAACCTGGGCATTTCGGGCCTCATCATCGTACGCGACGGCGAAGAAGCACAACTGGACCTGCCGCGCACGTACGGGGTGGACGACATCCCGTTGGTGATCCAGGACAAGAAGATCATCTCCACCGGCGAACTGGTGACCTACCCCCTGGGTGATTCCCTGTGGGTGAACGGAACCCCGAACCCGTATGTGGAGTTACCGGCCCAAGTGGTGCGCCTGCGGCTGTTGAACGGTTCCATTGCGCGCATCTTCCGGTTGGGTTTTGAGGACGACCGCAACTTTGACGTGATCGCCGGGGACGGCGGATTGCTGCCCGCACCGGCCAGCACGAACCGACTGATGTTGAGCAATGGGGAGCGCGCCGAAGTGCTGCTGGGCCTTACCGGGCTGGAGGGCGACAGCTTGTTGCTGATGAGCTACGGCAACGAATTGGGCCAAGCGATGCCCGGCTCCAGCAACATCATCCTGGAGGGAAGCCTGCTCAATGGCATTGCCTTCCCCGTGCTACGGATCCGCATCGGCCCACCCACAGCGAACCCGGTTACGGCAATCCCATCCACGCTCGTGACCATCCCGGTTCCGGATGAATCTTCCAGCGTGCGGACGCGCACCAAGACCATCACCGGCACGGGCATGGTGGCGATGGGGCAGTTCATGATCAACGGCACCATGATGGACATGGACGTGGTGAATGACACGATGCTTGTGGGCACCAATGAGGCGGGGCACTTCGTGAGCAACTCCAACCTGGCGCACCCGTTGCACATTCACGGGGTGTCCTTTTTTGTGCTGGAGCGCAATGGTGTGCCGCCACCGCTGTGGGAACGCGGCCCAAAGGACGTGGTGCTGGTGGATGCCGGCGAAGATGTGAAGCTGATCGTGCATTTCGGCGAATTGGCGGGTGCGGACCACCCGTTCATGTACCATTGCCACAACCTGATGCACGAGGACCAAATGATGATGCTGCAGTTCATGGTGATCGACCCCACGAGCGGCATTTCAGGCCATGCGGATGAGCGGGTGCTGGTGGCACCTTCGCCTACTACCGGGGTGGTGCGGTACATAGCGGGGCATGTGGTGGAGCACATCACCGTGCGTGATGCATTGGGTCGCACGGTGATCGACCAAGCCGGGGCGAAGCGCACGGAAGGCACGGTGGACTTGTCGGCGGTGCTACCCGGGTTATTGTTTGTGGAGCTGCGAGGAAACGGACAGCGGAGCGTGGTGCGGGTGGTGAAGGAGTGAGGTTCCTGCGTCAAGGTCCGCTGCGCGGGACCTTGATGGAACTCTGAAGGGACCTCGCAGGTGCGATTCTCCTGCGTCAAGGTCCGCTGCGCGAGACCTTGATGGGACTCTGACGGGACCTTGCAGGTAAGGTTTTCCTGCGTCAAGGTCCGCTACGCGAGACCTTGGTGGAACTCTGAGGGGACCTTGCAGGTACGGTTTTCCTGCGTCAAGGTCCGTTACGCGAGACCTTGATGGAACACTGACGAGACTTTGATTGGACTTGTTCCCTCAAGGTCTCCCGAAGGGGACCTTGCAGGTACGGTTTTCCTGCGTCAAGGTCCGCTGCGCGAGACCTTGATGGAACCCCGAGGAGACCTTGATGGGACTTGTTCCCTCAAGATCTCCCGGAGGGGACCTTGCAGGTACGGTTTTCCTGCGTCAAGGTCCGCTACGCGAGACCTTGATGGAACACTGACGAGACTTTGATTGGACTTGTTCCCTCAAGGTCTCCTGAAGGGGACCTTGCAGGTGGGATACACTACCTTGCACTGCATGGCCACCCACCATCACCAAGGTCGTACAGGTGGAATATATTTCTGCACCTCAACCTGCTGGAATTGGCTTCCGTTGATCGAGGAGGTACAGCTGTTCGACCATTTCTACCAATGGATGGATGCCTTGCTGAGCAAGGGCTGTGGCGTAATCAGTTACGTATTGATGCCCAACCATGTGCATCTGTTGCTGTTCGTTCCGGAGGGCGAATCCATCAATTCGGTACTGTCGAACATGAAGCGGTTCTCCGCCTACGAAGTGATCAAACGCTTGAAGGCTTCTGCGTTGGATGGCCTTCTTTCCCAACTCGCCGAAGCGGTGAACCGTGCGGCTTCTGGTTCCCAGCACTATCGGGTTTGGCGAATCTCCTCGGACATCAAACTGTGCTATTCAGATTGGTTCATCCAGCAGAAGCTTGATTACATCCATGGGAACCCGGTACGTGGATCGTGGGAGCTTGCCGAGGATGCGTCATCATACGAGCATTCCAGTGCCGCGTATTACCTGCACGGCATTGAGAACAAGCACGTGAAGCTCGTGCATGTTGATGAGGTTGGTTTTCTGTAGGGGAGCTTACCTGCGTCAAGGTCCGCTGCGCGAGACCTTGATGGGACCCCGAGGAGACCTTGATGGGACTTGTTCCCTCAAGGTCT
>CALMYC010000066.1 GCA_937873385.1 uncultured Flavobacteriales bacterium | reverse complement strand
GTTCGCGGGCACGTCGTCCACGCCCGGGTCGAAGGTGCCGTTGCCATTGCCGTCGCGGTAGGCGACCGAGGTCCAGCCCTGCGCCGAGCGCGAGTCCGTGAGGAAGGCGCCCGGGAAGGTGATGGTCTCGGACACGTTGCCGAGGTTGGTGAGGACGTGCGTGTAGGTGACCGAGCCGCCCGGGAAAGTCTGCTGCGTGTTGTTGGGCGTGAGGGTCACCGAGTGCACGGCGTTCACCGTGACGCGGTCGCGCTTCACGTCGGATACCGCGCCGTTGAGGGCCGAGGTCGCCGTGAAGTCGAGGTCGTAGTTGCCGGGCGCCGCCTGGCCGGTCGTCGTGGCCGGCACCGTCACCTCCGCGCAGATCAGCCGGTTGGCGCCCGCGTTGATGGTGCCCGTCGTCGTGAGGCTCGCGCCCACGGTCGAGCAGTTGCCCGCCCCGCCGTCGGCCCGGAACACCACCGACCAGCCGGCCGGCGTGCCCGCCACCGACAGGTTGAACGAGTCGTTGATGGCGCCGGTGTTGTTCACGAAGAGCAGGAAGCGGCTCACCGTGGTCGAGGTGGTCGACGGCGTGACGGCGTTGGTCGTGATGACCAGGGCCACGCCGACGGCGAGCCCCAGCGCGGTCAGGATCGTGCGTCCTCGCCGCCGTCGCAGCTCCGCCAGCATGTACGTCAGGTGGAACACGAGCACCTCCCGGCTGGGTCTCCAGGTCCCGGTCGGGGACGTGCCAAGCGGAGCAGAGGAGGTTCAACCCCCCGTAGGAGCCGCCTGGGAAAGAGCTGTGAGCACACGGAGGCGGCGCGGGGGTGGCGTGCAGCAGCCGGCGGGGCGCGAGGGCCCCGCCATGTCGCCCGGGCCGGGGGCCGGTTCTCCCCCGCCCACAGGTCCTCTCCTCCCCGCCACTCATTGATCACGCTTTCAACGGCCTCCGCATGTGCATTCAGTTCGTTTTCACCGATGCCGGAGTAGTTGGCGCGTTCCATCATGCGGCGCTCCCACTCCATCACCTGGAGAAGGATGGCTTGGCGGTCATTTGCCCGTGCAAGGAGCTGTGCGCTGTGCAATGCTTTCATTGCATCGGCATAGAGCGCCTTGTTGAACAGCAGCTCAACATGGTGCATGAGGCGGCGCAATTTGTCGTCCACGGAACTTCCCGCATGGAAGGCATCCAGGCTGTGCAGCAGGGCTTCATACAGACGTCGCTTGGTGATGGGGAACCGGCGCATGAAGGCGGAGCCGGCGAACACCTTGCGCAGTGCCGGTTCGTCGTATTCGGTCATGGCGGCTATGGCATCAAACAGTTCGGCATGGATTCCCTGGCCGGCCGACACGTGGCGCATGCAGTAGAGTTTGAAGTACCGCTTTTCCGCCCCGGTCATGGAGTGGATCAAGCGGTGAACATGGTCTTGTGGCTGGCTGGGCATGGCAACGCGGGGGTTCGTTACCGGAAGTTGCACCCTGCCGGTGTACTTCAAAAATCTTCGGCGGGGAACGGTGCCTTGGAATGCAGCAACGGCGAAAGAGCAATGAAAAAAGCCCGGTTGCCCGGGCTTGTACGGTATGGACGGCAAGCACTACCTCGGCTTGGAGGTGCGCTCATTGTCGCCCATGTCATCACCGTCGTCGGTAATGGGCGAATTGCCGTTCACGGAATTGCCCGTGTTGAAAGTCCCGTTGCCATCCGGATTGCCGGGCTTCACCACTTTTTTCACCAACTTTTGCGGGGCGGCCGGGGCGGCCACCTCCTCCTTTGCACAGCCCGTGGCCATAAGCAGGCAAACTACCAGCAACGGCAGCAGGAACGGGGTTAATCTGGGTGCGGAGGACAACATGCGGAACAAATGTAAACAATCAATGCGCTGAATGCAAATCGGTCTTGTCGGGGATGCCGGAAGGTCCTTCAGGCAGGTCGATGATCACCTGGGTGCCTTGGCTGCCGTGCTTGCCGCCCAGCTGTTCCGGCCCTTGTATTCGGATGTCGGCCAAGTTCAGCTTGCGCAACACGTCCGCCCGCCCCTTGGTGATCTCGATGCCACGGGATATGTGATCTCCTTCACCCTCGTTTTTTCGGCCCACGCTCTGATCGATGCCGATGCCATCATCCGATACACGCACCCGTGTGCGCCCTTCCGCGGTGCGTTCCACGCTGATCTCCACCCGCCCAGGGCGGGCCAGGGGCAGAATGCCGTGCCAAATGCTGTTTTCCACATAGGGCTGCAGCATCATGGCAGGGATCTTTACCGCTTGCGGGTCCACGCCGGGGGCTATGGTGATGGCATATTGAAACTTGTCCTTGAAGCGCATGTGTTCCAGTACCAGGTAAAGTTCCAGGCGGGCGAGCTCCTCTGCCAAGCTGGTGGTGTCGCTTTCGCTGGCATCCAAGTTCTTGCGGATCAATTTGGCGAAACTGGTCAAGTACTTGTTCGCCATCGCGCGGTCCTGCCGGTTGATGCTGTACTGGATGCTGTTCAGTGCATTGAAGATGAAGTGGCGGTTCATGTTTGCGTTCAGGGCCTGCTGCTCCAATTGCAGCATGCGTGAACGAAGGATCAGGGTGCGCGTTTTTTCCGCCCTGGCCCTGCGTAACGCACGGTACCGGGCAATTGCGCCCACGCCACCCGCCAAAGCCAACGCACACAGTGCAAAAAACCACCAGCGCAGCCAGAATGGGGGCGTTATGTTGAAGGAGGCGCGCGCTTCAGCGCCCCAACGTCCCCGGCGATCGGCGGCGCGTACGGCAAAGGTGTATTTTCCGTGCGGGAGGTTTGAATAGCTGGCGAAGCGCGCCTCGGTGGCCGGTAGCCAACCCGCGTCGAAACCCTCCAAGCGGTACTCGAAGCGCACATGGCGGCCATTGGTAAGCGCGATGGCCGTGTAATTGAAGGTCAGATGATTTTTCCGGTAGGCCACTTCCAACGGGGTGATGGGCCCTTTTCCGATCCCCAAACTGTCTGAGCCGGGGATAGGTACCATGAAACTGCTGATGCCCGTGATGTGCGTGATGGGCGGAGGCGGGTCCGGTCGCAGGCTGGGGCGCGAAGGATCGTGCAGGACAAGGCCGGCATTGGTGCCGAAGAACAACCTGCCGGACCGGTCCATGAAACCTGCGTTCAGGTTGCATTCCAGCCCGCGAAGACCGTCCTCCTCCGTGATGTGCCGCGTGGCGGAGGAATGGGCCAGCAGACTGTCCGGGTTGAATTGGAAAAGTCCGTTGTTGGTGCCGGCCCACAAGAACTCATTGCGGTCCTTGATCAATAGGCTTACATAGTTTGAGCCGAAGTCCTCACCGAGGTCCACGCGTTTGGACCGGCCATGGTCAAAGCACGTCAGGCCGTTGGAGGTGCCCATCCAGGTGCGCCCCTTCGCATCGGTTTCAAGGCAGAAGACCGTGTTGTGGCTCAATCCTTCCTGAGTGGTGTACAACGTTGCCTTCCCGTCCGTGGCTTGCACGGCCCCCAAGTCTGTCGCCAGCCACATGCTTCCGTCGTGTGCGCCGCGGATGTTGCGGACGCCGCGCAGCGGCACGCCGTACAAGTTCTGCAGGTATGCCATGGTCCCGTCGGCGGCAAGCCGGTATACGCCGTCGCGTGTTCCGCACCACAAGGTTCCCCCACTGTCACGGAACAGGGAAAGCACCCGCTGGCCGCTCAACCGCTGCGCTGAGTCGAGAGGCACCACCACACCGTTGTTCAGGTGGCACAATCCGTCGCTGGTGCCAAACCAGAGTGAGCCGTCCGTATCTGCCAGCCCGCTCCAAACCGTGTTATTGGGAAGGCCGTCCAATGTGCTAACCTGGGCCATGCCGTCCATGCGGCAAACCCCGTTGCCGTAAGTGCCCAGCCACAGATCTCCATGTTGGTCGCCCACCACGCACATCACCTGGTCGCTGCACAGACCTTCGGTCACGGTATAAGTGACGAAGGAAGCGCCCGCATAACGTAGGACGCCCGCACCGTCGGTCCCGATCCAAATGCCGCCACCATCGTCCTGGAACATGCACCAGATGTTGTCATTGGGCATGCCTTGGTGAACGGTGTAGGCCCTCAAGCGGCCGTCCTCCAACAGGTCCGCACCGAATTTTGTGCCGACCCAAAGCCGGCCCTGGCGGTCCATGAGCAGGGAGCGCACATTGTTCTGCAGCAGGCCATTGGATTCATTGAAGACTGTTGGTGGGTTGTTCTTGTCCAAGCGCCAAACGCCTTCTCCATAGGTGCCTGCCCAGACAGCACCATCGGGTGCGGCTGCCAATGCGCTCACCGGCGCGCTGAAGGGCACTTCCATGGCATGCCAGCTTTTGCCATTGCCACGGAGCAGACCGCTCCGCAACCCGGCGAGCAAGCCTCCGTCGGGCAACGCCAACAAGGTGCGCACGGTGGCTGCGGTGTCCAGGGGCCACCCGTTGGCCACCGTGCCTTTGCCATCCTTCACTTGAAGCAGGCCCGCGCCGTCGGTGCCCGCGTACACGGTGCCATCCCGGGTTTCGGCCAGGGCGAGGATGCGGCTTTCCGGCTTCACGCCCGCCAAGGGCACAATGTGCATGGCATGGCCGTCGAAATGCACCAGGTAGGGGCCGCAGCCCAGCCACACCGTGCCGTCCTGCGTGGCCAGAATGGCGTTGACTTGCGCATCGGGCAGGCCGTTGCGAAGACCGAAGTTGGTGAAATCCACACCGTCAAAGCGGCTGGCGCCGCCCAGTGTTCCGAACCAGAGGTAACCGTCCTTGTCTTGCGCCATGCAGCGCACTTGGCTTTGGGCCAGCCCGTCTTTCGGGCCGAAAGCCGAGAACCCATATTGCTGGGCGCGCAGGGCCAGCGGGCCACAGGTCAGGATGAAAAGCAGGAGCCCCGCCAAACCGGACCGTTCCCGTATCCCTGCACCGTGCA
The DNA here is from genome assembly GCA_937873385.1 of uncultured Flavobacteriales bacterium. GTDB lineage: Bacteria > Bacteroidota > Bacteroidia > Flavobacteriales_F > PHOS-HE28 > PHOS-HE28. The sequence continues at coordinate 6,402 of CALMYC010000066.1, read as the reverse complement.
TGCCCCCCGCGATCAAAAGGTGTTGATCATGGCGAGCAATTCGGGCAGGCGGCGCCGGCTCACGGGTACCAGGGCACCATTATCGAGCACGGCCATGTTGCCCTCACTGCGGCTGAAGCTGCGCAGATGCTCAAGATTGATGATGTACGATTTGTGCACGCGGAAGAACTTTTTCGGGTCGAGGTTGGTCTCAAACACCCGGATATGCTTGCTGCTGATGGTGCGCTTGCCCTCCCTCACGTGCACCACCGTGTAGCTGTCACTGGCCTCCAAGTAAAGTATGTCCTCGTGGCGCAGCAAGACCAGTCCGTCGCGGCTGGGCACAGCGACTCGCGTACTGAGTGGTGAAGCCGGGTCATTCATCAAGGCCTGCAGGCTTTCGCCGCGCCGGATCATCTCTCCGGGGTCGCCCAGCAACCGGGCCAGTTTGCCCACTGCGCGCTCCAGTTCATCCGGATCGATCGGTTTCTCCAAGTAGTCCAACGCGTTTTCCTTGAAGGCACGCAATGCGAACTCGTCGTACGCAGTGGTGAAGATCACCGGGAGATGGGGCTGCGGAAGCGAGCGGAGCAGGGAAAATCCATCCTCGCCCGGCATCTTGATGTCCAGGAAAATGACATCGGGGTCTTCCCTGGCGATCAGGTCGCGTGCAGCATCAGCATTGGCGGCCATGCCCACCACCGTCACCTGCGGGCAGTGTTCCTCCAGCATCAGGCGGAGGTTGTCACGGGCATCCGCCTCATCATCCACGATCAATGCGCGCATGGCCATCTTACTTCGTTTGCCGGGAAGGTAGGCCAAGGTATGCAGTGTGGGGCCTGAAAAGCCACTAACGGTCGGTCTTGCCCAAGGGCTGGCCCATTGCTTGGTTCAATGAAAGGGCCATGTGCTTCTCCTTTGCCGAATGCGAACCTGCCGTTGCTCGTTCACACGCCATGATGCATTGCGAAGTGGCCTAGTTTCGTGATGATTCAACAAACAATCGACCATGAACATCTTCTATTCCGTCGTTGAGGAAGCATCCGGGAACTGGATCTTCAACGACCTTGGAAACTGACCCGTACAACATTTGCAAGGATCTTGCCAACAGGCTGTCCAGCCGGGATGGGTGTACGCATGTGCGGGTGATGAGCCCCCGTGGGCGAAGGTGGCTCGGACCTTCTTGCCCCCTTCAGGCAACCACCCGGGGCGGTCGCTGAAACTTAGTGCGGCCCCGTTCGTATCAGGGCGGAGCAACTAAATCCATCGTGCCATGGACACCAGGGAATCGACGGGAGAACTGAGGGTCCGGATCAACCGTTTGGAACAACTGCTGATGTTCGATTACGAACCGGGTTCGGCGGACGCGCTCTTTGACCTTTGCACCAGTGACGGGCACATCGTGAGGACCGGCGAGGTGAAGGGACCCGTCACAAGGATCCGCCTGACGGATGTTCCCGACATGGAACTGGTGCTGATGGTGCTTGACGGTGATCGTTCCATGGTGCATCCCGTCCAGTTGCGCAAGGCCGGTTGATGCAGACCAGTTCAGGCGCTTATCCTTGGTTCCGCGTATCCAGTGTTGTCTGTACGGCATTGGCCGGCGACGAAGCAGGCAACATGGTCCATCGAACCGTCACGGACACCACTTGCACATTGGATCTGGCACGACACTTTCAGCAATGGCAGGGCTGCACGCGACTGCGTGAGCTGGTTCGGTCGGCCAGGTGCCCTGCGCTTCCAGGACGTACCATTCCATGAGCTTCACCACCGGGGAAGTTCCTGCGATGAGCCATTGGGGATCATGACTTTTCCCATGGCCGGCGCCCGCCTCGTACGGCACCGGGCAGCCGGACAATGCCTGTCCACAAACAGGCGGGAAACCTTCACGGGGCTGCCCTGGTGTACAGGGGCCGCAGGTTCAACGAGCCTGAAAGCAGGATTCCATCGGGATCCGTTCCTTGATTGCAGCACGTGGATCGGGGACCGGAGCACGGGAAGTCTGCCCAAGGTTGTGGGCCTCCTGGCCGTGGAGGGAAAGACCGCGGCCAAGGAAGGCCTTTCAATGGCAGGTTCCCTCGTCGAGGAGCAGGGAAGGGCCCTCCGCACTACCCGAAAAGCAGTCCGAGCACCTCATCCACCCGCCCCACGGGAATGATCTCAATGGCGCCCCTTGCGGGTAGCCCTTTTGTCCCCTTGGGAACGAAGATGCGGGCGAATCCCAGTTTGGAAGCTTCGGCAATGCGTTGATCGGTACGGGTAACGGGGCGCACCTCGCCGGTAAGGCCCACTTCACCTGCAAAACAACAGTCCATGGGTACGGGGATGTCCGCGTTGCTGCCCAGGACGGCGCACACCACGGCCAGGTCGATGGCGGGTTCTTCCACGCGGAACCCTCCGGCAAGGTTGAGGAACACGTCCTTTTGGCCCAGTCGGAACCCGCAGCGCTTTTCAAGCACGGCCAGCAACATGTTTGCGCGGCGGAGGTCAAAACCGGTGGCGCTGCGCTGAGGCGTGCCGTACACTGCTGAACTAACAAGGGCTTGCACCTCCACCAGCAGCGGGCGCATGCCTTCGAGGGTAGCGGCAACGCAAACCCCGCTGGGCCTGGGGCCGCGGTCGCCAAGGAGCACTTGGCTGGGGTCTTCCACAATGGCCAATCCGCTGCCACGCATCTCATAGATGCCCAGCTCATTGGTGCTGCCGAAGCGGTTTTTCAGGGGCCGCAACAGACGGTAGGCATGATTCCGGTCACCTTCAAATTGCAGCACGCAGTCCACCATGTGTTCCAGCACTTTTGGCCCAGCAATGGCACCGTCCTTGGTGATGTGCCCGATCAGGACCATGGGGATGTTCATGCCCTTGGCGAAGCGCATGAGCTCACTGGTGCACTCTCGCACTTGGCCCACGCTGCCCGGGCTGCCGTCCAGCGTGGCAGTGTGCAACGTTTGGATGCTGTCCACCACAACAAGGTCGGGCCGCAGTTCCTCGATTTGCCGGCAGATGTTCTGGGTGTTGGTCTCCGTCAGGATGAAGCAGGATTCTCCTGGCGGGCCACCCTCGCCGGCGGCCAATCGTTCACCGCGCATCTTCACTTGTTGGGCGCTTTCTTCTCCGCAGATGTACAAGGTGGTGAGTTTTGGCGAACGCAACGCAGCTTGCAGCATCAGGGTGCTTTTGCCGATGCCCGGTTCGCCGCCAATGAGGGTCAGGGAGCCGGGCACAATGCCGCCGCCCAGCACGCGGTCCAGTTCACGGTCGCCCAACAGGATGCGCGGCCCGTCCTCGGCACTGATCTCCGCCATGGCCACAGGCCGCTGGTCGCGCTGGCGTAGGCTGGCAGGGGTGCCGCGCCGCTCTTCAACGCGGTCGCGCACCTCTTCCACCAGGGTGTTCCACTGTTTGCAGTTGCTGCACTGGCCGAGCCATTGCGCATGCACCGCACCGCAATGCTTGCACACGAATTGTGAGCGTACCTTGGCCATGCGCTCAATTGGACGAATAACGCGTGTCCTTCAGCGGGTTCCCGTCCTGGCCGCCAAGAAAATGGGCGATCAAGGTTCCTTGGTTCAGGCGGGCGCGTTCAATCAATCCCCGCCCCAGCGCCATCCGCTGCCCGCCCTGCTGCAGGTTCCCGGTTTCCCGATATCCGCCTTCGTCGATCACGTTGAGATCACGAAACAGAGGGGCTGCTTCACGAAGCATGTTCACCCCCTCCAAGTGCACCAGCACGGGTGCAAACCGGGTTTTGCAAAAGTGCTGCATGCGGCCGTGGGGAGCCGGTTTGAGCACCAGAGGCCCGGAAAGGGGATGAGGCTTCAGCCACACGCCAGTGGTCGCATTATGTGGTTGACTCACCATCCCGGCGCGGGTGGGTCCAGCCTGCCGGAATGGCTCGTTGGGACTTTGGGCATTGCACTTCCAATGCTTCGCCCACTTGACGGCAATGGTCCGCAAGGCGGCCCGCTTGTTGGGCGTTTGCAAGATCCCTGAACAATGGATTGTCACGCCCATGGGCTTTGGGTCTCTCTTCGGGAGTTTCCTGGCGGATTCAGGCTTTGCGGATCTTATCAATCAGAGCGGTAGTGCTCAGACCTTCCACCAAGGGAATGGAAATGACCTGGCCCCCGTACTGCTTGACGTATTCGCCACCCACGATCTTGTCCAAGGCCCAGTCGCCACCTTTGGCCAGCACGTTTGGTCCCAGTGCCTGGATCAGTTCCATGGGCGTGTCCTGGTCGAAGACGACCACCGCGTCAACGAAGCGCAAGGCGGCGATCACGCGGGCTCGGTCGGTCTCCGGGTTCAGGGGCCGTTCTTCGCCTTTGCCGAGCCGCTTCACACTGGCATCACTGTTAATGCCCACGATCAGGCGGTGGCCTAACGCCGCAGCGGCTTCCAAATAGGTGACGTGACCGGCATGCAGGATGTCGAACCCCCCGTTTGTAAAGACGATCCGGTCGCTCTTCAGCCGCCACACTTGCGCCATGCGTTGTGCGCCCACCAGGTCCAGGATGCGGGGGGCGGGTTCTTGGTTCATGGCTTTGCGGGGCGTTTCAGGGTGAGTAAAAGTAGTGACAACCCGCCGAGCACGATCAGCATCAGGGTCTGTGCCAACCACAGGAGCCAACCCATGGCCAATGCCTCGGGGCGGATGTATCCCCCGCCTTCCGGTGCGGTCATGTAAATGCTGACGATAAGTGCCACGAAAGCCGGATATACGCCTATGCCGCCCTGTACCAGCACGATGCCCACGGCACCGGCCACGAAGCCCGCGAGGATGCCGGCGAATGGCACGCTGCTGGTTTCAGGCAAGGCATGGAAGCCCAGTTGGAACATGCCGATGTAGGCGGCCCAGATCAGTACAGTGTGAATGATGAAACCCCTGCGGTCCTTGGTGCGCAGCACGGACCGCAGGCCCTGCAGGAAGCCTTGGGCCAGGTCGTGTGCACGGGCACGCAGGCGGGGCCGCGTGGCCAGGAGCCAGGCCCCGGCGAGCGCCAGGATGGCCAGTGTGGCCGCGATCCATATCCCCCAGGAACTGCTGCTTGCCGCGGAAGTAGTTCCCTGGTTGCTGCGAAAGGCCGTGATCCGCTCCTTGAACAGGCCGACCTTGTCCAGCTGCAACAACACCGTGCAACCGGCGATGCCCAGCAACATCAGCATGTCCACCGCCCGTTCGGCCATGATGGTGCCGAAACCCTGCTCGAGGGGCACCTTCTCCGTGCGGTAGAGCGAAATGGCGCGGCTGGCTTCCCCTGCGCGCGGGATGAACAGGTTCATGAAATACCCGGCCATGACCGCGTGGTAGCAGTTCCAAAAGCCCGGCTTGTGGCCCAGCGGTTCCAGGATATACCGCCAACGCCAGGAGCGGCTCACGTGCGAGAGCCAGCCCACCAAGGTAGCCAGCGCCATCCAGCGCAAGTCCGCATGCCGGAAGGCGGAAAACAGTTCTTCCCGCTGCCCGGGTTCCAGCGCATTGTAGAAGTAGATCACCAGCCAAACACCGATGGCCAAGGGCACCCCGATCTTCAAGGCGTTGGTCAGGTGGCGTTTCACGGCAACAGTTTGTTTGTTCGCTCGTCAGGGAAAACCACGGTGGGGCGGAAGCCCTTGGCCTCCTCCAAATTCATGTGGGCGTATGCCACCACGATCACCACATCGCCCACGGTGGCACGCAAGGCCGCAGGGCCGTTCAGGCACACCTGTCCGGTTCCCCGCTCCCCCAGGATCACATAGGTCACCAGGCGGTTTCCATTGTTCACGTTCAGGACATGCACCTTTTCGCCCTCCACCAGTCCGGCGGCTTCCACCAGGTCGCGGTCCAAGGTGATGCTGCCGATGTAATCGACATTCGCCTCGGTAATGGTGATGCGGTGGAGTTTGGCGCGTAACACTTCTATGGTCATGGGGAAGGGAATGCCCGGGCATTGCCGGCTCCGGGGCGGTAAAATTACCGGACCAGTTCAATGTTGTCGATCAATCGTACCGGACCTACTTGGGCGGCAAGGAGCGCAACGGCTTTTTCCACGCCGTCCCAATTGTCCAATGCTTGCAGGTTGTCCGGTCGGGCAATGGTGAGGTAATCCAGTACGATGTCGTCGGCTCCGGCCAGTACCCGCAGCCCACAGTTCCGGGCTTCATCCACACTGCGGCGGAAGGCTGCTGAGCGGACCGCCAAGAGCGCCTGGTGCAGCAAGGGGGCCAATTGGCGCTGTTCGGGTGAAAGCCGTTGGTTCCGCGAACTGAGTGCCAGGCCATCGCCAGCCCGCACAATGGGTTGTGGAATGATCAGCACGGGCCAATGGAGGCTGGCCGCCACTTGGCCGATGATCGATAGTTGTTGGCGGTCCTTTTCGCCGAAAAAGGCCAGGTCCGGGCGTACATAATGGAACAGCCGCTCCACGACATTCACCACGCCTT
>CALMYC010000065.1 GCA_937873385.1 uncultured Flavobacteriales bacterium | reverse complement strand
AATACACAATGTCAGGCAGCAGGCCCGGTTCCGCAAAGGTCAGTGGTCCGCTCCCCTTTTGAACAGCTTGGGCACGGTATTGCATGCCGGCCCATGCACCACGGGCCAAGTCGCGCGCTTGCTGGAAGCGCCCCAGGAGGAACGCCTGTTCGGCCATGCGGACATCACAGCGTGCAGCCAGATCACCCCGCTGTCCGTCGATGCGTTCCGCGATCGCGCGGGCTTGCCGCAGGTCTTCGAGCGCTTCCACATGGCGGCCCATGCCGCTTTTCATGTTGGCTTGTTTGTTCAAGGTACCCAGCAGGGTGGCGCTGGAAGCCTCATCGGCGACCAGCCGCCCGTTGGCCATGCTGAGCTGGAAGAGGGAATCGGCGCCTGTGGTGTTTCCTTGCTGGGCCAGCATGTCCGCCAGCTTCGAGGCGGCACGGACATATTCGTCGCTGCGCTTTCCGTAGCGTTGCTCGCAAGCGGCGAGGTATGCACGTTCAAGCGCCTCGGCTTTGTCCAGTGCCCCTGCGGACAGTTCAAGGTCGGCCATGCGGTCCCGCACCGAAAGCAACTGCGGATCATCCGGACCCAATACGCGGCTGCGGTCGGCCCAAACCAAGTCCAGCAATTCGCGCGCCCGCCCGTCATCACCGATGGCGAAGTACACGGTGGCGAGGTTCAAATAGGAACGGGAGCGGTTCACCAGGGCCTCATCGCGCGTGAAGGGGTCCTTGGTGGTTGCCAGGAGTTGGTCGAACATCCGCAAGCTGGCGTGGTAATTGGCCTTGCTGCGCGCCAGGTCGCCTGCATTCTGCCAGAGCACGCCCAAATTCCCGTACGTGCTGGCCTTGCGGCTCAGGATGGTTCCGGTGGTGCCGTTGCCCAGTGCATCGAGCGCCTTGTTGTACCATTTCTCAGCCTCATGTCTACGCCCCAGGTGCCAACTGGCCACCCCTGCCGCCGTGTATGATTCAGCCCACTGGGCAACGGGCACGGAATCTGCATTTGCATAGTTGTCCAAAGCCGTCATGGCCTGTTCCAGGGACTTGCGGTGATCGCCCAGGATACTGTAATCAAATGCCAAGTACTGGTGCGCCTTTCCCCGCAATGCGCGCGGCACTTCAGGCCGGATTGCAGCCATGGCGGCCATGGAGTCCACCCGCACGCATTGCTTGTACCGCCCGGCCTCATAATAGGTCCAGCTCAGGTCGAAGAGGGCATCCATCCGATCCACGGCCTTGGAGGAAGCGCGCATCCGGCCCAACACACTTTCCGCTGCGGCAATCCCGGCTTCCACGCCCTTGGTCTTGCCGATGGCACGGCCATACTTGTACAAGTACAGGTGGAGGGAATCCTGCCAGGCCGTGCCTGTTGCCAGGTCCAGCTGGGTTTCGATCAAGCGCGCCACTTCATCGAAGCGCTCCGCTTCATACGCTTTGCCAATGAGCGCGTGGCGCGTTGCCATGGTCTGCGCCCCGGCATGCAGGGACGCGGCGATCAAGAGCATGGTCCATGCGTACCTCATCGCTCATTTGCCGATCTTTCCCAAGATGCCCGCCGCCCGTTCGCCATACGTGCTGTCCTGATCCAGGCGCATGGCCCGCATTTCAGCAAATCGTCCTTCATGCAGATAGGAAAGGAACAAGTACCAGTTTGCCTTGTCACGGAACACGGATGAAGGGCTGTTTCCGACAATTTTGAACAGCGGGATGGCACCTGCTGCATCACCTGCGGAAAGGTGAGCGCTGGCGATGTAATAGGCAAGGGTGTCATTGCCTGGTGCTGCGGCCAGGATTTTGCCCCATTTGGAGGAGGCTTCCTTGTATTGGCCCATCTTGTACGCCACCATGGCATCCTGGAACTCCGGATCGCGGGTAGCGCTCATGGGTACGGGCAAGCCCGGATCGGCTTGGTGGTATTCCGCATAGAGGCGCTCATTCAGGGACGGGCGGGTGAGCCACCACAGGGCACCGATCAGCAACACGGCCGCGGCAGCGGCGTATTTCAGGTAGTGGGGCCATGTGACGGAAGAGCGTTCCCTGTCCTCCGCCATGATCGCCCCCAACGTTTGCCGCATGCCGCCCATTTCCACGGCCAGCATGTTCTCGCGTTGCAACTGCACTTCAGTCTGCAGTTCCCCGTCTGCACCCAGCTCCAGTTCGAAGGATGTCCGGTCGGCCGCTGACATGGTGCCCAACAGATAGGCTTCAACCGCCTCAAAACGGGATTGTCCAAGTGCTTCTTTGCTCATCGTTCGGTCCCTTTCTCATCGCCTGCCAGGTGCTTGCGGAAGGCGCGCAACTTCATCATGCAGCGGTATTTGATGGTGCGGATACTTTCCTCGGTAACGCCCAAATTGTCGGCAATGGTGGCCAGATCCTCCCGTTGGAAATAGAAGCGGCCGAGCACGGTCCGGCACTTCCCGTCCATGCGGTCGTACACTTCCTTGAGGCGTTGGATCCGCTCTTCCAGCTCCTCCGATCCACCATTTCCGGGTGCAGGGTTATGGTCAACAGGTACCACGGTCATGGTCCGGTGTGCAGCCGACCGAATGCGGTCCAGCCATTTGTTTTTGGAAACCCTGAACAGAAAGGCGCCAGGTTCCGTGTCCTTCCGCAGGATACCGTCCCGAGCCTTCAGCCACAACACGGTGATCGCTTCCTGGAACACGTCGCGCGCATCCTCCCCCGTGCCGCTGTTCTGCCGAACAAACCGCTTCACCGGGGGGAAATGCAAGGCATACAACTGCTTGATCGTACCGGGATCGCCCCGCACAAGTGCCTCCTCCCAGGCGGATGGGACCGATATGTCCGCGGTAGCATTTCCGTTCACGGAGACCTGGTTCTGTTTTGCGATAATAGGACAAAATCACCATTGGGGCCATGGCTTGTGCTACGGGGCTGTGCATTGTGTTCTCCCGTGCTCATCGGCCTGGCCATGGAAATGTGAACGGTGTGAAGACCTTGCAGCGGGTGAGCCTGATCCGCTGACCTGTTATCCCCAAGCGAAAGGGCCGCCCCATGGAGTGGCCCTTTGTGTTTCCCGAGTGGCCGATCAAGCGATGGACCGGACCTGGATCAGCAATTCAGGCGTGTCGGCAAGGCATTGTCAGCGGCGCAACGATCTTTGCGTGCCACCCATGCATGCCAAGCGTCATCTCTTACAGGTCACCGGGTTGCTCTTTGGCCTTGCCACATGGGCACAAGGCGTTGATGCCCCGGCACACGTCCGTGAGAATGGTGCGGACACCACCGGGCAATTGGATTGGCGCGCGCGCCATCAACCTGCAAGGGCCGCCATCTACTCCGCGATTCTCCCCGGGGCCGGCCAAGTGTACAACCGGAAATACTGGAAAGTGCCCATTGTACTGGGTGGCCTTGGCGTATCCTACTGGTTCATCCAGGACAACAACAAGCAATACCAACGGTACAAGCGCGCCTATCTGGACGTGGTGAACGGCCGGCCGGATGAGTTCAACGGACTGTATGGTGGAGACCAATTGCGCAGCGTGGCGGACACGTACCACCGTTGGCGGGACCTCAGCTACGTGGCCTTCGGGCTGGTCTATGCGCTGAACATTGTGGATGCCTCCGTGGACGGCTACTTCGTGCGCTTTGACGTAGGCAACGACCTCACGGTCCGTGCGGGCCCGTCATTTGGCCTAATGGCCCAAGGTGCTGCCGGGCTCACCTTGTCCGTGAACTTGTGAACGCGCCCGGAACAACTGGACAAGAGATGAACATTGCAATGTACGGCTACGGAAAGATGGGCAAGGCCATAGAGGAAGCGGCCGTTGCACGCGGGCATGCGGTGGTGTTGCGGGTGGACCGCGGCAATGCGGGCACCCCCCCCACCGGGGCCGATGTGGCCATTGAATTCAGCACACCGGCCACGGTCATGGAAAATATCAAACTTTGCCTGGCACACGGAGCGCCCGTGGTGGTGGGCACCACCGGCTGGCATGACCGCATGGAGGAGGTGAAGGACCTGGTGGGCACCAGCAGCGGCGCGCTGCTCTGGGCAAGTAACTTCAGCATCGGGGTCAACCTCTTCTTCAAAGTCAACAACTTGCTCGCCCGTTTGATGGAAGGCCGACCAGGCTATGCGGCGCGCATTGATGAGATCCATCACGCACACAAACTGGATGCGCCCAGTGGCACGGCCATTTCCCTCGCACGGGGCATACAGGAAAACAACAAGCGCTACACGGGTTGGACCTTGATCAACCCCGAAAGCAGCCTGCCGGGCCAAATGATCCCCATCCATAGCCAACGCACCGGTGAAGTGCCCGGTACGCACACGGTGCGTTGGGAAAGCACGCAAGACCTGATCTCCCTCACGCACGAAGCCTACGGGCGCCAAGGCTTTGCCACAGGTGCCGTGGTGGCGGCGGAATGGCTGCGCCACCGCAAAGGCCTGTTCACCATGGCCGATGTCCTGGAACCCGGCCCCACGGCCCAACCTTAGGCACTATTGCCCCTGAACATTTTACCCGGCCAGTGACATTTGCAACTTTTAGCCCCGGGGAACACCGTCCCTTGACCACCTTGCACCCCTTGCGCCTGCAAGCAACCTTAACCGCCCATGACCGCCTGGTTCATTCTTGCCCTGTACATCCTCACCTTGTTCATCTGCCTGCCGAAGATCTTCGCCAAGGCAGGTGTTGCTGCATGGAAGGGCCTGGTTCCCTTCTACAACCTGGTGGTATGGAACAAGCTCTTGGGCAAGCCCTGGTACTGGTTGATCCTGCTGCTGGCCCCCGGCATCAACCTGTTGATGCTGATCATTTACAACGTGAACACCAGCATTGCATTCGGCAAAAGAAGCCTGAAGGACCACGTGATCATGGTGCTGGTGCCGTGGGTGGAGCTCTCCAACCTGGCGTTCCATGAAAAATACAAGTGGGTGGGCCCCATCCTGCCGGGCCGGCACAAGCGCAATTTGTTGGGGCAATGGGGCGATGCCATCCTATTTGCCGTTATCGTGGCCACGGCCTTCCGCACGTTCACCTTTGAGGCTTTCACCATTCCCACGGAATCGATGGAGAAATCGCTCCTGGTGGGTGACTACCTCTTTGTGAGCAAGCTCAGCTACGGCCCGCGCCTTCCGATGACGCCCATCACCTTCCCCTTCACGCACCACACCTTGCCGCTCACCAAGAACACGCCCAGCTTCACCAATTGGTTCGAGCTGCCGTACATGCGGCTGCCGGGTTTTGGCAAACCCCACCGGGGCGACGCGGTGGTGTTCAACTTTCCGGAAGGCGATACCGTGGTGGCGAACTACCAGAACATGAGCTACTACCAGTTGGTGCGCATGTGCGGCCGCAAAAACCTGCTGGAACGCGAGCGCGTGGTGTTCACCACCCCCGACGGGCGGCAGGGCAGCGCACCCACCGGTGGCATACTGATCCGCCCGGTGGACAAGCAGGAGAACTACATCAAGCGCTGCGTGGGCGTTGCCGGGGACACCATCCAGGTGATCGACGGCCTGGTGCATGTAAATGGCCAACCGGAGCCGTTGGTGGCCACGGGGCAGTATGCCTATGATTTCAAGCTCAAGGATGCCTTCAACAAGCGGATGCTGAAGGAGCAGTACGACATTACCTACTCCGACGTGGCCGAGGAAGCAGGTGCGGCGAACATGCCGTTGACGCAGGCCACCGCGGAAGCGTTGAAGAAATTCGGCAATGTGGTGAGCATGACGCGCGAAGACAAGCCCAGGGGCACATACGGAGCCAAGGACTTCTGGCCCATCTTCCCCAACGACCCGCGCTATGATTGGAGCGAGGACAACTTCGGCCCGGTGTGGGTGCCCAAGGCCGGGGCCACGGTGCACCTCACCAACCTGAACCTTCCCCTGTACCGGCGGGCCATCACCGCGTACGAGCACAATGACCTGCAGGAGAAGGACGGCAAGATCTGGATCAACGGGCAACAAACGGACAGCTACACCTTCCAACAGGATTACTACTGGATGATGGGGGACAACCGGCACCGCTCACAGGATGCGCGGTTTTGGGGGTTCGTGCCGTTT
>CALMYC010000064.1 GCA_937873385.1 uncultured Flavobacteriales bacterium | reverse complement strand
TTGTACTTCGCGCCGGCGATCAGCGCGCCCATGTCGAGGCTGAAGACCTGCTTGTTCTTCAGGTCGTCGGGCACGTCGCCGCTTACGATGCGTTGCGCGATGCCTTCGGCGATGGCGGTCTTGCCCACGCCGGGCTCGCCGATGAGGATCGGGTTGTTCTTGGTGCGGCGGCTGAGGATCTGCAGTACGCGGCGGATCTCCTCGTCGCGGCCGATGACGGGATCGAGCTTGTTCTCTTTCGCGAGCTGGTTGAGGTTCTTCGCGTACTTGTTCAGCGCGTTGTAGGTCTCTTCCTGGCTCTGGCTGGTCACTTTTCCGCCCTTGCGCAGTTCCTTGATAGCGGCGATGAGGTCCTTCTTCGTAACACCGCCGTCCTTCAGCAGTTGGGCCGTGTTGTCGCTGCCTTCCACCAAGCCCAGGAGCAGGTGTTCCACGCTGGCGAACTCGTCGCCGAATTCCTTCAGCGAGGCCAGCGCGTTGTTCAGCACTTGCGCGCTCTGGCGGCTCAGCACCATGTCGCCGCCCTCCACCTTGGGGTAGCCGTTCACGATGCGGTCCAGCGCCTGTTGCAACAACGGCGTGTTCACGTCCAGTTTCTTCAGCAGGAAGGGCGTTACATCCTGGTCAACTTCCAGCAGACCCTTCAGCAGGTGGCCGGTCTCCACTTGCTGGTTCTTCAGCCCTGCGGCGATGGTCTGCGCTTGTTGGATGGCCTGCTGGGAGCGGATGGTGAATTTGTTGAGGTCCATGGGTGGTAGTTCGTAGTTCGTAGTTCGTAGGGCGTAATTCGTAGGGCGTAGTTCGTAGGGCGTAGTTCGTAGGGCGTAGTTCGTAGGTGGAAGTCCGTAGTACTTGGCTCGTTGTGCCCCTACGAACTACGCCCTACGAACTATTCACTTCGGAAGGCACGCTCATCAACCCCCGCACCGCGAAGCTATAATGGAACAACTGGCAGTTCAACGCGGTTCATGGATGTCAAAAAGTCCAGCAGTGGCGGTTGCTGCGGACGGAATGGCGGGGAGTTATTTTCATCACGGTCTCCCGCCGGGGAATTAGTCCCATCAAGGTCTCCCGCAGGGGAATTGGTCTCATCAAGGTCTCCCACAGGGGAATTGGTCTCATCAAGGTCTCCCGCAAGGGAATTGGTCCCATCAAGGTCTCCCGCAGGGGACCTTGACGACAGGAGGAGCGGATTCGCTCCCATGGTGTGCGACGTAGCACGGTTCCGCAGGCGAAGGCTTATCCCTTGCGGGGACTTCCATCCCGAAGATCCGCCAGGGCACCAACTTATGGACTCTTCGTTGAAATCCGCGCCGATGTCCATTGCCCGGAAAACCCTTTATTTGAGGGGGCTGGTTAGCCCGACCCCATACAGCAATTGCATCATCCAAGCACGAAGACACCAATGGACATGAACCAGAAGGCAAAGTTCAAAATGATTGCGGCAGGGGTGATCGGGCTGTTCCTCCTCATTATCCTGTTCAACTCATGGACCACGATCAAGCCGGGGGAGAGGGGCTTCATGTACAAGCCGTTCTCACACCCTTCCATCGAGCTCGACAAGGTGTACAGTGAAGGCACCTTCTTCATGCTTCCATGGAACAAGATGATCGTGTACGATGTGTTCCGGAAGTCCAATGAGTATGAGCAGAAATTTCTGGACAAAAGCGGGATGGACATCGACCTGTCGGTGGCGATCAACTACAACATCATCCCCCGTGATGTGGCTCGGCTGCACCTGCAGTTCAGGGAGGAGTACGTCAATTTCGTGGACGAGATCGCGCGGGGGGCGTTCAAGGACATCATCGGCAGGTACACCTACGAGGAAGTGTATTCCACCAAGCGGGAAGAGCTGGAGCAGGAGATGGAGGAGAAGATCCAGGTGGGGTTCAAAGACAATTTCCTGAAGCTGAATTATGTGAAGATCATCGACGTGGTCCTGCCCAAGGAGATCCAGGACCAGATCCAGAGGAAGGAGACACAGAAGCAGATGAACCTGACGGCCAAGGAAAAGGCTGAAGAGGAGCGTTATTTGGCGGATGCGAAGATCGAGAAGGCGCGCGGAGATTCAGCCATGATCATATCGGCGATCTACAAGGCCGATGCCATCCGGCAAGAGTCGCAGGCACTCAGGAACAACCCCGAATATACCGAGCTGAAGAAGTGGGAGAAATGGGACGGGGCCGGTTCCCCCTATGGGTCGGGGAACGTGTTCGGCGACAAGGCGATCACTATCCTGAAAGGGCAATGACGAGCATTAAGACATTCCGCCTGTTGATCGGTTCAATTGTGATCGGTGGCTCGGTGTTCCTGTTCTTTGAGTACCTCTTCAAGGCACCGGTGTTCATTAAGGTCATCGGCTTCCTGGCCCTGGCCTTTGTGATCTGGTTCGCCGTGGATTGGATCCTGGCGGGATTCAAGAAAAGGGAGTAGGGCAAATCACCGGACCAAGTACTTGAGTTAGCCGCACATTCCGGGATCAAGGCTCCGCAAAGCGGGTGGGGATGCATTTATCCGCACCGATCCTGCTCACCGCAGGCAGCGTGTCCCATCAAGGTCTCCCGCAGGGGAATTAGTCCCATCAAGGTCTCCCGCAGGGGACCTTGATGGATGCCGGAGCGCGCCAGGCAGCGGTCAGGTCTTTTGGCGTGTCTATCTTGTGGCGATTGGTATTCCAGATAGGGGCATGTGTTACAAAGTCCACCGGATATTGCTTCTAACAGGGCTTTTGCTTGCCCTGTTCGATGGCCTCCGGGCCCAGACATATTGGTCCAAGGATCTCGGCGGCCCGGGCAATGACCATGTGGCCGATGTGAAGACCGATGCTGCGGGGAATATTTACGCCACGGGCGAGTTCAGCGGAAGCATCGTGTTCGGGGGAAACACATACGTGTCGGAGGGAGGCATCGACATGTTCCTGGCCAAACTGGCGCCCAGCGGCCAAGTGATCTGGTTTGTGCACGGCGGTGGCCCGGGGATCGATCGCGGCATCAAGCTGGCGGTGCGGGGCGGTGTGGTGGCGGTGGTGGGTGAGTACATGCTCACGGCCACTTTCCAGGGGCAATCGCTGACCTCTGCCGGCGGCCCGGACATTTTCCTGTCCGTACATGATGCCGCCACCGGCCAGCAGCAATGGATCACCAGCGGGGGAGGGCCGTTGGCCAGCGACCGCCCGTACGGGGTGGCCATTGCGCCCTCCGGGCAGGTGACGATGGCCGGAGAGTTCAGCGGTACGGTGAACATCGCGGGAAGTGTGATGACCAGCGTGCCCGACCCGGTTACCGCCGTGCCCAGCGTGGATGTGTTCATTGCCTCCTATTCGCCCGCAGGGGTGCCGTTGTGGGCCAAGCAGGGTGCGGCCCAATACACCGATCGCGCCATCGATCTGGAAACAGACCTCTCCGGCAACCTGTACGTCACCGGCCAGTTCAGTGACACCATCCAGTTCACCGGCACGTACCCGAATGCCATGTACAATGCCACCTTCCTGTTGAAGCTGGACGGTTCAGGCAACGAGATCTGGTTCCGCCGCATGGGCGGTGCGGTGTACAACCAGGTGCGCGACATGCAATGGACCAGCACCAACGACCTGCTGCTGGTGGGCGACCTGCGCGGCACCATGATCTTCCTGGACAGTGTGCCCGACTTCATTTCCAGCGTGGACAACTACGCGTACTACCTGCTTCGGGTGAACGGCAATGGACAGTTGCTCAGTGACACCGTGGTGACCTCCGCCAACGAGGTGAGCGGCCGTGCATTGGATGAACGCAACGGCATGATCACCGTATTGGGGCAGTTCAAATGCCAATTCACCTCCATGGCGGACAGCGCGCATGCAGGGCTGTGGCAGGCCACGGGCATCCAGGACCTGTTCATCACGCGGCACTACCTGGACAGCCTGTACGTGATCAAGGAGGCGCAGCAGTTCGGCGGCAGGCAGGAAAAGCTTGCCGGGCAGGTGGCCACGCTCCCGGACGGATCGCCCGTCTTCTGCGGCAGCTTCGAGGATATGCTCGTGTTCCCTTGCCTGAATGATTTTTCCGCGGACCTGGCCTCCATCCAGCCCCCATGGGATCTCATGGCGCCCAACATGGCCGGGTATTGCGGGAACGACTACTATGGATCATTCGCCGCCGATACGAGCAATGGGCTCAAGGACGGGTTCATCGCGCACGGGCTGGTACCGGGGCGGGCGCCATACGATTGGTGGGACCGGAGCGGGTCCAACTGTTCATTCCTGCCGCTTTCCCTTTGCCTGGGCCAGGGTGAAATGGCCTACACCTGTTCGGATACAGTTGAATTTTGCGGACCGGGGATCATCGGCATCAAGCCGCAATTTTCATTTGACATAGACCACCGCAACCACTTCGTCGGCCCAGAGCTTGACTTTTTGTGGAGCACGGGTGCCACCACGGATTCGCTGGAGGTGACCGCATCCGGGACCTATTGGGTAACCTGCACCACCATCAATGGCTGCCTGCAGTGGACGGACACCATCGTGGTGCTTGTCCATCCATTCCCGCCACAACCGCTGCTTTCCGATGATGTGGTGGTGGCCACCAATTCCCCGAACCCATACCCGATCCAGATCTGCGACCCGGACCAGGTTTGGCTGTGGTGCAGCAATGTGGACACCGCATCCACCTTCCACTGGACCACGCCCGGCGGACCCGTGTACAGCGACTCGCTCCTGGTGGACACCAGCGGCATGTTCGTGTTCACCATGATCAATGCGTTCGGTTGCATGTCCCTTAACTCAGTGACCGTGTCCGATTTTCCCCATGCGCTCATCCCGGATGTGGACGTGAGCTTGGCGATCTCCTACCCGCAGGACATGGACCAGAACGACACCTTGGACCTTTGTCCAAACCTGGTCAGGGCGGTCCAGGTCACACCATCCTTCACATTGAACGGCGTGCCCTATTCCTTCCCGAATACCGATCCGCCTTCATATTATTTTGGATACGTCGTCAACGGAAACACTTCAATTATTGACCATCCCAATTACCTAGGGAGCATGCAAGTATCCGGATCGCATTGGTACCATGACCAGGCATCGTTGTTCATCCTGAATTCACCATGTGGCACGGACACGCTTTGGCTTCCGACAGGGGTGGTGGACAGCATCTTCGTCAATGTGTTCCCGGCATTGGCCTTGGATGTGAACATGACGGGCCCCACATTGATCTGCCCCGCGGACACGGCACTGCTGGTGGCGACATGCGCGAACTGTGACCAGGTGTTTTGGCAAGGGCCGAACATCATTGCCTCTTCCGGCGATACGGCGCACGTCCTCAACGGAACGTACATGGCAACGGGATCGGCACTCGATACCAATGGATGTTCGTTCAGCGTTCATGCATCCATCGTTGTATCCTATCCGGGCGTGCCGGAATTGGACGTGCTGCCGGCGGATGGCGTGATCTGCCCGGATTCCAACGCCGTGATCTTTACAACCGCAATGGGCAGCTACACCTGGTACGGGCCACCGGGCGAGATCGCGGTCAACAATGATTCCATCGTGGTGACCATCCCGGGCGAATACTACCTCTCACTCGTGGACCCCAACGGTTGCCACCTCACCTCCGACCCCATATTGATCACCGGGTATTCCACGCCGTTCCTCAACGTATTGCCCGATGGCGTGATCTGTGTGGGCGAAGGCCCCGTGCAGCTTCAAGTGGTGACCACGGGCTTTTCCTCGCTGGCGTGGGGGACACCCTTGTCCGGCAACAGCCTGAGCCAAACTGTTTCCCAGCCGGGTACCTACAGTTGTTCCGTACAGGCCTGTGGGATCACCACGGTGCTTAGTACGGAGATCATTGCCGGTTCCGCCGTGGCCGAAGTGTTGGACCCGGGGCCGCACAGCCTATGTCCAGGCGATACCCTGCATTTGGCTGCTGCGGCAGGGCAGGCCATCTACATCTGGAATCCCGGACAGTTGGTTGGCGATACGCTGATCGTGACGCAACCCGGATCATACACCTTGACCACGCTTGATGCCAACGGTTGCAGTGATACGGCAGCAGCCGTAGTCGTTGCGGGCCATGATTTTGGCGGGGCCACGACCATTGCGGACCGAACGGTGTGCATCGGCACGGCGGTGGTGTTGTCAGAGACTGTTCCAGGCACCTTCACCTGGTATGCGGACAGTGCCCTGACCGTGGTGCTGGGCACAGGTCCGTTGCTCGACCTGGGCACGCCAACGGACACCACCATTGTGTTCCTGGTGCGCTCGGACAGCGTGTGCACAGGGCTGCCGGTTCGCGTGGCGGTGAACGTGGTGGATCCTCCTTCCGTTGTGCTGGGAGCCAGTGCAGATACCGTGTGCGCCGGTACGGAGGTTCAGCTCGTGGCCAATGTGCAACCGCCTTTCTTGGCCGCATGGACAACTCCGATGGGTGCGGCCATGGGTGATACCCTGTTGCTGGCCAACACAACGGTGGCGGATGCCGGATGGTACGTAGTGGCTGCAACCTCCCCAGGCTGTTCGGGCCTCGCGGACAGCCTTTTGCTCGCCGTGGTAGCGCCGGCGGTCCTTGATCTGGGCCCGGACACGGTGATCTGCCCGGGCGATTCGCTTCTGTTCACTGTGCCAGCGGGCTTCGCGAACCCCCTGTGGCAACAGACGGACACGGGGGCCACGTATGCCACGGGCCAAACAGGTACGGTCTTTTTGCAGGCTTCGGACATGAACGGATGCCTGGTGCAGGATTCTGTATTTGTTGTGGAATTATTCCCGGACCTTCCGGTTTCAGGGGGTGAAGTGACCCTTTGCCTCGGGGAAGACGTGTTGTTGCTGGCCGCAGGAAGCGGCAACCTGTCCTGGTATGCCGATTCCCTCCTGCAAGTTCTGTTGGCCACAGGTGATTCCTTGACCATCACCGCCCCACTCGACAGCCTAACGCTCTACCTGATGCAGAACCAATATGGTTGCACCACAGGGCCGGTGACGTTCCAAGTGAACGTGGTGCCCGAACCGGTGGACGTCCTTTTGACCGGTACGGCACCTTACTGCGTGGGTGGATCAGCCATCATCACCGCCACCGGCCCGGCCGGGCTTGAAGGGGTTTGGGCCACCCCTTCCGGATTCTTCACCGGGACCACCTTGACATTGGATCCGGTGGAACCATCGGATGCGGGATGGTACATCCTGGTCCCGTCCCTGGCCGGTTGCATCGGATCACCGGACAGCATGTATGTGGATGCGGTGATGCCTGTACCGCTTGACCTGGGCCCGGATACCAATTTCTGTGCAGGTGGCCTGTTCACGGTGGTGCTGCCCATCGGTTTCACAGGTCCCGTGTGGAGCACGGGGAGCACTGGCCAAAGCATTGCCGTCACACAAGCCGGTATATACAGCGTAATGGCCACGGACACGAACGGCTGCCCGGTCAATGATGCCATTGCCATTGATGCCCTGGATTGCACACCGGTGGTCCCGAATGTCATTTCACCGAACGGCGATGGCAAGAATGACATCTTTGCACTTGGCGCCGTGGGGGCAATTGAGGCGAAAGTCCAGATCTACAACTGCTGGGGCACGTTGGTCCACACCGGTAATTTGCTGCGCGAACCATGGGATGCCACAGCGGACATATCTGGAGAACCTGTGCCTGAAGGCGTGTATTTCTACGTGCTGCACCTGCTTGCCAGCAATGGCGTTGGGAAAGAACTGACAGGGTACTTCACCGTGTTGCACTGAAGAGGGCGGGTATGGCCCAAGAAGAAGGAGTACGTGCATCCCGCCCATGGCCATGGGATCGTGGTTCTCGGGCAACGGGACCGGGCACGCCTCCGGTTACTTTCGCTGCGCCATGGATTTCGCCCCCATCGCCGCCGGTGACCGTGCCGCTTTCGAGGCGTTGTTCCGTGTGCATTACCGGCCGCTGTGTGCTTTTGCCATGGGCTACGTCAAGGATGGCGACCAGGCCGAGGACCTCGTGCAGGACCTCTTCTTCCGCCTGTGGCTGGACCGCGAAAAGGTGAACATCACCACCAGCACCAAGGCCTACCTCTACGCCTCGGTGCGCAATCGTTGCCTCAACACCTTGAAGGCCGGGGTCCGCATGCGCGTGGTGAACGAGGAGACCGAAGACCTCCCCGCAGGCGAGGAACGCACCGAGGATGAGCACACCGAGCGCATTGCCCGCGTGCAGGCCGCGATCGAGCTACTGCCCGAGGAACGCAGGAAAGTGTTCAAGTTGAGCCGCTACGAAGGGTTGAAGTACCATGAGATCGCCGAGCGGTTAGGCATTTCCGTGAAGACCGTGGAGAACCAAATGGGCAAGGCCTTCAAGACCCTCCGCGAGGAACTGGCCGACCTGGTGCCGCTGCTGCCGTGGCTTTTTTGGATCGGGGATAGGGGAGGATGGGGGAATTGAACGGTATGATTGTCATACTGAACAGATGAACTTCCCAAGCCACGGCACGGATCCTCTGATATTCATCTGTACCGTCGATCCATTGGATCGACTGATCCAATGATCCCCGATCCCATCCCCAGCGAGCTCCTCGCGCGCTACCTCTCCGGCGAGGCCGATGAGGCACAGCGCCGTGCGGTGGAGGCATGGGCGCAGGATGACCCGGCAAATGCCAATGAGCTGCGGCGCATGCGCGAGCTCTGGGACCTCGGCGGAAAAGCCGTGGACGTGCCGAAAGTGAACGTGGACGCCGCCTGGACCAAGGTCGAAAGCCGGATCGCCGATGCCGAGGGCAAAGGGCGTGTGCGCCTCATCGGTGCGCGCCACTGGGTGCGTTGGCTTTCCGCAGCGGCCATGGTGGCCATGCTGGTGCTTGCCGTCCGCTGGTTCTTTGAGCCTTCCACCATAACGTACCTCGCCCAAGCGGAGCCTAAGCAGATCATCCTCGCCGACAGCAGCCGCACCGTGCTTTTTCCCGGCTCCAAGCTGACGGGGCGCATGGGCAAGCAACGCGCCATGCACTTGAAGGGCCGCGCCTATTTCGAGGTGCGGCGCGATGCGCAACGGCCTTTCACGGTGGAAGCCGGTGACTTGCAAGTGACCGTGTTGGGCACTGCCTTCGAAGTGGCCGACTATGACACCGCACGCTTCGCCACCGTGCGCGTGCGCACCGGCCATGTACGCGTAGTGGCCGGCACCGAAACCGTGGAGCTCCTGGCCGGTGACCACCTGCGCTATGACAAGCAGCGCCATCAGCTGGAACGTCGACCTGCGCCGCCCATGGAGGTCTATGGCCTGCGTGTGCTCAAGTTCGAAGGCGCACCCATGGCGCGCGTGGTGGAACAATTGGAGAACCTGTACCATGTGCGCATCACCTTGGGCAACGAGCGCATCGCCAATTGCCGCCTCACCGCCGAGTTCAATGATGAGCCCATCGCCAGCATGCTGGAGGTGATCGCCCAAACCTTCGGCCTGAATGTGACCATGAATGCCGGCAGCTATACACTGGAAGGCGATGGTTGCTGAGCAGTGTGTACGTACAGAACTGGTCCGCTGTGCTGCGATCCGCCCTGAACCCGTGACACGTGGAGCGTGCCGAAGCGTTGAAGAGCCTGTTCAGGCCCTTGCTCAGAGCTTGTTGATCCCGCCATGGGAATCGTTGTGCAAGGCCATGTGCAACGCCCTTCGGGGTCGAACGGCTTCTTCGTTGGTTGCAACGTTTTATGACCCCTCCGGGGTCAAGCAGGCCAGGTCGCCAAAACGACCCCGAAGGGTGTCGCACAGCGTTGAACATTCATGCCTTCCGGATGTCACGACCCCGAAGGGTGTCGCACCAATTCCCAAATGTGGACTGCACTTCAGGTCCCTCTCCTCCTTTCTCTTCGCTGGGCGGAGCCGAAGGGCCTCCCACACCTCCCTCATTGTCTTCACCCTCCTCACCACCTCAGCCTTCGCCCAACCCGCATTGGACCGCCGTGTCACCATCTACGCCGGACAGGTGCGGCTCTCCCAAGCACTGGAGCTGGTTGCCAAGGACGCCGGTTTCAAATTGAGCTACAACGCCGACGTGGTGCCCATGGACAGCGTGGTCAACCTCAATGTGGTGGAACAGCCCGTGGACCGCGTGTTGCGCAGTTTACTGCCCGCGCGCACCCGGTGGAAGGTGAGCGGCCAGCACCTGATCATCATCGGCGAGGCAGG
>CALMYC010000063.1 GCA_937873385.1 uncultured Flavobacteriales bacterium | reverse complement strand
GGTTCACCGCTTCAAAGGGGAAGAGCAGGCCGTCCGTGCTTGGAAGGATGGTGCCGTTGCCGACTGTGCGCACATTGGGCTTCACCTCCTCAAAGAGCAGGTCAACGGAGAGGTCCATGCCCAGCGCATGTCCGTTGATGTTCTTCAAGCCTGCGGCCACGAAGGCATTTTGACTGCCGGTGAGGCGCTGGGCCGGGTACAGCATGAGCTTGTTGCCGATGACGGCAATGCGCACGTTGTCCGCGCCGGCAATGCCCGCCAGCCCGCTCATGTCCTGGGCGGGATCGAGCGGGTCGCTGAAGAGCAGCGTGGCATTTTGATCACCTTCGGAGTTGGCTGAGGAGGAAATGAGGCTGAAGTCGCCGACCGCGGGAACCTGGAACACTTGGCTCCCCGAACCTTGTCCCCCGATGTGGCCCGCATCCCAGGTGAATTCCACGGCGCTGGCCTTGGTGCCCCGCAGCACGCTGTCGGCCACGGCGCGGTGCAGTGTGCCATTGGGTTCGTGCTCCCATGTCATCTTCAGTGGCCGTCCGTCCTGGACGGCTTTCACACTGCCTTCCAGATCTTGCCCGTTGGCATCATCACTGGTGAACACGCCCACCACCACGCGTTGCCACGTGAGGTCCTTCGGGCTGATGCTGGAAAGGTCTTCCACATGCAGGTCGATCTGCTGCCCGAACGTGGTGAAGGAGAAATTGAAGTCCTCCAGGTTTTTGGGAACCTCGGTGAGCTTGCCCAGGTGAAAGGAGACCGTGTACTGGGTATTCTGCCGGAGCCGCTTCGCCGGCACAAAGGCCAACGTGTGGTCATCCTGCCAATTCACCGAGCCATCGGTGGATGGGCTCAGCGTGAACAGGTCTTGAAGCGCCGCATGGCTGGTATCCTTCAGTGCAAGGCCTTCCGCGATCTTCACAAGCACCGGGGAACGCGCGGAAATGTGCCCGGAAGTGAACGCCGGGACATAAGGTGCGAAGGCTGCACTGGGCCGTTCAGGACCGTGGTTTGACCGGCAACCACTGAGCAGGAGGGCTACCAGCAGGACAAGGTAGGGGAGGAGCGTCGTTTTTCGGAACAAGGGCGGCATGGGGGGGAAATGGTGGCTTGAAAGATAGCAAGTTGCCACCACGGGCATGCTGTCCTGGTTGTGCCGGGATCTTGCAGGTCGGATTCCGGGGATGCCCGTTAATGTCCTTTCAAGAGCCTTTCGGCATCCTCCGCTTGGATGATGCGGCCACTGAGCTCACCCACTACGAAGGCATCGTTGAAGCCGAGGTTCTGCAGCTCCTTGCGGGCCTCTTCCGCGGCTGCGCGGGTGGGATAGCTGCCGTACAGGTAGCGGGTTGCGCTTTCACTGGTCACAGGCTTCACGTTGCCCAGGTCCACGTACTTGCTCATGGTTTCCATGGGTACGTTGCCCACGAATGTGCCCACTTGCACACGGAAGGTGAGGTGCTCCGTGTTGATGGAGCCCACCGGAATGTTGGTGAGGTTTTCGGGACCCGAAAGCTGGGCCCCCGCCTCGGCGATGGAAACCCGCTTGCCGTCCTTGAAGGCGACGAGGAATGCACCTTCAAAACCGTCCAGGAGCATGTTCACCTTGTGCTTGGCCGCCTCATTGATGTTCGTGAATGAACCGGTATAGTAGCGTGTCAGGCCGTCCTTGTCCCGCAGGGTGACAAGATCGGGCACCTTGGTGAAGATGTTCTGGGCAAGCTTGTTGCGGAATGCGCCGAGCTGAACACGCACCACCACTTGGCCGGGCTTCACTGGAGTTGCGGGGGCCAGGTTGTTCAACACTTCCTCCTCGCGCGGGGTGATGCCTCCGCGGGGCAGGTCCACCAGCTTGCCGTCCTCATCCATCATCAAGGTTCCCTCAAAGCCTTGGCCCTTCATCTGCAATTGCCGCTTGATCGCATCAGGCAATGCATCGTAATTGCCAACCACGTAGTAGGTGGTGTCGCCACGCTCGATGGTGCGCACGTCCGGCAGGCTGAGGATCCGCTGGATCAATTCCTCGGAGATGCCCTCGGTCTGGGCGCCCACTTTCACCACATAAGTCCGTTTGATGGGGATGGGCGGTCGTTTCACAGTGGGCTTGCCCACGGGTCCGAAGGATTCCACCCGGCTGCTCACCATGGTTACGTTGCCGGAGTCCTTGTAGTTGAGGTAGCCGCGCAGTATGTCATCATCGGTAAGGGCTACGCCGCGCTCATCCACGGCTGCACCGGCCAGGGAATGGGGCTCGTCGTCAAGGTAGTCCGGCACACCGTCCCCATCGCTGTCCAACGGGCAGCCGTGCGCATCCACCTGCACGCCGGAAGGTGTATGCGGGCACCGGTCGATCCAGTCCAGCACGCCGTCGCCATCTTCGTCATCGTTCAGGGCGATGGCATCCATCTGCTCGGGGCTGAGGGTGGGTTTCCACTTTTTGGCTTTGGGCGTTGTGCTGATCGCATAACCGACGGAGAATGAAGTGAACAGAAACCGGTCATTCCGGCTGTCTCCCTGGCGGTTTGCCTTGCTCTTGCTGGTCACGCCATCGATCAGGTCGGTGGCGGTGTAGTGCATGGTGGTGCCGATGCGGGCATCGAATCCGTTGCCCAGTTTCATTTTCACGCCTACGCCCACGGGGATTGCCCAGGATTGCTCCCGGTATTTGCCGAAGCCGTCGAGGTTGCTTTCGCGCACGTCGCTTTCATAGGTGTAGTCGCGCTGTATCACCACCGCGCTTGATGCGTTGGGGGCATCCTCGGCGATGTCACGGATGCTACCGTCGTTCCAGTAATGGTAGTAGCGGCCTTGGGCATCCTTGAGGTCGGTCTTGCTCAGGAATTCCAGGCTTTCAAACCCCACGCTCACCCAAGGCTCGACCACATGGCCGGGACGGAGCAACTGGTTGAAGTTGTACGCGAACTGCACGCCGCCCGTGGTGATGCGTGATTCGAAGTTCAGGTTACGCCCAGTGCCGTGCTCATTGGAGCTCAACCTGCCGTGGATCGCAAAGAGGCCCACTTCCAGCCAATCCGTGATGGGGGAGGAGGCGCGAAGCTCATAGCCGATGCGCGAAACCAGGGGGCTGTAGTATTTGCTTTGATAGCCTACATCACCATAAAAACCCAGCATGCCGGTGCCCAGGGAAAAGGAGGGCTTCAACTGAAAACCGGTGCTGTCCGTGAACTGCGCTGCCGCGGATGACGCGCCCCATGCCGCCACAATCCCCATGGCCAGGCATTTGATCAGGAGTGGCGTGGCCTTGGTGCGCATCCGGTAAGTGGGAGGCAAGTGGATGTCTATTGTGCGGAACGATGTCCGGAGATCATCAAGGCTTCTTGAACAGTGATCCTCTCGCCGTTGTTGTAGGCCGTGACAAATGGGCCGGGGAAATTGTACTGGGCATCAATGTACGCCTGGCGCTGCTCCCTGGCGGCTTTGTATTTGTCGAACAGGCCGGTGACGTATTTGATCCATCCTTCATTCCGCTCGATGCTGAAATCACCGCCATAATGGTGTCGCTGTTCGAAGTAAGCCTTGCCCACTTCACGGTGTGCGGCGGTGATCTGCACTTTGTAGGTGATACCGGATTCGGGTGCAGGGGTGTTGGTCACCTTCGGCCTGTTGGTGGTGGCCGTCATGGTGCTGACCGGGGATTCCGGCTGCTTGGGGTTCTCCTTGGCGGTGGTGGTGGAAAGGGGAGGCACGGAGCTGGCCGGGGCAGGTTCCGTGGAAGTGCCGGTTGCGGGCGGGGGTGCAACCACGGCCACGGCTGCTTCGCCGAGATTGAATGCGGTGCTTCCGATCGTTGCGCGCTGTGTAAGGTCATTCAGGAGGTATCCGAATTCACCTTCCACCGTGTAGGCTCCCCTGGCCCCGGCAGGTGCCACCATGCGGTACCGTACAACAAGCTCGCTCTTGGAGGGCAGGTTCAGCCAGACGAACTTCACGATCCGGCCACTGGCGCTGAAGATGGCATCGTCATTGTCCTTGGCAATGGCCGTGAATCCTTCCGGCAGTGATTCCTGCAGTTTGCCGAAGCCGCGGAGCCCGCCCTTTTTCACCGTAACGGTAACGAGCGATTCGTATGCGCTCACCGGCGCAACCGTCCGTGATCCGACCACGTCACCGGCCCCTGCCTGTGCGGCAGCGGATTGCGGTGCCGTCATGCCGCTGCCGCTCATGGTGGCGGTGGCTTCCGGAGCGGCCTCGGTGATGGCGGCGGTGTTCGCCGCAGTGGTTGCCGTGCTTGATTGCGTGGCGGCCTGTGATGCCGGCGGCGCGGCCGGGGCGGATGCGGCCGCAGCACCGTTGCCCACGGTGATGGTGGCCGGGGCCATGTCCACCGTTTTCCTTTCGTTGTCCTGGATGTAGGAAAGGCGGGCTGTTACCGGAAACGTGCCACTTGCGCCGGCATCCGCACTGAGCGTGTAGCTCACCTTGAAGGAAGGCTGCGTGGGCAATGCCATCCAAATGAATTTGGCCTTGCCGTCCGCGAAGGTGAACGACGCACCCTTGGTTTCAATGGCGGATGCGGAAAGCCCGGGGGGCAGGTCGATCTGCAACTTGGCAAATCCGGAGATCTGGTCCTTGTTGATCGTGACCGTGACGCGGACCTCCGAACCCGCATCCATGTTGGGCGGCATGTTCTGCATGATGCTGACATCACCACCGAGGAACATGTTGAACAGGATCAGGCCTGCGACGTTGAGCAACGTAAAGATCTTGATCATGGGGGTCCTGCTTCGCGGATGGACGTGTTATGCGGCATGGGCAAAACTATCCGTGCATGCAGACTGCTTCAATTGCGCATGACGGCCATCTTCCAACAACGCCGTGTTGAAGAGCGGAATGGCCATGAACCCTGACGGCCTTGCCGGACGCGGCATTGCAGAGAATGTTGAAGGCCTTTCCCCCGGTGGGGCCTACCCGTACAGCTCCTGCTCCAGAAACTTCGCGGTGTATCCGCGCCCGCTCAAGGCCACCTGTTCCGGCGTGCCCTGCGCGACGATTCGCCCACCGCCGCTGCCGCCTTCGGGGCCCATGTCGATCACATGGTCCGCCACCTTGATGATGTCCATGTTGTGCTCGATCACCAGTACGGTATTGCCGTGTTCCACCAGTTTGTCAAGCACGCGGATCAAATGCCGCACATCATCGAAATGCAGCCCCGTGGTGGGTTCGTCCAGGATGTAGATGGTGCTGCCTGTTTGCCGCTTGCTCAGTTCAGTGGCCAGTTTGATGCGCTGCGCCTCGCCGCCGCTGAGGGTGGTGCTTCCCTGGCCCAGCGTCACATAGCCCAAGCCGACGTCGAGCAAAGTGGCGAGCTTGCCGCTGGTCGGGGGAATGTCACCGAACACCGCCATGGCTTCCTCCACGCTGAGGGCAAGGACATCGGCGATGCTGCGGCCCTTGTAACGCACTTCCAGGGTTTCACGGTCGTAGCGCTTTCCGCGGCAGGTCTCGCAAGGCACGTCCACATCGGGCAGGAAGTTCATGGCAATGGTGCGCACGCCTGCGCCCTTGCAGGTTTCGCAACGGCCACCGGGTGTGTTGAAGCTGAAGCGGCCGCCTTTGTATCCGCGGATCTTGGCACTGGGCAGTTCCGCGAAGAGCTGCCTCACGTGGTCGAACAACCCGGTGTATGTGGCCGGGTTGCTGCGCGGGGTCCGGCCGATCGGCGATTGGTCCACCTCGATCACCTTGTCCAGGAACTTGAGCCCGTCAACGGAGCTGAAGGCCAATGGCCGGGCTTCTCCGCGGTGGAAGGACCTGCTCAGAATGGGGTAGAGCGTATCATCGATCAAACTGCTCTTGCCGCTGCCGCTCACGCCGGTCACGCAGATGAAAGTGCCCAGCGGCAGTTCAAGGTCAACGGACTTCAAATTGTTGCCGCTGGCACCTTTCAGGCGCAGTGCATGGCCATTTCCCTTCCGTCGTTTTGACGGCACCTCGATGCGTTCCGCGCCGTTGAGGAAGCGCGCCGTCAGTGAATTGCCCTGTGCGAGTTCCGCGGGCGTTCCCTGGGCAACCACACGGCCTCCGTGCACACCGGCACCGGGCCCAATGTCAATGACATGGTCGGCATGCAACATCATCTCCTTGTCGTGCTCCACCACCAGCACACTGTTGCCGCCGTCACGGAGTTCGCGCAGGCTCCCGATCAGCCGGTGGTCATCCCGCATGTGCAGCCCAATGCTCGGCTCGTCCAGGATGTAGAGCACGCCGGTCAACTGGCTTCCAATTTGGGTGGCCAAACGGATGCGCTGGGCCTCGCCGCCGCTCAGCGTGCGTGCACTTCGGCCCAGGGTGAGGTATTCCAGGCCCACGTCCAGCAGGAATTTGCTCCGTGAGGTGATCTCCTTTACCACTTCACGCGCAATGATGCCTTGGCGTTCATCCAGCTTGGCGGGAAGTTCCGCCATGTGCGCATGGAACTCGTCGATGGGCATGGCGGACAACTGGGTGATGTCCTTACCCGCGATCCGGAACCAATGCGCTGTTTTTTTCAGGCGCGTGCCTTCACAGACCGGGCAATCCACCATGCGGGTGAACTGGGCCGCCCACTTTTGCGCGGACTTTGGCCCGCCCTCCGCCTGTTCCAGGATGAATGGGATGATGCCATCAAACTGCAGGCTCCGGTCGCTTAGCCCGGCTTTGCTGATCACGCGAATGGGTTCATCCCGGCCATTGAGAATGGTGGTGAGGACCTCATCCTCCATTTCCTCGAACGGTGTGTTGGCATCGTGGCCGAAACTTTCCAGCACGGCTTCCACCTGGCGGAAGATACCGCCGGCCTTGTAGGCACCCAACGCGGCGATGGCGCCCCGCCTCAGGCTCTTCGAGCGGTCGGGTACGATCTTTTCCGGCGCAACCTCGGTCACCTGCCCGAGCCCCCCGCAGCGGGGACATGCCCCATAAGGGCTGTTGAAGCTGAACAGGTTCGGCTCGGGCTCCTCGTAGGCAATGCCGCTCACAGGGTCCATCAGATGAAGGCTCAGGTAGCGGGGTTCGCCGTGGCCTTTGGCATTCAGCGCCATCAGGTTTCCCTTGCCATGCCGCAGCGCTACTGCACAGCTGTCGGCCAGTCGCTTGGCATTGGCGGCATTCACCTTCAGGCGGTCCACCACCAGTTCGATGTCATGCGTTTTGTACCTGTCCAGTCGCGGCCTTGCGGTAAGGTCGACCACGGTTCCGTCCACCCGTGCGCGCAGGAAGCCTTGGCGAAGTAATTGCTCGAACAGTTCGCGGTAGTGGCCCTTGCGCCCGCGTACCACCGGGGCCAGTACAAGTAGTTCCTCGCCCGCATGTTCCTGCAGGAGCAGGCCGGTGATCTGCTTTTCGGTGTAGCGTACCATGCGCTCGCCGGTGACGTGGCTGTACGCCTCGCCGATGCGCGCGTACAGCAGGCGGAGCAGGTCGTAGATCTCCGTGATGGTTCCCACGGTGCTCCTCGGGTTGCGGCTGATGGTCTTCTGTTCAATGGCAATCACCGGGCTCAAGCCATTTATCAAGTCCACGTCGGGCCTTTCAATGCCGCCCAGGAACTGGCGAGCGTAAGCGTTGAAGGTTTCAATGTAGCGGCGCTGGCCTTCGGCGTGGATGGTGTCAAAGGCCAATGAGCTTTTGCCGCTGCCGCTCAAACCGGTTACCACCACGAGCCTGTTGCGGGGTATCCGCACGTCAATGTTCTTCAGGTTGTGCACACGGGCCCCGAATACCTCGATGTCCCCTGATTCGTCCCCGGTTGTGGCGTTCCCAGGGGAACCCGTCAGTGCATTGGAGGGATCACTCATCATCCGCTGGCAATTGGTTGAATCCTTCCGCGGGCAGCAGGATGGTGTACTTCCTGCCGCCGTGGTCGGAGAGCGTATTGTCGCGAAGCCACGGATTGAGCAGCTTCAGCAACTTGTAGCTTGTTCCTTGGCGCGTGGCGAATGCATTCAAGTCCTCCACTGGTGGGGTTATTTCCATGGCCCTTGTCGAGTAGGGCGCATACAGGTCCTTTTGGCGGAGATGAAAACCGTAGCGGGCCGGGTCGGTGATGATGGCCTTCATGGCCAGGATCCGGAACACGTACCGCGAGGTTTCCTCCGGCAGCAGCAGGTTGAAGTAGTTCGTTTCATTTTGCCTGCCGATCTGCCGCTCCAAGTTTCCGCGCCCAAGGTTGAAGGTGGCGGCTGCCATGGCCCATGAGCCGTAACGGGCATGGGCTTCCTTGAGATGCTTGCAGGCAGCCTCCGTGCTGCGCACCACATTGTACCGTTCATCCACCTCATTGTTCACCACCAGGCCTTCGGCAATGGCGGTTTCCTTCATGAACTGCCAAAAGCCCACGGCCCCGGCCGGGGTGGGCACATTGGTAAGCCCCCTTTCGATCAACGGGGTGTACTTTATGTCATCGGGGACCCCTTTGC
>CALMYC010000062.1 GCA_937873385.1 uncultured Flavobacteriales bacterium | reverse complement strand
GGGCAGCAAGCGTTGCCAGGCGCCTTTGGTGGGAAATGGGCCCGGAGCGATGGCATTGGTGCGGATGCCGTACTTGGCCCATTCCACCGCCAGCGAGCGCGTGAGGGCCAGCACGCCGGCCTTGGCGCATGCGCTGGGCACCACATAGCCGCTGCCCGTCCATGCATAAGTGGTGGTGATGTTGAGCACCTTTTTATCCTTTTCGCCCTTGGCGATCCAGTGCTTGCCGAAGGCCAAGGTGCAGTTTACCGTGCCCATGAGCACAATGCCGATGATGGTCTCAAAGGCTTTGCTGCTCAGGCGCTCCGTCGGGCTGATGAAATTGCCCGCCGCATCGTTCACCAGTGCGTCCACCCGGCCGAATGTGCCAAGCACCTGGTCCCTCATGCGATCCACCTCACGCCACTCGCGCACATCACAGGCTACCGGAAGCACTGTGCCGCCCGTGGCCTTTACAAGCTCGGCCGCAGTGGCCTCCAGTACATCCATTTTGCGGCTGGTGATGCACACCTTGGCCCCCAGGCGCAGGAATGCCTCGGCCATGCTCCGGCCAAGGCCGGTGCCCCCGCCGGTGATCACGATCACCTGTCCCTTCAGCGCGCCGTCGCGCAGCATGCCTGTTGTTTGCTCCATGGTTCAGGGTGCATTGGTCCGTACGGGCGGGCGGTCTGGCCGCCTGTCAATGGTGCCTGCCGGTGCTTGGACGGGTGCGTGTGTCCTGCTGCCCGCCGGTTGCTTGCAGGAGGTGGCCATCAGGTCTTCCACTTCCGTGCCGTACAGTGTGGTGAAACCCTTGTCCAGGGCTTCCCGGAACAGCAGGCAGGCCTTGGTGGTATCCCCACTTTCCAGGGCGATCACCCCAAGGTTGCGGTACACGAATGGATTCATGGACTTCTTGCGTTTGGCCCGCCCGATGTCCTTGAGGGCTTTGGCCGTATTCCCGGCTTTGTACCAGCTCCAGCCCCGGTTGTTGAAGGCATAGCTGTAATTGGGGTTCAACTTGATGGCCCTGTCATAGTCCGCTATGGCACCCTTGTGATCACCGCGTTTGGCGTGGAGGTAAAAACCCCGGCTGTTGTAGTTCACGGGGTCGTCCGGTGCGAGCTGTACGGCCCTGCCCAGTTCAGTCCGCGCCAAGGCCGTGTCACCTGCCATTGCGGCAAGCTCGCCTTTCATCCGGTGGAACCGCGCGGATGCCGGGCCGTCCGCGCCTGCGAGGGCCATGGCCTGGTCGATGTCCCGGGCTGCATCACCAAGCCTGCCTTGCAGTTGCCTTACTTGGGCCCGGCGGTAGTAGGCCTCTGGCGATGGAGAGCGGTGGACCACCTCGCTGAACTGCGCATCGGCACTGTCCAACCGGCCCATTCCCTGCCCTGCCACCGCGAGTTGGAAGAGCCCGGAAACACTGTCGGGCAGCAGGCTGATCGCCATGCGGGCGTCCTGCTCCGCCTTGGTGAACTCGGCAATGGCGTTATACCCTTCGGCGCGCAGCGCGTAAAACTCCGGATGGCCGGGCTTGGCCAGGGCCGCGGTGGCGATCCGGATGGCAGGGTAGGCCTTTCCCTTGGCCAGCTTGGCCCGCACCTTGGCCTCCGCGGGCGTTGTGGTTTGCCCGGCGGATGTTCCGGCAATGGTGAGCAGCACAAGCAGGATGGAGTTCCGCATGTGGCGAAGATACTGGCCCATCCCGGCCACAAAGCGCAGCAGGCAACAAGCGGGTAACTTTGCCAAGGTCCAATGGCCGCCCGTTTTATCTATCCCGCCAAAGTGCTTATCGCTTGGGGCGAGGCCATTTCAGGGAACACCGGATTGCGCACGTGGTTGATCCAGAACGGGTATCCCGAACTGGGGATATTCGTGTTCGCGCTGCATTTGAAGGCGGATGCGCGCAAATGGTTGATGGAGAACGGCTATCCGCACCTCATGGCGGTGATCCGCGG
>CALMYC010000061.1 GCA_937873385.1 uncultured Flavobacteriales bacterium | reverse complement strand
AGTCAGGGCCGCCAACAGGAGCGTTAATTTGGACATGGGGGATGCGCTGGTGGGTGGCCGGTTCGGTTCTGCAGGGTCAAGTAGTAGAATGACGAAAGATAGCAGCCGGGCGGTGCCTGTCAAGAATAGTCTTCATGCCCGCTGAAAGGGTCATCATTTTTCAAACCGGCGCACCATGACCTTTTTGTCCGCTTCGATGGAATCGGTCTGCTGGTAGATCTTTCGCAGTTCATGGAGCACCACATGCCCAGGGTCCGTTAAGGATGCCCAGGCATCCACATGGATGACCGTCACGGTGGAACTGTCCAATCGGGGAAGCACGGTGCCCGGCACGGACCAGACGCCGCGTTCCTTCAGGGCCATCTCCACCGGCGCAGCACCAATAAAATAGTGGGGTGAAACCGCCCAAGCATAGGTGAGGCTGTACCAGGCTGGTTGAATGAGCACAGCGGTATTCCCCTTGCTCCAGCTTTCCACTTGGGCAGCCACCCGGGACGGGTGTATTGGGCTGGGTCGCCATGGGGTAAAAGTGGCAAACATGGCCATGACACAGCCTGCCGGCAACACCCAGGCCGGCACCCGTGGAATTTTGCACAGGTTGAGGGCCAAGGCTACCAACAAGTAATATCCGATGGAAGCGAAGAGCAGGTAGCGGTCCACATATACTGGAAACAGGAAGGAACCCAGGAACATGGCGACCAAAGGCACAGCGCACCAGAGCGTGGCCAAGGTCAATGAATTTCCGGACACGCGTTGCCTGGCAAACCCCCAAGCGACAATGACCAGGAACAGGACCGCCACCACCGGTGCGTTGCTCCAACGCATCAGCATGTTGTATGGCTCTTCCCAGGAGGGCGGCTGGACCCATGTTCCTTGCCCAAGGCTGGAACCGGCGCGGGAAAACAGAATGCCTAGCAGGGGGATGTTGAGGATGATCGTGATCACCGTGGTCGCCAGCATCTTGGCCCTGCCGGGACGGAGGGAAGCCACGGAAAAGGCCATCACCAGCTCCAACCCGACCATCAACCACCCGAAATAGTGTGCCCACGTGGCCAGGGTGTTTGCGGCCACAAGCCAAATGATGGACGCAGGGCGGAGGGATGGATGCCTTGGTGAATCCGCCAAGTGCACCAACTGCCACACGGCCCAGGTGCAGGCAAGCACCAGCAACGGATAGGCCCGTACCTCATGCGCGAACTGGTAGTGATGCTGGCTGAACGTGAACAACAGGGCAGCGGTTATGCCGGCCTTGTTGCCTCCCAGGCGGCGGCCCAGCAGGAAGAGCGGCCATACGGTGAGGGCACTGAAAATGGCGGAAGGAACCCTGAGCCATGCCGGTTCCAAAGGGACCAACAAGCTCCATCCGTGCATGAGCAGGAAATACAACGGTGGGTTGTTTTCGGAACGCAGCATGCCGAAGAGCTCGCTGATGGGGCGCTGGGCCCAGTACACCGTGAAGGGCTCATCACCGGCCAGTTCATTCACGCCAAGCCAACAGAGCTTCAGCACCAAGTTCAGTGCCAGCAGCGCCAGCAGCCACCAGGTCGGATAGCGGGACGTGCGGGGACTCAAAGCCGTTTGGACATAAGGTGGTGCACTCCAATGCCCTCAATGATGAACGGCCCATCATGCGCTGAGAACCCGGCCTTCAGGTAAAATGCCCTTGCGGCTTCCCGCGCATTGCACCACACCAGGTCAATGTGCTTGCCATGCAACTGGGCCAAGCCCGCCCCCAGCAACTTTCCTCCGATCCCTTTAGCCTGATGGGCGGGGTGCACCGCCATGCCCCTGAGCCGGTATTGCTTCCAACCGGGCAGTGCACGGTTGCGCTCCGGCACAAATGAGGCCACGCCCACAAGTTCCTCCCCCAATTCGGCTCCTAGATGGAAACTTCCATCAGCTTGGTCAAATGACCACTCCATCTCATCAATGGGTTGAAAAGGGCGCAGCACCAGCTGCCGCAAGTGGTGCGTTTCGGCAGGCAGTATGATCCGGAGGCGCAAACCTTCACTGGACATGGCCGAAAGGTAGCAGCGTCGCAGGTCTTCAGCGCAACTCTCGTTCCAGCAATGCGGAGGCTTCGCTCGCCCGCCGCAACGGCTCCATCCTGTTCTCCGGGCAGATGCCCGCCAAACCGCCAATTCGCTCCTTCAAGGCCTGGTCCGTACCGTTTACCCATAGGACCACGGAACCATCACAACCGTGCACAGGCGCGGTCTCAACGGCGGTTATTTGGGCTATGTCCGCACGGGACCAGCGGGATACCTTCAAGGAGAACGGAAGGGGCAAGTCCCCCACCAACTTGGCGCGTTGGCGCACCACCATGGTGCCATCCACGATCCGGGTTTCTTTCAGCGGCAGGAAAAAAGCCCCGAAAAGCCCCCATGCCAGACTGGCCAGGAGAACGGCGCGGGTAACCAAGGCACCTGCACGCGTGGTGCGCTTTCCGCTGAGACGGCCCATGGCGGTGAGGAGGAAGGCCACGGCGGCGGCGGCCCCCACGGCCAGCACAACGGCCAGCACCACGCGCCCGGACAAGCCCATGACGGCATCGGCCGTGGCCAGCTTGTTCCGCATGCCCATGTATCCGCACTGAAACGGGCGCAACAGTGCTCCATCCTCGGTCAAGGCCGGGCCGAACGCATCCAATGCCCAGGCCAGTGCCCGAAGCACCAGGACGTTGAACGTACCGCCGATCAAATAGTTGAACGCGCCCCGCTCATTGTCGTCCAGTTTCAGGCGCATCCTTGAAGGCGCTTTATTTGATGTAGCGCAGGTCTTCCCCCGCCTTCAACGTGCGCAGCGTGGCCAAAATGAGCCGGATCACGTTTTCCACGTCGGCCTTGTCCACACTCTCAACAGTGGTGTGCATATAGCGCAGCGGCAAGCTGATCAATGCACTGGGCACTCCTGCCGCGCCGTATGCAAATGCGTCCGTGTCCGTGCCGGTTGCCCTGCTCACGGCAGCGCGCTGGAAGGGGATCTTTTCCCTTTCCGCCGCGGCAATGACCTTGCGCAGCACGTTGTTGTGCACTGCGGGCCCATAGGAAAGCACCGGCCCCTTGCCGCAGGCCACATCCCCGCTCTGCACTTTGTTCATCATCGGCGACTGTGTGTCGTGCGTCACATCCGTCACCAAGGCCAGGTCAGGACGGATGCGCTCCACGATCATTTCAGCCCCGCGCAGTCCCACTTCCTCCTGAACACTGTTGGTGATGTACAGGCCGAACGGCAATTTCACCTTCTTTTCCTTCAGGAGCCGCGCCACCTCCGCGATCATGAAACCGCCCATCCTGTTGTCCAGTGCCCGGCCCACGAGGGTACGCTTGTTCAGCACCATGAACTCGTCCTCGTAGGTCACCACACAGCCTACGTGGACCCCGAGTTTCTCCACTTCGTCCTTGCTGGAGCAACCGCAATCGAGGAAGATGTTGTCCAGCGACGGCACCGGGTCGTTCTTGCCGTTGCGCACATGGATGGCGGGCCAGCCGAAGATGGCCTTTACCACGCCCTTGTCCGTATGGATGTTGACCCGCTTGCTGGGAGCTATCATGTGGTCGCTTCCACCGTTGCGGCGCACGTAGATGAACCCGTCATTGGTGATGTAGTGGACAAACCAGCTGATCTCGTCCGCATGTGCCTCGATCACCACTTTGTATTTCGCGGATGGGTTGATCACGCCAACGGCCGTGCCGTAGGGATCCGTGAAATGGCTGTCCACCCACGGGCGGAGGTAGTCCAACCATAATTTCTGTCCGCTGCTTTCAAAACCGGTAGGACTGGCGTTGTTCAAATAGCGCTCCATGAAGCGCATGGAGCCTGGTCCAAGTATAACCCGCGATTCTCCTGCGGGACGGTGTTCTGCCTTTTCGGCGCCTGTACGCTTACCGGCTGTTGATTTTGCCATGCCTGGGGATGTTGCCCTGTTTGGAAACGTGGCCAAAGCTATCCGTACTGCAGGTGCCGAACCATCCCCGGCCTGGTTTCGTATGAACAGCCCACGTGCAATAAAAATCCCGGTAGATGACCATGTCGTTCCGCTTGTTGATCACCTCCACTTCCGCGGTGCTGGCATTTGGCGTTGCCGCCCAGCAGGCCCCGAATGGTGCTAACATTCCCTTTGACAAGGAACACATTGCGGATGCCGCCCAATTGAAGTTGGCATTGGCCGCGATCAAGAAGGGCGATGCGCTGGCACAAAAGGGAGGCATGGACCAGCAGGAGGCAACGGAGGAATACGCCCAGGCGCTCAAGGTCAATGGGAACAATGCCGAGCTGAACTGGAAGTTGGGGGTGTGCCTGCTCAACGGAGCCCAACCGCCCAAGGCGTTGCCCTATCTCAAGCACGCGTTGCAGCTTGACCCCAACCTGCCCCGCATCCACTACCTGGTGGGCTACGCCTTGCAATTGAATGCCCAATGGGATGATGCCGTTGCCGAGTATCAGCGCCATCGCGAGGTGATCCGCCTGAACCCGGACCCGGACCGCACCTTCAACATGGTGGAGAAACGGATCACCGAGTGCAACTACGGCAAAGCCTTCATGGCCACACCTGCCCACGCGGAGGTGTTCAACCTGGGCCCTGCCGTGAATACACGGTCAAGTGAATACGGCGCGGTATTGGACGGAAAGGGCAGGATGTTTTTCACCAGCCGCAGGCTGGAAACAACGGGCGGGAAGATCAACAAGGTCACCAACAATTGGTTTGAGGATATCTACGCAACCACTTGGGGGCCCTCCGGCTGGTCAGTGCCACAGCCGCTTCCGGAGCCGTTGAACACCTTGCGGAATGACGCAACCGTGTCCATCTCGGCCGATGGGAACAGCATGATCATCTACCGCGATGAAACCAACGGCGGTGACCTCTATTCCTGCCAACGGGCCGGCAGTGGCTGGACTGCGCCGGTGGCATTGCCGCCAACGGTGAACAGTACGGGCCAGGAAAGCAGTGCATGGTGTTCGGCGGATGGCCAATGGCTTTATTTCGTGAGCAGCCGGGACGGCGGGATCGGGGGGAGTGATATTTACCGCAGCCCGTGGGTGGCCAGTGCAAACACATGGGGTCCTGCCGAAAACCTCGGGCCGGACATCAATACGATCTATGACGAAGAGGGGGTTTTCCTGGCACCCGACGGGAAGACATTGTATTTCGCCAGTCAGGGGCATACGTCAATGGGCGGTTACGACCTGTTCAAGAGCACTTTGACCGGCACACGGTGGTCCAAGCCGGAAAA
This sequence comes from uncultured Flavobacteriales bacterium, assembly GCA_937873385.1. GTDB lineage: Bacteria > Bacteroidota > Bacteroidia > Flavobacteriales_F > PHOS-HE28 > PHOS-HE28. Next base: position 21,466 of record CALMYC010000061.1, on the reverse strand, counting down.
TCTGGGGTGGCCGATCAATTCCCCCGGAGACGACCAGTTTCTGGTGCTTACTGCAGACGGAAGCTCGGGCTATTTCAACAGTGTGCGCCCCGGGGGAATGGGGGAGGACGACATCTACCGTGTGCAATTTACGCCATCGCCAAGCGTGGATGAGACCGCCATGCTGGCCAGTGCAACATCCTCCGTACCCCTGGCCCGGGACGTTGACCAAACAAGACTGGCAGGATTCATCAAAGGCTTGAAGATGATGCAGCCGGCGGAAGCGTTGGTGGATGTCATGAGCCTCCAAGATCCCTCATTCAGCGCGAGCTTCCGCTCGGATCCAGGTTCCGGTGAGTACACGGCCGTGTTGCCCGCGGGAAAGCCTTATGCCATGCATGTAACAGCAGACGGGTACCTGCTGCATTCCGAACACCTGGAAGCCGGAAGCGGGAAAATGAAGTTGGACATGAACCTCAAACCGATCGAGGCTGGCAGCACCGAAGTGATGCGCAACATCTTTTTCAAGATGGACAGCTTCCAACTGGATTCCAGCTCCACCGTGGAGCTGGGCAAACTGGCCAACTTCCTGGAACAGGAACCAGGCGTACGCATCGAGATCGGCGGTTATACGGACAGCGACATTGGCCCCATGCCCAACCAAAAGCTGAGTGAGGCAAGGGCCTACGTTGTGCTCAACTGGTTGGTTGCCCATGGCATTTCCCCGGACCGCCTGGAAGCCAAGGGGTATGGGGCGGGCAACCCGATCGCCCCGAATACGGACAACGCAGGCAAGGCCCAAAACCGGAGGACGGAGATCCGTGTATTGTAAGCACCTTTCCGTGGCCGGGGCTAATTTGGCGTGCGGATTATATGCCCAACGTGCAAGACTTGGACCTGGAGATCAGTGACTGGACGGCCGTCCGCACCGGGGACGGTTCCTTTACGTTGGATAGGGCGGTTTTGGGAGGGCGTTACCACTCCATGTTCGGAGCGTTGACTGAAAGCAGGCATGTGTACATGGAACATGGCATGCGGTCCGTGCAATCAGACCGCATGGACCTGCTTGAGGTCGGATTTGGCACGGGATTGAACGCACTGCTTGCATTGCAGGAGGCGGAAAGGGTGCGGGTGAACGTGAACCATCTGGCCATTGAACCGCGTCCGGTTCCTGAGGTGCTTTGGTCATCATTGGCACACACTGCGGCCGTGGGTGCACCTGACATGGAGGCCAGCTACAAGCAAATGATGCGTGCCGCTGCCGGGGAGAACCATCGGATCTCCGGCTATTTCAATTTCAGGAGCGTGTTGGAGCCCGTTCAGGAGCTGGTTGCCAAGGAGGCCTTCGACCTGGTCTTCCACGATGCCTTTGCTCCGGGAATTCAGCCGGGCATGTGGACGTTGGAAGTGTTCCGAACGTTGTTCCGCGCCATGCGGCCGGGTGCCCAGCTTGTTACGTTCTGCTCGAAAGGGGAGGTGCGCCGCACGATGATGGCAGCGGGGTTCCGCGTGGATCGGTTGCCGGGGCCGCCCGGAAAGAATGAAATGCTAAAGGCACACAAGGCCCGATGAACGTGGAAAAGTTCAACATCAGGGTGTATGGTTTACTGTTCCATGCAGGCTGTGTGCTGGTCTCTGATGAACTGGTGGCCAATGTTCCGGTCACGAAATTCCCGGGGGGAGGCATGGTGCCGGGTGAAGGAACATTGGATTGCCTGCGCCGGGAGGTCATGGAGGAGATGGGTCTTGAAGCCAGGAATCTCAGGCACTTCTACACCACGGATTTTTTCCAGGCCAGTGCATACAGGGCAACAGATCAGATCATCAGCATCTATTACAGCTTTATGGTGGATGATCCCGGGTCCATACGGGATGGCGCCCCCGCGGAGGGCATGGGGGCCTCATCCGGCCAGCATTTCCGATGGCTCAGCATCGCCAGTGCAACGGAAGCTGAATTCCAACTGCCAATAGACCGCGTCGTGTTGCGCATGATCCATGCTGCCGGAAATTAGCCTGTGTCCTTCGTGCAGCACCGTGATCCCGGAAAAGGAGGGATACCCTGGACCCGTACACGGACGAATTGATCACGCGCATCCTAAAAGATCGGTTAAAGGTGCTGTTTTTACCGCCGCTGCCTTGAACTTTGGGCCAAGGAATTTGCGGATCCCCTTGCGAGGAACGAGATGAACTTGCGACACGATAGGCCGGGAGGCACGGATTTTATCGTATTCTCCATCGGGGATTCACGCAAGCCCAGCACGTGGTCCAACGTACCCTACTTCTTCACACGAACATTGGAGAGCAGGGGTTTTGTGGTGCAGCATGTGGACATCGGGCCTCCGCGCCTGTTACAACTTGCCTTTGACCTGCCTTGGAAGGCATACTGCCGGTTAACGGGCAGGTACACGCGATTTACCTACTTGCGCAGCAGGTACAACAGGCGGATCACGGATGCCAAGATCCGTAAGGCGCTTGCCCGCTGGCCCGGGGGCCATTGCGTATTCATGACCTACTCGTTCGGTGCGGGCCCGTCCAGGCCATATTCACTGTTTTGCGACCAAACCTTCGCACAATCCATCGCCTACTTTGATGAACGCGAACCGGACAAGTTGGAACTCCCCACCATTCTTGCGGAACGCAAGGTGCTCAAGTCCGCATCATTGGTGATCGCCTTGTTTCCCGAGATCGCCGAAAGCTTGAGGAAATTCCACGGCAGCAAGGTGAAGTATTACGGCAATGTGGTGAACATCGGTAGCATGGCCGTGAACCCACAGGCCCTGCTGGAGAAGAAGCTCGGCACGCGCGAGATCGTGTTCATCGGAAGCAGGAAGTACAAGGAGGGCCTGGAACGTTTGGCCGAGGCGGTGCGGGTATTGAATTCGCGCGGGATGGACCGATTGGTGGTCAACGTGGTGGGCATGGACCATGGCGCCCTGAGATCACCGCCGCAGAACATGCGGTTCCATGGCTACCTGGACAAAGGCAAGCCTGAGCAGGCGCGGAAATACAGGCAGATCTTGGAGCAATCCCGGGTGTACGTGAACCCGAACCCGAAATGGGCCGCATTCTCGGCATCCTGTGAGGCCCTGTTCCTGTGTACCCCCGTGGTGATCTATCCCTACCGTGAATTTCAACGCACCTTTGGTGATGTCAACAGGCTGGGAAGTGCGCTCACGACAAGTAAACCTGCCGAGTTGGCCGACGCATTGGCCGCCCTGCTCACGAATGAGCAGACCTGGAAGACCAAGGCACTGGCCGCCCATGAGGCGACCAAGGACATGTCCTGGGACAATTACGTGGATTGCTTCCTGCGCGACCTGGGCATGGCATCCAACTGACGCAGTTCTCACCCTAGCCGTTTGGTTGCAAGCGCATCGATCCGGGAAAAGAGCGTGCCCGGTCCCAAGGTGCGCCATGGCATGGCATCCAGCTTTCCCCCGAACATCAGGTATTGGTCCACGTTCGCGGCCTGCAGGTCTTCGCGCACATGGGGGAGGAAGTTGACCAGTGCGATCCAGCCACCGGCATCCATGACCTCATCGAACCATTCCGCATAGTAGTCCTCTTCGCCCGGATGGAAGTTCAGGACGTTTTCCCCGATCAGAATGAACTTGGAAATGCCCTCAGCCATCATGGGTTCCACCACGTCCCGCTTGAGGTACATGATGTCATTGTGTAGCAAATCGTTCCATTCCCCGATGAATTCAATGATGCTGTAGCCCTCTTCATAGTCCGCAAAGAGCACCTTCAGGTACAGCGTGCTGCTGCCGAAGGCCTCCCACTGCGGGTGGATCACATGGTCATACACCGCGTGGTTGAACTCGAACTCACTGTGCTCCATGCCGTGGAAGGGAGAACGTTCATCTTCCTCGGCGGTGTACAGGTGGCGCCAATTGAAAAAGGGTTCGATGGCGTGCATGGCTTCTTGTCAACGTTGCTGGCGTGTCCCTGGCTGTCCGTTGTCTATGGCCTTGCGCACGCTGCCATGCTCCTTCAAGCGGGCATTTGCAGTGGCATAATCCACTCCCAGGGCTTCCATGACCATCCGTGTGCCCCTGTCCACGAGCTTGTTGTTGCTCAACTGCATGTCCACCATGCGGTTGCCCTTTACACGCCCTAATTTGATCATTACGGCTGTACTGATCATGTTCAGGATCAGTTTTTGCGCGGTGCCACTTTTCATGCGCGTGCTGCCGGTCACGAATTCCGGCCCCACCACCGCCACGATCGGGTGTTCGCAGGCCTTGGTCACCGGGCTGTCCGGGTTGCAGGTGATGCACCCGGTAAGTATTCCTTCACGCCTGGCCTGTTCCAGGGCACCCACTACGTACGGTGTGTGGCCGCTGGCTGCAATGCCGACCACCGTGTCCGCTTGGCCGATCGCATGTTCCAGCAGGTCATTCCAACCTTGCCGGGGATCATCCTCAGCAAATTCCACCGCCTTGCGGATCGCCTGATCACCCCCTGCGATCAAGCCCACCACCATTCCGTGCGGCACGCCGAAGGTGGGCGGGCATTCACTGGCATCCACGATCCCCAGCCTGCCGCTGGTGCCGGCGCCGATGTAGAACAGGCGGCCACCGTCCCGCATGCGCGGAACGATGGCGTCCACCAGTTCCTTGATCTGGGGGATCGCCCCGGACACGGCCTCCGGAACCGTTCGGTCTTCCGAATTGATGCCCTGCAACAGTTCATCCGTGCCCATTTGCTCCAGATGGTGGTAGTGGGAGGGAGATTCGGTGATGTGTGCCATGAATTCGGGTGATGCTGCGAAGTTGCAAATCAAAGACGCGCCCGTTGGTGCGGTACCGCTATTTTTGGCCGGTCCCTTCGGCCGGAAGCCGTCCGGACATTTGTTCCACCCCGGCATGGCGGAAGGTTCCAGGCACAGGCACAAAAAGGAGGCTAAGCCCGGATGGGCGGGCATACGGGCGGACCTCACGGCTTCGCTCGTGCGCTTTAGGCGGGGCTCCAGTCCGGATCACCGGCGCTTTGTGCTCCTGGTCATCGCAATTGGCACGGTACTGCGCATCCTGCGGATGAACGCTCCGATCACCTACGACGAGGCGTTGACCTACGTGAATTATGCGGGCCGGTCCTTCGCGTACATCTTCAGTGACGTCACCTTCAACAGCAACCATGTTCTTTATTCCGCGCTGGCCAGGGTGAGCACCCTGGTATTCGGTGTGCATGCATGGGCATTGCGCTTGCCCGCAATGGTGGCGGGCATTTTCGTGATGCCCGTGTACTACGCCTTTGCCAGGTCCGTGTTCAACCGCCACATCGCGGTGGTCGTGTTGTGCTTTAGTGCCGTGGTCGGGCCCTTTGTGGAGTATTCGGCCCTGGCGCGGGGATACAGCTTGACGTGGCTTTTCACTGCTTGCGGCCTGGTGGCTGCAAGGCATTTTGTGAAAACGAACAACGCATGGAGCGTGGTATTCCTCGCCGTGGCGGGTGCCTTGGGCATGTTGGCCACACCGGAAATGATCTATCCGGCGCTGATGTGCTACGCATGGGCTGCAATGATGGTTTTGGCCAGTTACAAAAGCACCACGCGCAAACGCCTGCTGAAGTTGGCCGGCTCATTCATCCTGGCCATCGCCTTGAGCTTCCTGTTTTATCTGCCCGTGATCATCAGCCACAGTTTCGACCAGCTGTTGCACCCGCCTTCGGAAGTGCAGAACACCTGGGCCAACTTCATGAGCACGCACCAGGACAGGGTGTTTGATGTTTGGGCGTACTTCACCGACACGTCCTCCTCCTTCCTGGTGTTCGCCGGAACGGTGGGCGTGATCTATGCGGCATATACCAGCCTCAAGTACAGGTTACTGGTCATTGCCATGTTGGCCAGTTCGATCCCGGTGGCTCTGTTGCAGCACATGGTTGCCCCGCCGGCCGTATGGATCTACATGCTGCTGGTGCTGTGCCTGGGTGCTGCCATCGGGCTGTTCTACTTGATGAAGTTGGTGCGGGACAAGCTGGCCCCGGGCTTTTCCAAGCCAAGCCGCACCTTGGTTGCCGGTGCGTTGGTGCTTGTGGTCTTCGGGTGGTGCGGATGGGGTGGTGAAGACGGCACTGTGGAACGCTATGCGGAAGCTGTGCCAGCGGCGGAATGGATCAAGGGCCATGCCCGCACGGGGGACCGGGTGTGCACGGCGTTGCCTTGGGATGCCCCGATCGCCTTCGAAGTGTTGAGCATCGGCGGGGATCCGGACGTACTGCACCACGGGCCGCGCCAGGGTGGTGCCACGTACGTGGTGGTGGGACCGGGCCAAGGCCAAACCCCCGAAGGAGTAATGGCCGATGCGGGGGTGAACGACGGGAGCACGCTGAAACTGCACCAAGTGGCGGGCTGGGACCGGATTGAAGTGTACGGCGACCGCTGATCCGGCGGCACAGGGCATGCGGCTTCGGCATTCGGAAAAGATCCCGGACCTTTGCAGCCCGAAAAATGACCCGTGGCACCTGCCCTGGGTCCAAGTAAACACAAGAACAAATGGCGGAAGAAGGACGTCAGGTCATCTACAACATGGTGCAAGTGGGCAAAACACTGTCCACCGGCAAGACCATCCTCAAGGACATCTACCTCGGCTTCTATTACGGGGCCAAGATCGGCATCCTCGGCCTCAACGGCTCGGGGAAGTCCACCCTGATGCGCATCATCGCCGGCAAGGAAAAGGACTTCCAGGGGGATGTGCACATCACGCCCGGGTACAGCGTGGGGCACTTGGAACAGGAACCGGTGCTGGACGAAGGGAAGACCGTGATCGAGATCGTGCGTGAGGGCGTACAGCCCATCATGGACCTGCTGAAGGAATATGAGGACGTGAACAACAAGTTCGCCGACCCCGAAGTGCTGGAGGACCCCGATAAGATGGAAAAGCTCATCGCCCGGCAAGGGGTGCTCCAGGACCAGATCGAAGCACAAGGTGCCTGGGAGATCGACCAGAAGTTGGACATCGCCATGGATGCACTCCGCTGCCCGGAACCCGACGCCAAGATCAGCGTGCTTTCCGGTGGGGAGCGCCGCCGCGTGGCCCTGTGCCGCCTGTTGTTGCAAGCGCCGGACATCCTGCTGCTGGACGAACCCACCAACCACCTCGATGCCGAGAGCGTGGCCTGGTTGGAGCACCACCTGGCCGATTACAAGGGCACGGTGATCGCCATCACCCACGATCGTTACTTCCTGGACAATGTGGCCGGCTGGATCCTGGAGCTGGACCGTGGCGAGGGCATCCCATACAAGGGCAACTACACCAATTGGCTGGAGCAGAAGACCGCCCGCCTGGCCCAAGAAGAGAAGAACGAAAGCAAGCGCCAGCGCGTGCTGAAGCAGGAGCTTGAATGGGTGCGCAGCAACGCCAAGGCCCGCCGCACCAAGAGCAAGGCCCGCTTGGAGAACTACGAGAAGATGCAGAGCGAGACCGTAAAGGAGAAGGAATCCAAGCTGGAGATCTTCATCCCCAACGGCCAGCGCCTGGGCGACAAGGTGATTGAATTCAAGAAGGTAAGCAAGGCGTTCGGGGAACGCGTACTATTCGAGGACGTGACTTTCACCTTGCCGCCGGCCGGGATCGTGGGCATCATCGGGCCCAACGGCGCGGGTAAAACCACCCTGTTCCGCATGGTGATGGGCGAGGAGAAGGCCGATTCGGGTACCGTGACCCTTGGCGACACCGTGCAACTGGCCTACGTGGACCAAAGCCACAAGGACCTTTCGCCGGACAAGACCGTATGGGAGGTACTGAGCAACAGCCAGGAGATGATGACCATTGGCGGCACCTTGGTAAACAGCCGGGCCTACCTCGCACGCTTCAACTTCACCGGGCCGGACCAGAACAAAAAGGTTGGCGTGCTGTCCGGTGGGGAGCGCAACCGCCTGCACTTGGCCATGACGTTGAAGAACGGAAGCAACGTACTGCTGCTGGACGAACCGACGAACGACCTTGACGTGAACACGCTCCGTGCGTTGGAGGAAGGCATCCAGGACTACAGTGGCTGCGCGGTGATCATCAGCCACGACCGCTGGTTCCTGGACCGCGTATGCACGCACATCCTCGCGTTTGAAGGGGACAGCAACGTGTACTGGTTTGAAGGCGGGTTCAGCGACTATGAGGAGAACTACAGGAAACGCGTGGGCGACATTGTGCCCAAGCGGCTCAAGTACCGCAAATTGGTGCGTAACTGAACCAGCGCGGCCTATTTTCGCCCCAACAATTCAAGCCATCATGCCACAGGACCAAAGGACAGAACTGAACCGCAAGCGGAAAGCCGCCAAGAAACTCGCCGCTCGGAAGGAGGCAGCGGCGAAAGCCCCCGCCGGCAAGCGCACTGTGAAGAAGGCCGATAAGAAAGGCTGACGTTTTCCCGATGAATGGAACGGGACGGCCGCGCATGCGTGGCCGTCCCGTCTTGCGTTTTGCGCCAGTTCTATTTCAGGAGCGTTACGTGCCCCATCAGTTCACGCTTGGTCTGGGTGCGTGCGATCTCATACCGGATCCGGTACGCATACACCCCCTCCGGCAGGATGCTTCCGCTGTTGTTGCGGCCGCCAAGCCAAGGCTGGTAGGGGTCTGTAGTGCGGAAAATGAGTTCGCCCCAGCGGTCGTATATGAGCATCTCGAAATTCGTGATCACCGGGATGTTCGTGCTCATGAGGAACACGTCATTGTGCCCGTCACCGTTAGGCGTGAACGCATTCGGGATGTAGGGTTCAAGTACGTCGTCTATGGTGATCTCGTGGCACACCGTGTCTGAGCAATTGTTGGAGTTGTACGCTGTGAGGCACACGGTGTAAACGCCGGGTTCCCGGTCCGAAAACACATGGACCGTGTCGGTGCCGGTGCTGTATGCCGTACTGTCAATGTTCCAGAAGTAGCGCTGTGCGCCTGTACTGGTGTTATGGAAGTAGATGATCGGGTTGTCAACATTGGCCGGAATGGGAGCCCAGGTGAATTCGGCCACAACAGGGGGCGGGCCCGTCACCATCCGTGCGGCAATGCCTAAACATCCTGCCGCATTGCGGATGCGCGGATGGAAAAGACCTTCACACGCATCGGTTTTCACGGCACTGTCCCCCCAGGTGGCGCCATCGTCAAAGCTCCATTGCACGGCCTCAGCGTCGTGGATGGTCAGTTGCCCGTCACAATCACCGGAGCAGGTCACGGGGACCATGGTAATGGAGTCGATCTCCAGTAGCACAGGCTGTGTGATGACCAAGCTGTCAGTAGCGGTGCACCCGTTATCATCAGTGACTTGGAGGTGGTATGTCCCTGCACACAGCCCGCCCACGCTGTCCGGAGTGGCACCTGCCGTGCCGCCGCTCCAATCAAAGGTGAAGCCATTGGCAGCATTGCCTCCGGTCACCACGGCTTGTGCCGTGCCGTTGCAATACCCGAAGCACACGGCATTCGTCGTGGTCATGCTGATCTGGATGGCATCGGTGAAGGTCATTTGCACGCTGTCCACCGTATTGCAGTACGCTCCATCATTTTCACGCCAATAAAACCAGTGGGCGCCCCCGTTGCCCGCAGGCATCGTCACGGTGGTATTGGGTGATTGGTTGTCACCGAACACGGCGCCCGGTGGCCCGGACCATTCGCCGACCCCTGTGTTGCCGGGCGTGGCGTGCAGTGCTATGGTCATGTTGCAGGAATAGTTGTCCGGTCCGGCATCCGGAATGCCGCAGCATATTGCGCTGGTGTCCGGGATCACCACCACGTCCAATTGTGCGCTCCGCGTACAACCTGTGGGGCCGGTCACCGTGTAGGTGAACAGGTAGAGTCCCGGTGCATGGCCCAGCGGGGTGAAGGTGCCGGGTTCCGAACCCCAGGCTGATGTCCAAACCCCGCCCAGGTCAGGTGTGCCGCCCAGTGAATCGGTCATCAGGAAGGCCGGCGAGGATTCGCAAACCAGGGCCGTATCGTTCTCGCCGGCATCCAACAGGGCAGGTGGGGAAACCAGCACACTGTCCATTACCGCGCATGCCGCACTGCCTGTGGGATACACGGAGAGGTAGTACCATGTAGGCGCCGTTACCCATACCAGGCTCGCAGCATCGGCTGGATCCGCAAGCCCTGCGGTCGGGTTCCAGCTATAGGTTACCTGCGGACCGCCGCCGCAATTGGCAATGCCGGTCCAGTTCACCCCGGCCGTGGGGCCATTGGGTGATGTGTAGACCACGCCTCCCTGGTCATTGTTCAGGGTGTATGAATTTTCATTGTTGAAGCTCCCCGGGTTGTAGGAGATGGTGACCGTGGAGCCGTTGGAGACGTTGATCGTGTATGTCTGCTGCGTGCCTCCACCACTGAGGTTGGTGTAGTTTGTACTGGTTCCGTCAACGGTCACCGTGATGGACCCGTTGCCATTCCATCCATCACCCCAGGAATCGATCAACGTGACGCTCCAGGTGCAGGTGCTCGGCGGCCCGTTCGCCGTGATGACACCCGCCATGGGCACGGAATCGTTGCACAGGGTGATGTCCGGGCCGGCGTCCACCACCATCTGTGGGGCAACAGAGACCGTAAGGGTGGTGTCATAGCTGCACCCGAAATTGTCCGTTACCGTGAATGTGTAGTTGTACGTACCTGGGGAGCTGGGCGTGGCTTGGGCGATCAGGGGGTTCGTAGGGTCAATGACCAAATTGGGGCCGGACCAGCTCATGGAATCAATGGTGCTTCCAAGAACCGGAGTGAACTGGGTGGCGTCGGGGATGATGCCCGGATCGAAGTTCAGGGACCAATCGCACAGGAATCCGTTATCGGCACCCCAAAGGTCGGTAACCGTGAACGTCCACGTGCCATTGAGCGGGCAGCCTACCAGGTTGGAGAAGGGCTGCACGGATGTGTAAGTGCCGGGTACCAATGCTTCGTTGGGAGGTGTTCCGCCCATCATCACATTGGGCGTGGTGCCGAATTGTGCACAATTGGCCCAGGTGCCCAATGTGGCGGTGGGGCTCCAGCAATATTGCCAGCATGTTCCGGGGGTGGGATTGGTACCGTCATTGTCATTCGCTCCACCGATGTAGGTGCCGCCGCCACCTTGCTGGTGCATGATCATGGTTTGCCCGTTCGGACAGGAAACCTGAATGACAAGGTCGCCCATGAAGCTGTGCTCCATGTTGGCGCAGATGGAGATAATGTCGTCCGTTGTGTTTACCACTTGGCCTGGATCGAATTGGGTGAAGACCAGGTCGCTCGTGAACGGGATGCCCAGATCATCGGGCAGATACACCCCGTTGCCAAAGTTGGCCTCAGGAATGCCCGTCCACGTAACAGGATTTGCCACGGCCGTCAAGTTCACGGTGGCCCCGAGGCAGGTTTCCACGTTTTCCATGGTGCCAGCGAAAGAAGGGGTGGTGCTGACCAGCACTTGCAGGTCCACCACGTTGGAATTCACGCAGCCGTTGTCGTCCACCAGGTTCAGCTGTACCATGTATTCGCCAGGGGCGCTGAAGCTGTGGGTGGCCGTAGGCGAATTCAAGGTATCGCCGTCATCGAAGATCCAATTGTAGTCCACAATGTTGAAACCTGCGGCAGGGTAGGAGGCGGTACCGTCGAAGGTGATCGGTTCACCAACACAGATCAGTGCCGGGTTCCCCGGGTCGGACATGGTGGCCACGGCCGTGGGGCGTTCGCAGGGCGTATAGCATGTAATGCCCGCTGCGAAGTTGCCCACTCCACCTCCGTTTGAGGTGAATTGCAACGTAAGGCAGCCACTGGTGTTGTAGATCGTGGCGGAACTGACCAGTCCGGCCAGCTGGGTGCCCGTGTATTCACCAAGGAAGGGTGCTCCTGTGTTGTCCCCGTCCCAGATCCGCATCCGGTCCAGTGGATTGGGCAATTGCTGGCTCAGGTCGAACACCACCCATGTGAGGGAGATGGCATCCCCGGGTACGTCCGGGCAGATGGTCAGGGTGAAGTTTTCATTGTTGCCATAGGTGCCTGTGGGGCCGCCTGTGTCTTCGATCACTCCGGAGCAACTGGTGACCGAACCTGCGGAGATGCTGAATTGCTGGGCAAAGGCAGGTGCATTGAAGAGAAAGGCAAGGAGCGTGATATACCCTGCCGTTGTCAATCGCTTGTATGGATGCTCCATGTATGGGAAAGGGGAAGTGGGGTCAATGTAGTATGAATGGCCGTGTTGCCCGAACACCTCTTTGGCCGCTGCACGGGACTATGACGGAGGAAGGGCGTGGAGGGTGGCCTGGGCCCGCAATTAAAGCGGGCCAGAGGGGTGATCCGGCAATTCGACCGTTTCACGCTGCGGTTGGTCCGCTGGATTTCCGGAAGGTGTGCGCCTCGAATATGTGGCGCTTGGCAAACCGCGTATTCCCGTCCGTGTTGACGAACTTGTTGTACAACTTGGGTTGGACGCCGTAAAACTCGTAGTTGCTTCCATCGCCAAAGGTGACGTGGAGTGTGAGCGACTTGTAGTGCCAGTTCGAGATGTTGCTGGCAACGGTCCGTTCGAATTCAGCGCTGTCCTTGAGGTGAGTTTCCGGATGGATGCTCTCAAGGAACTTGTATGCGTCGATCAGGTGCTTGCTGTACTCCTCTGCCTCGTGGCGCTTCATCTCATCATCGGGGAACCGGTCCGGGTGATGGCTTTTCATCAAGCCCTTGTACAACGTGTTCAGTTCCTTCAAACTGGTTGTGCCCGTGGCTCCGATGAGCTTGCGGCTGTCCGATATCTTCTTCATGGCCATGCGTGCTGAATGCTTTCACGCAGGATTGCACCTGCGGGAAAAAGCGCGCAAAGGTCGTGTTTCCCTCCCTTCCGGCATCAGAACAGGATATGCCGCCGGAAAAGCAGCCTTACTTCCCCTCCGGCCGTTGGATCCCCGGGATCTCCATTATCTTGTAGTCCGTGATGGAGAACACACTGGGGTCCACTTCACCGGATTGAAGGTCCTTCACAAAGACTTCAGAGACCTTTTTACCATCCTTGTCCGTCACATCGTATTCCAGCGGGAAGCCGGTGAGGCCTTCCCAATTCTGCCGGTCCCGTTGAACGGCGCTGCGGGACATGGTGCTGGCAATGTCCGCGAATGGCACCGCAATATCCTTCGCCACCCAGCCGGTCCAGGTTCCGTCCTCCATTTTGCCCACCACCTTGGTGCACTTGTGGCCGTCGATCATTTTGGTCTCCTTGGTCACCGTGAAGTCACCGTGCTTCGGGTCTTTGCCGGGAGCATCAAAGGTGTATTTCTGCTTGCGGCTTTTCATCGCCGTCTTGTTCCCCTTGGGGTCCGTCATCAGCAGGTAGTTCCACTTGCCTTTGAGGTCGGTGAGCATTTTCATCTCAGTGCCCGGCTTCCCATGGGTATTCGGCGCCGCCATGCTCATCAAGGTCATGTCCGGACTGCTCCAATAGTGCATGTCCATGGGTTCCCCGGCAACTTCAGCGCCGTCCTTGAACATATGCACTTCCATGCGGAAACTGCCAACAAAGGAGTTTGGCTTGAACGGGTCATTGTCATCCTCCATCTTCACCTGGCCGATTGTGCCATTGGAGGGCATGCGGTCAAGATTGTCGGCTGGATGTTGTTGGGCATCGTTCTGTGCTGTGGCCGTCATGCAGAGGAGCGAGGCGGCGAAAGGCAGTAGGGTGCGCATGGAGAATGGAATTTGGTGTGCCGGTCAAAAGTACGCCGTTGTGAACCGAACTGGGGATCGGTCCTTGATCCGCATGGCCGCGGCTGCTTTTGGTGTCGCCGTGCTTTCGTCCATGCACACGTGGAAGGGGCGGTCTTGCGGTTGTTTCCGATGCCGGGTAAATGCCGGGAGTGGCCATGGAGGTCACCCTCCGTTGAAGGAGGAGGCTGCCTTGCGCTCGAAGGACCCGTACGCCGACCAAGTCCGTTGCATTCATGCCGGGATCGAAAGCCCTCAGTTCTTCGTCGCCAGTTGCCAACCCAGACCAGCGCCCAAGATGACCTCATCGAGCGGGAGCGCTCCTTCCGGTGATCCATTATAGACGGCGTGCACCAAGCGCACATCCACGAAAAAGTGCAGGTAGTCCCACACGGCATAGTTGAGGCTGGCACAAAGGCTGGCCTGTGGCACTGCACGCGGCGGGGCGGGATCTGCGTAAGGCTGGTCCGGCGCCTCCATGGTGCGGATCCACACATCGGCGGGATGGACCAAGGAAATGCCGGCCTCAACTCCGGCGGAAAGATCCAGCCGGCCGTGAACGCTGTGCAGGAAAGGGCCGAAGGATAGTTGGCTGTTCTGCAGTAACGGGGCGGGTTTCTGCTGGCTGCCCGCATACCACAGTCCTTCGCCCCTGAAGCTCAACTTGTCATCAGTGAAGTATTCAAGCTTGCCTCCGAAGTAGATGTTGGTGGTGCCTTGCTTGAGCAGGAATCCGGGACTGATCGTCCCTGAGGCCCGCAACAATCCGGGGCCCGTGTATGGAACCGGTTCTTGCGCATGCAGCACCAGACATGCACAAAAGGTGATGGTGGATGCCCATGTCCTTACCATGCGCGGAATAGTTTGTAGTTGAAGCTCAGGTGGAGGAGAAGGTGTCCTTCCAAGCTCCCTCCCTTTTCACGATGAAATTCCACCCGGCCTTCATGCTGATGTGCGTGCACATCGGTGCCGAGGTGGACCATGTACTGGCCTGCCAACGAGAAGTCGAAGCGGTCGGTGAGGTTGATGTGCGTGCCCAAGCCCGCCTGTACGGCACTGCTCCATCGTTCCGCGCTGTTCTTCGCGTCCGCGTTGGCCATCTGCCGGGTGTAGTCAAAGCAGTGGCCGGCCAGCACATAGGGTTGGAATAGTTGGCGTTCAGTAGTGGAGGGCAGCACATAGAAAAGGACGCTCCAGCCGATGTGCTGGTCCTGCCGGTGGGCGAAGTTGCCGATGGGGGCAGTAAGGTAGTCGTAGAACCAGTCCGTGTTCACCCGGTCGCTGAGGCGGATCCGGAACTGGCCGCCAATGCCGCTGCCGTTGCTGCCGGCATCGCCGTCATTGAACAAGCTCATGGAGCTGCGACCTCCAATGCTGACGGTGCCAGCCTGGTTGAACAGGGATGGCTTCGATCCGGCCATGGCGGCCTGGCCAATGGCGAGCATGACTGCAAGAAATGGGGTGCGCATGAGGAGGGAACGCCGGAAGCCCTGGAATGGATATGTGGGGAATGGAGCAAGCATCATTTCCAACTGGCCTTCGTTACCCCAAAGACCTCCGGATCCACCGGCCCCGGCTTCATCTCCAGCACTTTCATCACTACATGATCGCCGCCGTGGTACGTGTAGTCCACTTCCAAGGGCATGCCCTTATCGCTGCTGGTGATCATGCCGCCGAGCAGGATGACCTCGATGCCGCCCCACTTTTTGCGCGCGCCCACCACATCTTGGAAGAGCGACGGCGTGTTGGGGTCCACAAAGCTGATGCGGCGCGTGGTGGGTGTTTGGTACAGGCGCTTTTCGCAGGTGCGGCCCAATAGCTTGCGTGTGCCGCTGATCACGGTGTCCGGGTGGGCCGGTGCGATCGTGGAGAGGAAGTAGGGCTCTAGCCGGGCTTGTCCCGCAGTGACCACGCTGCTGTCCGCCCGCATGTTGTACCGCGTTTCGCGGGCCGTTTGGCGGTTCAGCAGGTAGGCGCGGGTGCCTTCGTTGGGCAGGGTGCCCACCTCGCTGCCGATCACGACCATGCGCGTGCTGTCGCTGGCGTAGCGTACGGTCCAGGTGCGGGTAGCGCCTTGCGCATTGGTAAGGGTGTATTCCAGCAGGGCAGTGCCGATGAAGTGGTTGGTCTTGCGCATCATCACCCCTTCCATGTACGGGCTCAGCTTCGCGCGTCGTGTACCGCCGACACCATCGCCGTGCCCGGTGCCGGACCCTGCGGTGGGCTTTCTGCCGGTGTGGCCTGCCTGCATGGGCGGTGCCTGCGGTGTGGGTGGCGGCGGAATACCCACGTCGTCCGGGTCCACATCGATCTTCACCGGCATGGGGTCGGGGGCGGGCATGAGCATCTCCCCGTCCGGTGAGGCCTCCACCAGGCGGGTCATGTCCTTCGGTGAGTCCCGGATCATTTCGCGGTCTGGCACCCTGTCCGTGCCGCGTTGGTCGGGATCCACTTCCATGCTGGGCATCTCCACATCCCGCACGTCGCGGATCCGTAAATCCGGTGTGGCCTCCACCGCTGGGCTGCGCCGTTGTTCCAAGCGTTCATCGCGCACCCGGAAGTAGCGCAGGTCGGCCACGGGCGGTTTCGCTTTGCCTTGCTTGTAACTGGTGAGGTGCGTGCCCATCACGGCCATGGGCATGGGTTTATCGGCCACACCGAAGAACATGATGTCCTTCATCTTCTGGCCCATGCGCTGCACCATCCAGTGGCGCATGTCGAACACCGGGTTCAGCACGTCCTTCTCCGGGATCCAGAAGTGGCTGAGGAATCGTTCGTTCGTGGTGTAGAGCGTGCAGGTGCGGCCGAGCATTTTGCGCCTATGCTCGGTGGCCGTCATGGGCATGTCCAGGCCGTGTCCGAACTCCTTCAGGCCCACGTTCTGCAATGTGCTGATGTACAGCTTCGGGATCACATGCCCGCTCATTTCGTCGTGCGAGGCCATCACCACGTCGGCATCGAGGTCCACGGCGAAGAAGAGGTAGCCCTCGTCTTCGGGATCGTCCATGATCAGCACGGCGCGGCGGGCATCGGCCCAGTAGCTGTACTTGGCTACGCGGTGGGTGGTGTCGCGACCGGTCTTCTCGTCGTGAAGCCCCAGGATCATCGTGGGCGTCTCCGCCGTGAAGGTGCCCCTGAACTGGTTGTCGGCGAAGTGGCGCTTCACCGGTGGCGGGGTGAAAGCAGTGGCGAGGCTGTCGGGCTTCAGGTCGCTCAGGTAGGCGCGCATCCACGCGGGCAACCTGCCGATGCCGCTGTTGTTGTCCCACAGAAAGCGCCGTTCGATCACATAGCCGGCTGTGCCTTCCAGGATGGGCATGGGCGCGGCGCCGGGCGTGATTGCCGTGACCGATATGCTGCCCGCCTTCGGGCTGTATTTGCGGTCGGGCCACTCGGCGCGCCTGCACGCACCGGCGGGTTTGTCCGTGAGGGCGGTGAGGAATTCCCGCGCGCCTTCGCGGCAGAGCCAGGGCGCCCACACCTGCATGTCGGCGAAGAGCTTCGGGTGCTGGTCGGTGCGCCAGTAGTACGTGGAATCGTTGTTGCCGTCGGTGCCGAGGTATTCGTGGCAGGTGGCGCCGAGGATCGTGGCCGTGCGGCCCGTGGCGCGCACCGAATCGCTCCAGATCTCGCGGAAATAGCCCACGTTCGGCACGTGCAGGTCCTCCACCATGAAGTGCGTGCGGCCGTTGTCGGTGGCGGCCTCCATGCGGATGTTGGCCGCCAAGTCGATGAAGTACATGCGCCTCAACTTGCCTTTCTGGTCGATGTCCTGGATCACCACGCGGTGCTTGTCGCTCCAGAAGTCGAAGCGGCGGCCGCCTGCCTTCTGGATGGTCCACGTGCCGGTGAAGGCGTTGGTGTGCAAGGGTGCGCGCTTGGGCAGGGAGAAGCGCACGGGCTTGGTGCTCGATGCGATCTGCTGCATCCACACAGGCAGGGTACCGGGGTCTACGGGGCTGTCGTATTGGGCGTGGAGGGCGGCTCCAAGAAGATAGACGAACGCGAATAAGGTTGAACGCATGACGCGAAGATCATTTAAGGACGCGGGCGGTTGGCAACAACCGGGCCAGCGATTCCGCTCAGTCCGTCAGTTTGAAACGGATGGGCAACGAGTACCGCACCCGCACCGGCATGCCGCCCTGCTGGCCCGGTTTCCATGCGGGCATGGCGCGGAGCACGCGCAGGGCTTCCTCATCGCAGCCGTAGCCGATGCCGCGGATCACCTCGGCGTTGCTCACCGAGCCATCCTTCTCCACGACGAATTGCATGAACACCCTTCCCTCCACCCGCATCTTGAGGGCCTCTTTCGGGTACTTCAGGTGCTCGCTCATGTAAGCGGACAAGGCGGGCATGCCACCGGGGAATGCCGGCATCTCTTCCACCACGATCAGCACCGCGTTGCTGTCGGGCACTTGCCACCGGGCATCATCCATGGCAGGCTCGTCGATGTAGGGCACGAGGCGGGTGTCGATGGTATCCGGTTGGGCCATGGCCGAAAAGCCGGTAATGAGGAGGCCAAGGGTGAATGCAAGGCGCATGAGCGAAGGATAGGTTGAAGTTGGGAAGAGCAGGAGCCGAAGATTTACAGGGCTACCACAAGGTCCATGTGGTCCGCGTCCAGCTTCTCCAAAAGCCGTTCCACGCGCTTTGGGTCCTTGGCCCGTGCCAGCGCCCATGCCCGATCTGCAATGGACCGCAAAGCTTTGTACATGGCTGGCCGGTATGGATCCGGATCGCTGTACTGCACGGCTGCGGCTATGCCCCGGTAGGCCGCCCCTGCTCCGGGGTTGGTAGCATTGAGTGCAGCGGCCAGGCCATTGTACGCGGTGGCCATGATCCAGCCATCATCTTCCTCCGGGAAGACCTGCCGGAAGCACCGGGCAAGGCTGTCCGTGCGCAAGGACAATGCGGCGGCCAATTGGCGTACCTCCTCCGGGTCCTGGGCGGTATGCAAGGCGTTGATCTGTTCGCCGATCCACGGCTCAATGGTGTGGATTGCCGCCACCACTGCCGCTGAATCCGCGGCACAGGGTTGTTCCTTGCATGGCTCACCGGCAAAGGCGATCGGACCGGTGGCGAGCAACAGGTAGCTGAGAACAAGGCGAACAGGCATGACGGTCAAAGGTAACAAGGCCAGTCCGCGCCACGGCGAGGGAAGCCCGGTGCGCGGAAAAGCGAGGAAAGCAAAAGTCTACTTCCCCGGATGCGTGAACAACATGCGCCCGAACAGCAACGCGAACACCGCATAGAAGCCGGTGAGCACCCAAATGGTCGTTCCGAAGCCGGGGTCGATCGCGGCCTTCAGCAGCGCCAAAGCTCCCATGGTGAAGTGCAGGAAATTCCCCAGCACGATGGCCTTGCCGTAGATGCCGCCCAGCGCGGATCCCTTGGCCGTCCAGTTCATCACCGCGAAGCCGAGGTAGAGCGCACCGGCCAATTGCAGCAGCACAGGCACAGCGCCCGTGGCAGGCTGGCCCATGTAGGCCAAGGTCTCTTCCGGCGCGAAGGAGAGTAACAGCCCTAAAGCCGCAAGCATAGCGGCACTGGCGATCATCAGGTAGCGGGAGTTCATCGATCCCATGTCTTTTTCTTCCTCTCTTCCTCTCTTCCTCTTGATCCCTGTTCAGATCACCCCATCCCGGATCACCAGCCGTCGGTCCGCCATATCGGCCAATTCCTCGTTGTGCGTCACGATCACAAAGGTTTGGCCGAGTTCCTTGCGCAGGTCGAAGAAGAGTTGGTGAAGCTCCTTGGCGTGAGCACTGTCGAGATTGCCGCTCGGCTCGTCCGCCAGCACCACGCTGGGGTTGTTGAAGAGCGCGCGGGACACGGCCACGCGCTGTTGCTCGCCGCCGCTGAGCTGGTTTGGCTTGTGTTCCTTGCGGGCGATCACGTTCAAGCGGGTCAGCAACTCCTCCGCGCGCGGCCGGCATTCGCTCTGGCTCTTTCCGGCGATCAGCCCCGGCATCATCACGTTCTCCAACGCGGTGAATTCCGGCAGCAGGTGGTGGAACTGGAACACGAAGCCGATGTGCTTGTTGCGAAAGGCGCTCAAGGCCTTGCTGCCCAGCTTTGTCACATCCTCGCCGTTGATCCGCAGGCTGCCGCCATCGGCCTTTTCCAACGTGCCCAGGATCTGCAGCAGGGTGGTCTTTCCCGCGCCGCTCGCGCCCACGATGCTCACCACTTCGCCAGTGGCCACGTGCAGGTCCACGCCTTTAAGGACATCAAGGTCGCCGAAGCGCTTGGTAATGCCGGTGGCCTGGATCATGCGGGGCGTATCGGGAGTTCCTTGGCGATGTTGCGCAGGTCGCCGGAGGCCGGCGATTCAAACACTTCCAGGCCGAAGCTGGGTGCAGCGGCCAACAGGTGGTCGAAAATATCCGCGATCAGGTGCTCGTACGGGATCCAGCGCGTATCGGTGGAATAGCAGTACAATTCCAGGGGCAGGCCCCGTTCATCGGGCGGCAGCTGGCGCACCACCCGGTTCAGGTCCTTGTTGATGCCGGGATGGTCCAAGGCATAGAGCTCCATGTACCGCCGGAACAGGCCCACGTTGGTGAGGTTGCGGCCGTTGATCGGGACCTCCTTGTTCACCGCGTGGGAATCATTGTACGCGCGGATCTCTGCTCGCCGCTCATCAATGTAGCCCCGCAGCAGTTCGATGGAGCGCAGGCGTTCCACTTCCGCTTCGTCCAGAAAACGGACCGAACTGACCTTGATGCGGATGCTCCGCTTGATCCGCCGGCCCTTGCCTTCCTGCATGCCGCGCCAGTTCTTCACTGAATCCGATACCAGGGCATAGGTGGGCACCATGGTCACCGACTTGTCCGAGTTGCGCACTTTCACCGTGGTGAGGTTGATCTCCTCCACATCGCCGTCGGCGTTGTACTTGGGCATCTCGATCCAATCACCCACGCGCACCATGTCATTGGCGCTTACCTGGATGCTGGCCACGAAGCCGAGGATGGTGTCCTTGAAGATCAGCAGAAGCACCGCCGATGCGGCGCCCATGCTCACCAAAAAGCTGCCGATGGAGAACCCGGTGAGCTGCGAAAAGATGGCCAGTGCGCCGAAGATGTAGAGCACCAGGGTGATCACCTGCAGGTAGCTGCCCAAGGGTTTCCCGCGGTACCGCGCCTGTTGTTCCAAGGTGTCCTTCCCGGCATGGAAGAAGGCCAGGACGATCCGCACGGCGAGCACAATGAAGAAGATGATGACCAGATGCTCCGCCGGCCTGATCAGTCGTGGAAAGGACGCCAACACCACAGGCACCAGGTTGTACGCAGTGGTCAGCGGGATGATGCGGCCCAAATAGTTCGGCAGGTGGTGCGTCACCAGCTGGTCGTCGAACCTGTTGTCCGTCCTTGCTGCCAACCGCTTCAGCGCTGCGGTGAATACCCGGGCGAGCACGTACGTCGCAAGCAGAAGCAGGGCGGTCACCACCACGAGGCCGGCCACGGCGCTCACCCACGTGATGTGTTCCGCAGGCACGCCCCAATGCTGCAGCAGGCGCGGCAGGCGTTCACTGAAGATGCCTTGGAAAAGCGTGATCTCGTCTGTCTTCATGGCCATGGCCCGTTGATGGCCGGTCAGGCGAATGGTCTGTCTGCAAAGGAAGGCAACACCGGCTGAAGACGGAATGCGGGGGGCGCAGCGGGCCTTGGAGCTGCTTCGTACCTGCCCTGTACATTCGCCCCTGCAAAATTGACGAACGCATCCATGAACCTCCACGAGTACCAAGGCAAGAGCATCCTCCAGAAATACGGCGTGGCCGTGCAACGTGGCCTGGTGGCCTACAATGCCGACCAGGCGGGGGGCCCACCCAAAACGCTGGGGCCAGGGAGAGG
>CALMYC010000060.1 GCA_937873385.1 uncultured Flavobacteriales bacterium | reverse complement strand
GTGCGAGGGTGCGAGGGTGCGAAGGTGCGATGTGCGAGGGTTGTGTCTCTCGCACTCTTTCATTTTTGCACGCCCGCACTTTCAACGGCAAAGGAACGATGGCGGCGGAAATGGGCCAGCCTGCGCCTATTCCACCACCAAGCGTTGGTGCGTGCGGCCTGCGGTACCTTCCAGCGAAACCAGGAAGAGCCCGGGCGGCAGGTCTGCGATGTCCAGCAACAGCGTGGTGCCGCTGAACATTTCCTCCAGCACTACCCTTCCCGCGGCATCGCGGATGCGAATTACGGCTTGCGCTTGGGTTGAGGTGCTGCGTACTTCAAGGTTGCCATGTGCAGGATTGGGCCCCATGCTGAAAGTCGCACGGGACACACCTTCCGGAATACCGGAACACACATCCACGAACACGGCGGTGCTGTCCGTTGCGCTGCTCGTGCCGCCCGCGTTGGTTACCGTTAGCGTTACCGGCCACGTGCCCGGCAACGCATAGCATACCGTGGGGGTGCTATCCGTGCTGGTTGCGGGCACGCCGCCGGGAAAGGACCAGGACCGCGAGGAGACGCCGTTGGGTGAATGATCGGCGAAGGTGGTGCAATCGTTGGGGCACAGGGCGGTGCTGTCCACGGTGAACGATGCCACGGGCGCTTCCGGGAGGTGCCACTTGGCGATGCGTTGCGCGGGGACCCCGCCTGCGGTGGTGAAGCTGCCTCCCACAAAAAGGCTGTCGTGGTACACCTCCATGGTGCGCACATTGTCATTGCAGCCCGTGCCCACCGGCATCCACGTGGTTCCCGAAAGGCGCGCAATGTGGCTTGGCGTAGTGAAGGCGCCGCCGATGTACAGCTGGTCGCGGTATACGGTCATGGCCGTCACGTAATCGTTCAAGGTGCCGCCCACCTTCACCCATTGGCTTCCGTTCCATTTGGCCACGCGGCTGGCGGGCAGGCCGTTGGCCTGGGTGAAGCGGCCACCGATATAGAGCGTGTCCCGGAACATGCAGTGTGCTAAGACGTCATCGTTCACGCCCGCGCCCATGCGGTTCCATGCGCTGCCATTCCACAGGGCGGTATGGTTCACCAAGGAATCGCCGGCAACCATGAAATTCCCGCCCACGAATAGCTGCCCCTCGAAAGGCAACAGGTCCGAGACCTGGGCATCGCAACCCGAAGTGAGCGGTCCATAAGCGCTACCGTCCCAGCGTGCGATACGTGCGAACGGAGAGGAGAAGAAGCCACCCACGTACAGCGTGTCCTGGAAATGCGCCATGCTGTATGCCGTGCTGTTGAAGGAGGAGCTGTTCACCCCGGTGAGGTTGAGCAGGTTGGTGCCGTTCCAGAAGCGCACCCGTCCTCCATCCCCGATGTACAGGGCAGTATCCGTGGTTAACAGCCCGTCGGCGCCCATGAAGAACCTCATGTGGCCCGCTTTGCCCCCCCCCCTCCCGCCCCCCCCCGCAAAAAAGAAGAAACGGGAGTTCCCCCCGCCGATCTGCGTAAAGGTGCCGCCCGCGTACAGTTCATCGTTGAACACTTCCAGCGCATAGACGGCGGAACCTGCGCCGGTGCCCACGGGTGACCAGGTTTGGGCATGGCCTGCAAGGGGAATGGCCACCAACGAGACCAGCACGAAACATGAAAAAGAAGGATAGGGCATGCGGGCAAGATAAGATCGTGCCCTCACTCCGCACGGGGATGCTTGGCAGATCGGGGCATGCTTCGCGTGAGGCCCTTCGCGCCTTGGCGTGCGGCCCCTTGGCACTCTTGGCGGTGAAACGCACTATTCGCGCCTTCGCATGCCGCCCTATCTTTCATTGTTTCCTTTCCATGCCCAGGGCCAACACCGTCTTGTCATCGGGCTCAACCGCATGGTGTTCATGCAAGACCGGAAGATCCGCCTGTCCAACCCGCAATCCAACGGGGTGCCGGAATGCCGGCAGGCGGTGCGTATCCACCCGTCCGCCCACCTAAGGTGGCCACTGTTGCACAGGAACATCCGGCCACCGTACTGCACAGGGCGGCGGGGATGCGGTGTTGATGATGCACCCTACCTTATGCTCTCCAGCTTCCGCTGCAACGCATCCACCGTGCGCTGCACCTCGGCTTGTGCGGAGACCTTCTGTTCCTTTGCCTTCTGGGCGTCAGGCAGGCTCTCGGTGCTCTTGGAGAGGTCCTTCTGCGCGCTGGCTTCCGTGTCCATCACCTTGGCCATCTTCGATTCATTCTTGGTGATCTTTGTCCGCGCCTTGGTCAGCCGCTTCAGGTCCTTGGGGTTCTGGCTCAGCGTCCACTTCTGGTTTTCCAGGTCGATCTCCTTTTGAAGGATGGCATGCTCGTTCTGCAGTTTGCTCTTCTCCTTGGCGGTTTTCTGCAATTGTGCCTGGGCCTTGTTCAACTTGCCCTGCACTTTGTCCTGGTCCTTGGTGGCTCCGGCCGTCTTGCTCCCTGCCTTGTCCAACTTTTTCCTCCACTCGTCCACTTGCGCTTGCACCACGCCCTTGTTCAGGCCAACCCCGGCCTCGCGCACCGCGGCCTGCAGTGCTGGATTTTCAACCACGTTACCGGTACCCGGCTGAAGGAAGGCAAGTGACAGCTTGCTCATGCCGGCCTTTTTATCCTGCACCACTCTGGCCAGCAAGTCCATGGGAATGCCTGTGTTGCCGAAGCTGGCGCCGGCCGCTTTCAACAGGTCGCCCTGCTTCTTGAATGAAGCACCGGGGATCACCGTCTTCAAGAGGCTGGTCACCTGCGAGGCATTGCTTTCATACACCGGCACGGTGAAGGCGGGAACCGCAACACCGTTATTGCCGATCGAATCCGGGGTGACGGTGATCTCCTTGTCCCAGGCCAGCGAGGTGCCGTCCTTCAACGCGTTTTGCGCACACAGCGACAACGGTAACGCCATGCTGACAGCGATGGCCGCAAAGATGGATCGGGTTTTCATGGTTCAAAAGGATCGGCCACAAAGGTACTGACCGGCTGGCACCCCGCCCATTGGGCCCGGTTATCCGGTTCCGGCGCAAGGACCGTGCGGTTGTCCGGGCAACTTGACCAATGTCATTTTAGTACACGGGAAACATTTTTTAGCAAATCGTTTCCCGTGTGTTTCCTGCGTATTACTTTTGCGCCCCCGAAATGGAACCGGAGCACGCCCCCCTGAAGGACGATCGCGGCAATCGCCTGATCGCCGATGCCGCCAAGGTCTTCCTGACCTTCGGCATCAAGAGCGTGACCATGGACGACCTGGCCACCCGGCTGGGCATCAGCAAGAAAACCTTGTACCAGTACGTAAAGGACAAGAACGACCTGGTGGAAAAGGTGCTGGCGCAGGTTACCGAGCAGTTCACCTGCGCCATAGACGAGGTGGTCGGGGCAGGGAAAAATGCCATTGACACGCAGTACGACATCATGGTGCAGGTAGGTACGCGCACCAAGGGCTTCCATTCTTCCATCCATTTCGACCTGGAGAAATACCACCCCGAAGCCTTCCGCCGGATGACCGAATACCGGCGGGGCCGGATCTACTCCAACGCCGTGGCCAACATGGAAAAGGGGATCCGCGAGGGCTTGTACAGGGAAGACCTGAACATCCCCATGATCGCCTCCATGTACACCGCCCGCTTCACCATGATCCTGGGCGGTGATGAGTTTCCCCGGGACCGCTTCAGCATACCGCAACTCCATTGGGAAGCCTTCCGCTACCACATCCGCGGCATTGCCAGCGCCAAGGGCTTGAAGTACCTGATCAAAAAGGAGGAAAAAGCCGTCCTTGAAGGCCGGACCACCCCAAACACCCCTACGCAAGAACCATGAGGCATTCCACCACCGCCGCATTGCTCCTTCTGGCCTCGGCACTCCGGGCCCAGGGACCGGCAGGCCTTTCGTTGCAACAGGCCATGGACATGGCCGCCCAGCAGAGCTACGCGGTGCAGGCCGGCCAATTGGAAGCCGATAAGGCAGCGGCCAAGATCAAGGAGATCACCGCCATCGGCCTGCCGCAAGTGAGCGCCACCGGAAGTGTCAGCAACTACATCAAGGTGCCCACCATGGTGATCCCGAACTTCTTTGGCGACGACCCGAAGTTCATCGAAATGCAGTTCGGCCTGCCCTGGACCATGAGCGGAGGAGTGCAGCTCAACCAATTGATCTTCGACGGAAGCTACCTGGTGGGCCTGCAGGCCACGCGTGAGCTGCGCACCCAAAGTGACAAGCAGCTGGAACAAACCCGGAAGGATGCCCGCGTGCAGGCGGCCAAGGCCTACCTCGGCGTGCTGGCGGCCGAAGAAGGCGCGCGCCTGCTGGGTGAAAGCCTTCCACTGGTGCAGAAAGCCGCCAATGATGCGTCCGCCATGGTGCAGGAAGGATTGATGGGAACCACCGATTCCGACCGGCTTACCGTGCAAGTGGACGAAACGCAGGACCAACAGCGCAACCTGAGGCAGCAGGCCGCAGTGGCCCGCGCCTACCTGGCGCTGGTGCTCGGGCTCCCTTCAGGCAGCCCCATTGCGCTCACCGACTCCCTGCAGCCCTTGCTGGACAATGCCGCCTCGGACAATTTGGCGAACACCCCCTTCGAACCGGCCAAGCACATCGATGAGGAGGTGGCCCAGTCCGCGTTCCGCCTGAGCCAATTGGACCTGAAGAACAAGCGATCGGCCTACCTGCCCAAGCTCTCCGGCTTCATCAACTACCAACAGCAGTTCAACTACACCGAGTTCAAGCCTTCCGACGGGGCCTTCTGGTTCCCCTCCAGCATGTGGGGGCTGCAGCTCAACGTGCCCATCTTCAGCAGCGGCATGCGCAGCAACCAGGTGCAACAGGCCAAACTGGCCATGGAACAGGCCCAAGTGAACCTGAAGGCCACGGAGCAGCGCCTGCTCACCGACCAACTTCAGGAAAAGGCGGTGCTCACGGCGGCGCAGGAGAGCTATTCCACCGGCAAGACCAGCCTGGCCCTGAGCAAGCGCATCTTCGAGCAGACCTCCGTGAAATTCAGCGAGGGCATGGCATCCAGCTTCGAGCTCACCCAGGAGCACGCCAACTACCTCACCGCCCAACAATCCTACATCCAGCGCATGGTGGACCTGCTGAAGGCCCGCATCGACATGCGCAAGGCCCTGGACCTCTTTTGACCCCACCACTGATGAACATGAAGCAGACGATCATCCTTACTGCCCTGGCGGCCCTGCTCGCTTCCTGCGGGGGCGGCCATGCCACCGGCGATGTGGCACAAAAGCGCGCCGAACGCGACTCGCTCAAGACCGTGTATGAAAAGGTCGGGAAACAACTCAAGAAGGTGGAGGACTGGCTGGCGCTGAATGACAGCACCACCAACCGAAGCCTGCCTTTTGTAACGGGGCTTGACCTGCAGCCGAGGCCGTACACGCACTACATCGACGTGCATGGCGTGGTGAAGGCCGATGAAAGCGCCGCGCTCTATGCCCTGGCCGGCGGCCGCGTGGCCAGCATCCGCGCAAAGGCGGGCGACCGTGTGCGTGAAGGCCAGGTGCTGATCACCTTGGACAACGACATGGTGGAGAAGCAGATCGCACAGGCCCAGGCCGGCGCCGACCTGGCCCGCACCAGCTTTGAGAAGCAGAAGCGCCTGTGGGACCAGCACATTGGAAGCGAGATCCAATACCTGCAGGCCAAAACGCAAAAGGAACAGGCCGATGCGGCCTTGGCCACCCTGCGCGAGCAGCAGCGCATCTCCAACGTCACGGCACCGTTCGATGGCGTGGTGGACGAAGTGATGGCCCGCGTGGGCGACATGACGGCACCCGCCATGCCAGTGGCCCGCGTGGTGAACCTCAGCGGCGTGCAGATCGAGGGCGACGTGAGTGAAGCCTACCTGAAAGCCGTGAAGGCGGGCGCGCCCGTCACGGTCACATTCCCCAGCATCAACGAAAGCTTCACCGCACCGGTGGCGCACGTGGGCGAGTACATCGACCCCGCCAACCGCACCTTCAAGGTCCACATCAAGGCCCCCAAGAGCGAGGCCTACATGCGGCCCAACCTGCTCAGCGACATGCGCATCCAGGATTTCCATGCGGACAGTGCCCTGGTGCTGCCCGGTGCCGCCGTGCTGGAGGATGTGGGCGGCAATGCCTATGTGTTCGTGCTGGGGCCCGCGCCCCAAGGCCGCAACGTGAAGGACAACGAGGCCGTGGCCACCAAGGTCCTCGTGAAACGCATTTCCGAATACAAGGGCATGATGCAGGTGGAAGGTGAACAGCCCGGCAGCCTCAAGGCCGGCGACCGGGTGGTGGTGGAGGGCGCCAAGAACGTCTCCAACGGACAGACCGTGCTGGTGGACATAAAATGATGCGGGACCACGGCGGACCGGCACCTGCCCGTTGCCGCGTGACCCCAACCTGAACCCTACATGACGCACAACGACATTGAGAACGACCTGCACGGCCACGGGCCTGAGCGCCAGTTCGCCATCACCAGCTGGGCGGTGAAGAACCGCACCACGGTGATCGTGCTCACCGTCCTGATCTTCATCCTCGGCATCTATTCCTACATGGTGATGCCCAAGGAAAGCTTCCCCGAGGTGGTCACCCCGGAGATCTTCGTCTCCACGCCCTACAACAGCAGCTCGGTGGTGGACATCGAAAAGCTGATCACCAAGCCGATCGAAAAGGAGATCAACACCATCAGCGGCGTGGACGAGATCAAGAGCACCAGCGTGCCCAACTACAGCGCCATCGATGTGAAGTTCAACTACAACATCACGCCCACTGAGGCCCTGCGCAAGGTGAAGGATGCCGTGGACAAGGCCCGCGGCGACAAGAACTTCCCCACCGACCTGCCCGCCGAACCCAACGTCATCGAGCTCAATTTCAGCGAGCTGATCCCGGTGATGAACATCAACCTCAGCGGCGACTACCCCATGGAGCAGCTCCATGCGTATGCCAAGCATCTGCAGGACCGGATCGAAGCCTTGCCGGAGATCAACAAGGTGAACATCCGGGGCGTGCCCGACCGTGAAGTGCGCATCAGCCTGGACCTGTACCAACTGGAGGCGCTGCAACTGAACTTCGACGACATCGCCAACGCGGTCCGCAGCGAGAACCTCACCATGAGCGGTGGGGAAGTGCTCACCAACGGCCACCGCCGCGCCGTGCGCGTGATCGGTGAGTTCACCGACATGGCGCAGATCCGCAACATCGTGGTGAAGAACGAGAACCAGAAGGAGGTCCGTCTCGGTGACATCGCCACCGTGGACTATGCCTACAAGGAACCCACCAGCTTTGCCCGCGAGTACGGCAAGCCCGTGGTGATGCTGGACGTGATCAAGCGCGCCGGCGAAAACCTGCTTTCCGCCAGCGACGGCATCCAGCAGATCCTCAAGGAGGACCGCGGCACCGTGCTGCCCGCAGACCTCTACATCTCGGTGACCGGCGACCAAAGCGACCAAACGCGCACCAGCGTGGACGAGCTGATGAACCACATCATCCTCGGCGTGCTGCTGGTGATCGGCACCCTGATGCTTTTCCTCGGCCTGCGCAACGCCCTCTTCGTGGGCCTGGCCATCCCCATGAGCATGTTCATCTCCTTCACCCTGCTCAATGCCTTCGGGGTCACCCTGAACATGATGGTGCTCTTCGCGCTGATCCTCGCACTGGGCCGATTGGTGGACGATGGCATCGTGATCGTGGAGAACATCTACCGGCACATGAGCAACGGCGAACCACCGATGCGCGCCACGCTCCTCGCCGTGGGCGAGGTCACCATGCCCATCATCGCCGCCACCACCGCCACGGTGATGGTCTTCGTGCCCCTGCTCTTCTGGCCCGGCATGATGGGCGCGTTCATGAAATACCTCCCCATCACGTTCATGATCGCATTGGGCTCATCGCTCTTCGTCGCCTTGGTGGTGAACCCGGCGCTTGCCTCCAAGTTCATGAAGGTGGAGGAGGACAACACCCCCATGCGCAAGGTGTGGAAGGTGGCCGGCATCCTGGCCGCCGTGGGCACGCTCATCGCCGTACTCGGCATATCCGCCCACAGTGATGCGGTGTTCGGCATCGGCCTGTTCATCGTCTTCATGGCATTCATGGGCGTGGTCAATGCCAAGTGGTTCGTGCCCACCACCAACTGGTTCCAGCACAAGTGGCTGCCCCGGTTGGAGGCCCGCTACGAGATGTTCCTGCGCTACGCATTGGAGCGCCACCACCCGCGCACCTTCCTCTTCGGCACCTTCGGGCTGCTGGTCCTGGCCTTCATCCTGCTGGGTGCATTCCCGCCCAAGACGCTCTTCTTCCCGGAGAACGAGCCCCAATACATCAACGCCTTCATCGAGGCTCCGATCGGCACGGACATCCTGAAGACCGACTCCATCACCCGACTGGTGGAGAAACAGGTGATGGAGGTGATCGACGTGCCCGAGTACAAGGTGGGGCCGGGCACCAAAATGCCGGACGGCACCACGGCCACCGACAGCGCCAACTACCTGGTGAACTCCGTGATCTCCCAGGTGGGTGAGGGCACCAGCGACCCCGGCGAGGGTGGCATGCAGGTGGGGAGCACCCCCAACAAGGGCCGCGTGGCCGTGAGCTTCGTGAAGTTCGCCGACCGCCAGGGCAAGCTCACCAGCGATGTGCTGAAGAAATTGCAGGACCATGTGCAGGCCCCGCCCGGCGTCATCGTCACCGTGGCGAAGAACGCCGCGGGCCCGCCCGTGGGCAAGCCCATCAACATCGAGATCAAGGGCGACGACATTGAGGGCCTGCTGGCCGAGGCGGAACGGGTGAAACAGTACATCGAGGACCGCAACGTGCCCGGCATCGAGGCTCTGCGCATCGACATCGACCGTGCCAAGCCCGAGATGCCCATCATCATCGACCGCGCGAAGGCGCGCCGGTACAACGTGAGCACCTATGCCATCGCAGATGCCGTGCGCACCGCGCTCTTCGGCAAGGAGGTGAGCAACTACCGCGTGGAAGGCGATGACGACGACCACGAGGTGAACATCCGCCTGAACGACGAGTATCGCTACGACCCGCAAAAGCTCATGGACATGAAGGTCACCTTCCGCGACATGCTCAACGGCCAGATCCGCCAGGTGCCCATCAGCGCCGTGGCAACGGCGGAGCGCAGCAGCACCTTCAGCGCCATCAAGCGCAAGGACCTGGACCGCGTGGTCACCATCAGCTCCAACGTGATCAGCGGCTACAACAACAACGAGGTGGTGCAGCAGATCAAGGACCAGCTGGCCAGCGGGTTCCACCTGGGCAAGGGCTTTACCTTGAAGTTCACCGGCGAGCAGGAGGACCAGGCCAAGGACATGAACTTCCTTTTTTCCGCGTTCATGGTGGCCATCTTCGTGGTGTTCCTCATCATCGTGGCCCAGTTCAACAGCCTGAGCTACCCCGTGGTGGTGATGAGCACCGTGATCTTCAGCACCATCGGCGTCTTTCTCGGGCTGATCATCTTCCGCATGGACTTCATCATCCTGATGACCATGCTGGGCATCATCTCGCTGATCGGCGTGGTGGTGAACAACGCCATCGTGCTGATGGACTTCGCGCGGCTGCTCTTCGAACGGGCCCAGCGCAAGCTCGGCCTGGACGAGCACACCATCATCCCCATCGCCGAAAGCCGCGAAGCCTTGGTGATGGCCGGCAAGACCCGCCTGCGCCCCGTGCTGCTCACGGCCTTCACCGCCGTGCTGGGCCTGTTGCCCCTGGCCGTGGGCCTCAACTTCAACTTCTTCACGCTTTTCACCGAGCTGGATCCGCACATCCACATGGGCGGCGACAACGTGATCTTCTGGGGGCCACTGAGCTGGGCGGTGATCTACGGCCTGCTCTTCGCCACCTTCCTCACCTTGATCATGGTGCCGGTGATGCTGCTGATCATCATGAAGATCAAGCACAAGCGCCAATGGAAACGGCAATTGCACGAAGCGGCACAGCACAGCGCCCCGTCCGCCGGAAACTGAGCAATGATGCACCCAAACGGGAAGGGCGCGGCCATGGCCGCGCCCTTCCCGTTTCGCACCCTATCTTGCCAGGGCCGCGCAGCCCAACGTCCCTCGCAGGTGGCGCACCACGCCCGATCAATTGCAAGCAGCCATGTTGAAGATCAGGAAGTTGTACGAATGGACCACCTCCATCCCCATCCTGGCCTGCATCCTCTATCTCTTCGCCGACCTGCAGAGCGGCGGCCTGCTCCAGGCCGTCGCCGGGGTATTGCTGGTGCTCTGCGTGATGACCGCCGTGCACCATTCGGAGATCCTGGCCTTGCGGGTGGGCGAACCCTACGGCACCATCATCCTGGCCGTATCCGTGACCATCCTCGAAGTGTCCATCATTGTTTCCCTCATGATGGCGGGCGGGGCGGAGGCCATGTCCTTTGCGCGGGACACCGTGTATGCGGCCGTGATGCTCATCCTCAACGGCATCGTGGGGCTGGCCCTGTTCGTGGGCGGCCGGAAATTCCACGAGCAGTCCTTCTCCTCCAATTCCGTCCGCATCGCACTGGTGGCACTGGTCTCCATCGTGGCCTTCACCATGATCCTGCCCACCTACACCCGCAGTGCGCCGGGGCCGGTGTACACCGGGCCCCAATTGATCTTCGAGTCCGTGGCCTGCCTGGTGATCTATGGTGCCTTCATCCTGGCGCAGACGGTGCGGCACCGCGAGTACTTCCTTTCAGGGGATGACCACGGCACCACGGGCGGAAAGGCCGCCGTGTCCAACCGGGCCTTCGCGCTCAGCTTGGTCTTCCTGCTGGTGAGCCTGATGATCGTGATCCTGCTGGCCAAGTCGCTCTCCCCGGCCATTGAGGCGCTGGTGGTGGGCCGCGGCCTGCCCAAGAGCCTGGTGGGCATTGTACTGGCCGCCATCATCCTGCTGCCGGAGGGCATCGCCGCCGTGAACGCCGCAAGGCGGAACAAGCTGCAGACCAGCATCAACTTGGCGCTGGGGTCGGCCCTGGCCAGCATCGGGCTCACCATCCCGGCGGTCTCCATCATCAGCTATGTCTTCGGCTTCCAGCTGATCCTGGGGCTGGACCTGCTGGCCATCATCCTGCTGTGCATCTCCATCTTCACGGTGATGCTCTCACTGAGCGGGGAGCGCAGCAATTCGGTGTACGGGGTGGTGCTGCTCGTCAACCTGTTCGCCTACGTGTTCTTCATCATCAACCCGTAAATCCCTCACCGGGATTCCCGGCAGATCCGGTAGGCCAACCTTCAGGCCGTTTGCAACGTGAAGGGCGGCATGGGACAGGAAAGAAAATCCCGTGGCAGGTCCTAGATCACCATTCTCACCCCTCCAAGTTCGGCAATGCGGTACGGGAACCTGTTGCCGGGCGAGCCGATGAACATGAAGTTCGCCGGGATGTTCCATTCGGTGCTCAGTGTCTTCACCAGTGCAGGCCCGAATTCACCCTGCAGTTCAATGAACTCGATGTCAATGTCGGGATAGGCCCGGTCCAACACCTTGACATCATCAAGGTATGCTTTGGGGAGATGAACCCCGTCCTTCAACACCGTTACAATGCGCAACTTCTTGGTGATCTCGTTCGCCTGCACGTACATCATCACCCGGTTCAGGATGGAAAGGTCATCGCCCTTGGTGAAGTACACGAACTCCTGGCGGTTCAGCCTCCGGATGGTCTTTGAGATCGCGAAGCGGCCCAGCACCGCCAGGCCGGGCATGCTTTCCACGAAGCCGCTGATCCAGATCATCAGGTACTCCAGGATGGCCCTGCGGTTCAACAGGATCGCGATCACCAGCATGAAAGGCACGAAGTACTGCAGGAACACCACGAGGAATTCCGGCTTGAGCTTCACATTGCCGTAGAGCGCGGCCAGCACGCCAAAGAGCGCGATGGACACCGCCGCCGTGGAGGCGGTCTCCGGTCGGGGCAGGCGTGCGCGCTTGATCTTCAGCATGAAATTGCCCAATGCAAAAAAGGCCATCACCGTCAGGAACGAGATGGTGTACACACCGGCAAGTGCCTCCACTTGGGCATTGGTGATCAGCAGCACGGAGAGGCACAGCAGGAAAAAGAGGGCGATGATCCGGGGAGAGCTGCCCCGCCTCGTCTCCTTCAGCAGGAACTGGGGCAGGATGCGGTCCAGCGTCATCCGCTTGATCAAGCCGGTGACCCCCACGAAACTGGTGAGCACGGCACCGCAGAGCACCACCACGGCATCGATGCTGATCACGGTGGCCAGCCAGTTCCCGCCGATCTCCAACCCCATGAAGGAGAGCATGGCCTCATGGTTGGAGGAGATGGTGGCCAAGGGCAGCACCATCAGGCCGGCGATGGCGATCAAGGGATTGAGCACGCTCACCGCCGCCCACATGTTGCGCAATGTTTGCGGGAACACCCCGGGCTCCTGCTCCTCCACATAGTTGGAGGAGCTCTCGAAACCCGTGACGCCCAGCATGGCCGTGCTGAAACCCAGGAAGATGGCCGTGGCGATGCCGCTGCCCCCCGGAAGCGGCGCATGCCAATTCAAGCTGAACACCGCAAAACCGTGCGTGGCCACGTACCATGCACCACCCAAGATCAGCAGCAGCATGATGGACAGGTGGGCAATGAAGATCACCGTTGCCACGGACGCCGATTCCGTGATGCCCGCGATGCTCAACAGCATGAACAGCAGCAGCACGCCAATGGTGCCCGCCAGGATGGGCCAGGAGGGCACCAGTGCCGCGAGGTAGTGCATGGCCGTGGTTCCGCTCAACACCGCCGTGGCCATGTAGCTCAGAATGGTGAGGCAGGCCGCAATGCTCGCGTTGTACTTGTTTGTACTGTTCAGCAACACATTATAGGCCCCGCCGTTCAGCGGCAAAGCCCCAACCACTTCGCCATAGATCCTCCGGAAAAGGAACAGCACGCCCGCCACGAGCAGCAAGGCCACTACGGCCCACACACCGGCATGCATGATGGCAATGGAACTGACGTACAGGCAACTGCTCGTGATGTCGTTCCCGGCAATGGCCGTGGCGGGCAGTTGGCTGAGTTTCTTGGGTGGATGTGCCATGCGGAAGCGATGGTGAAAATTTGATCGACACTGGTACACCAAATCTGCACAAAGCAAATCAGCCTGCCCCCAAAAAGTAGGACGGTGCCCTTGCAGGCACCGTCCCGCCCTACGCGTTTCCACCAAAACGCCCGGGCACAGCGGTCTATTGACCGCCGTTGACCTTGCCGACAATGGCCTTGCCGTCCTGAAGGCCCGCCCACCAATTCTTGGCCTGCTCGGCGGCAGCATGCGACCCTGCCCGGTAATCCCCCCAGGTCATCTCGGTTGCATCGTCGATCTTGGCGATCGCATCGTTCACCACCGTTTGTTCGCTCAGGAGCTCCGCTTTCAACGCCTCATGCTGAACGCGCTCCTTGGCGTCCGGCCCCATCTTCGCCAAGTTGGCATTCACGGTGGCCAGCATGCCGTTGATGCTGTCACGTATGCCCGCCAAGTCCTTCATCACGGGGTTGTAGTCCGCCTCAA
Organism: uncultured Flavobacteriales bacterium; assembly: GCA_937873385.1. Taxonomy (GTDB): domain Bacteria; phylum Bacteroidota; class Bacteroidia; order Flavobacteriales_F; family PHOS-HE28; genus PHOS-HE28. The sequence continues at coordinate 13,137 of CALMYC010000060.1, read as the reverse complement.
ACGCCTTGCGCACGGAGTCCGCCTTGGCCTGCTGCTGCATGATGTCCTGTTGGTCCGTTGCCTCCTCCTTCCCCACCCCGTTGTTACAGGCCGATGCAAGTAACCCGACCACCAAGGCCAATTGCGCAATGCCCACCATCCGCTTTTTCATCATTCCTGGATTTCGCAAGTTCCATTGCCAACCCCGTTCCAAGCTTGGTCTCCACCGCATTTGTGCCCGAAAACCCCGGTATTCCCGTGTTTCATCCCGCCATGCGCAACCGGGACACGGCCAAATCGGGGAATTTCTTTCCCGTTCCAGTGGCATTTGTTAACCAGCCGCCGCCCGGCCGCCAACCATTCCGCCCTGTACCTGTTCCTGCATCAACCTTGAACGGTAATTTGGCGGCACCGCAGCATGGACTACTACGCAATACTCGGCGTGAGCCGCAGTGCCACCACCGGGGACGTACGGAAGGCGTACCGCAAACTGGCCCGGAAATACCACCCGGACCTCAACCCCAACGACAAGGAGGCCGAACGCAAGTTCAAGGAGATCAACGAGGCCAACGAGGTGCTTAGTGATCCCGAGAGCCGCAAGAAATACGACAAATACGGCGACCAGTGGAAGCACGCCGACCAGATCGAGGCGGCACAACGCGAGCGGGCTTCGGCCGGGGGAGGCCCTTTTCAGGGCGGCGACCCTTTCGACGGCCGTGCCACCGGGTTCGGCGGGGGGGATGAGCAGGACCTCAACGACATTTTCGGCTCCATGTTCGGTGGGGCGCGCAGCCAGATGCGCTTCCGTGGACAGGACTACCAAGCCGAACTGCAATTGAATTTGCGGGATGCCGCCCTCACCGAAAAGCGCACGCTCACCGTGAACGGCAAGCAGATCCGCCTCACCATCCCCGCAGGCGTGGAGAACGGACAGACCATCCGCATCAAGGGTCATGGCGGGCCAGGCATGAACGGCGGACCCGCAGGCGACCTGTTGATCACCTTTGCCATTGCCCCCGATCCCGTGTTCAAGCGCGAAGGCAGCAACCTGTACCACACCGCGGACCTTCCGATGTACACCGCCGTACTGGGCGGCGAACTGATGGTGCCCACGCTCGATGGCCAGGTGAAGGTGACCGTGAAGCCCGAAACTCAGAACGGCACCGTGGTGCGCCTCAAGGGAAAGGGGTTTCCCGTCTACAAAAAGGAAGGCCAGCACGGCGACCTGTTCATCACCTACGCAGTGAAAGTCCCCGTGAACCTCACCGACAAGCAAAAGGAACTCTTCCGCCAACTCCGCGACGCATGAGCCAGATGGAAAACATGGAACTGATCCCGGTGGAGCTTTTTTGCAGCACCACGCACGTGGACGCGACTTTGATCGATTCCTTGGAAGAAAGCGGCCTGGTGGAGATCACCGTCGTGGAGCACCGCCGCTACATCGCCTTGGACCACCTGGGCCGCACGGAGAAGATGGTCCGCCTGCACGATGACCTGGGGATCAATGTGGCCGGCATTGAGGCCATTGAGCACTTGTTGGACCGCCTGCGCACGTTGCAGGAAGAAATGCAGGACTTGCGCAACCGGCTGGGCCGCTACGAAGGGAGCTGACGCAAGCGGGTCAGTTGGCCACTACCAGGCTCCGCGCAATGTCCATGCCGCTGGGCTGGATCACGCGGATGAAGTACAGGCCGTTCCGCAGGCCCGCCACATCAAGGATGGTTCGCGTACCATTGGTTTCCCCCACCTCCACCTGTCGCACCACACGGCCATCCTCGGCCACCAGCATAACCACGGCCTTTCCGGTGAGACCCGGATATATCACGTTGGCTTGGCCGCTGGCCGGATTCGGGAAGACCCCGATCTGCCCGTCCAACTGCTGGGCGTACTGCCCGTTCGTCCACGTGCCTTTTACATAGGGTTCGTTGCCCCCCGCAAATGCAGCCGCTGACATGGTAGTCGCCACGGCTGCCGCAAATAGTACGGATCTCATGGCTCAATCAAGTTTTTGTTGCTCTTGCAACGACAAGATCCATGCCGGGGGAAGCACCTGCCGATCTGGCGGCCAAGGGGAACTCGCCCGAAGGAAACTTTACGGACTTCTATATCCGCGCCACCACCTTCAACTCTATGGCGATGGGCGTGGGCAGGCAATTGATCTCCAGCGTGGTCCTGCACGGCGGATCGTTGGCGAAGTATTCCTTCCACAGCCGGTTGTAAGTGGCGAAGTCGTCCTTCATGTTGGTGAGGAACACGGTGACGTCCACGATCTTCTCCCACGAGGAACCGGCATCCTCCAAGATCCACCGCACGTTCTGGAACACGCTGCGCACCTGGGTTTCGATGTCGTAGGATGCAATGGTGCCGTCAGTGTTCAGCTCCACACCGGGGATCTTCTTCGTACCGCGCGTGCGCGGTCCAACGCCGCTGAGGAAGAGCAGATCACCGGCACGGCGCGCATGTGGGTAGTGGCCCACCGGCTCGGGGGCTTGGGAGGAGGAGAAGGAATCCATGGCGGTAAAGGTGGGGAGGTTCCGGGACTCTTAATTCCATCCAAGGTCCGCTTCGCGAGACCTTGATGGAGCTGAGTTAGTTCCCTCATTGGTCTCCCGCAGGGGACCCTGAGGTTGGGGCATCCTCCACCGCATTCATCCTGTCCATCCAGCTTATCCTGTCCAAGTCTTCACATTCATCCCTCCACCGCCTGCCGGTATCTTCGCGGCCATTCCACAAAAAAGATGACCGAGACCTTGAGCGAGCAGGAGCTGATCCGCCGCGAAGCCCTGCGCAAACTGCGCGACATGGGCATCGAGCCCTTCCCCGCCGCTGAATTCCCCGTTTCCGCATACAGCAAAGCCATCCAGTCCGAGTTCCGCGACGAGGATGAACCCAAGACCATCACCATGGCTGGCCGCGTGATGAGCATCCGCGTGATGGGCAAGGCCGCCTTCGCCGTGCTGCGCGACGCCCAGGGCGACCAGCAGATCTACATCATGCGCGACGACATCGCCCCCGGGGAGGACAAGGCGATGTACAACGAGTTCTTCAAGAAGCTGCTCAACCTCGGCGACTTCATCGGCGTGAAGGGCTTCGTGTTCCGCACCCGCACCGGCGAGATCACCGTGCATGTGAAGGAGATCACCTTCCTCTCCAAATCGCTGCGTCCGCTGCCCACGCCCAAGACCGACGAGGACGGCAACGTGCATGATGCCTTCAACGACCCCGAGCTGCGCTATCGCATGCGCTACGTGGACCTCATCGTGAACCCGCAGGTGAAGGAGACCTTCCTGAAGCGCACGCGCATCTTCAACGCCATGCGCGAATGCTTCCAGCAGGCCGGCTACATCGAGGTGGACACCCCGGTAATGCAGCCCATCCCCGGCGGCGCCGCCGCACGTCCGTTCGTTACGCACCACAACGCATTGGACACCGAGTTCTACCTCCGCATCGCCAACGAGCTCTACCTCAAGCGCCTCATCGTGGGCGGCTTCGACGGCGTGTTCGAGTTCAGCCGCAACTTCCGCAACGAGGGCATGGACCGCACCCACAACCCGGAGTTCACCATCATGGAACTCTACGTGGCGTACAAGGACTACCGCTGGATGATGGACTTCATCGAAGGCGTGTTCCGCACCGTGGCCACCGCCGCGAACGGTTCCGCCACCGCCACCTTCCAAGGCAAGCCGATCGACTTCGGAAAACCGTTCCAGCGCATCACCATGTGCGGGGCCATCCAGGAAAAGACCGGCGTGGACGTGCTCAATGCGGACGAACGCGCCATCGGCGAGCTCTGCAAGAAGCACGGCGTGGAAATCACCGCCAGCATGGGCAAGGGCAAGCTGATCGACGAGCTCTTCAGCGAACTGGTGCAGCCGGAACTGGTGCAGCCCACCTTCGTGATGGACTTCCCGCTGGAGATGAGCCCGCTGTGCAAGAAGCACCGCGACGACGACCGCCTCACCGAGCGCTTCGAACTCTACGTGGCTGGCTTTGAAGTGGGCAACGCCTATAGCGAGCTCAACGACCCCATCGACCAGCGCGAGCGCTTCGAGGCCCAGCTGAAGCTGATGGAGCGCGGCGACGACGAAGCCATGTACCTGGACCGCGATTTTTTGCGCGCGCTGGAGTACGGCATGCCGCCCACATCAGGCATCGGCATCGGCATGGACCGCCTGGTGATGCTGCTCACGGACAACCCCGCGATCCAGGAGGTGCTGCTCTTTCCGCAGATGCGGCCGGAGAAGTGGGATTGAGCGGGGAACTTGTACCTGTGCAGGCTAACGCTGGCGACGCGCAAGCGATGGCCGAAGTCTTGGGCCCTGCCCACGATTTGTGTTCAATGCTTCACGCTCACCCGCGCCGTCGCCACCTTCCCTTGTACTTCCGCCTTCACCGTGTACAGGCCGTTGGGCAGTTGCTCCAGGTTCAGCGTGCCGCTTGCAGCGTTCAAGCCCTGCCGCAGCACCACGCGCCCGGTCATGTCCAGCACCTGCACTTCGGCAGGACCCTTGATGCCGGAAGGGAGCGCAATGTGCAGCGCATGGTTTGCAGGGTTCGGGAACACCACCAGGCCATCCGTGCGGCTGACAAGCGGCTGCACGCCCGTGGTGTTCTCCCCGGCCAGGATGAAGTGGTAGGTGGCCACTTTGTTGCCTTCGCTGGTGATCAGGTTGATGATCAGGTCGCGCGTTTCCGTTGCATGCACCGGCAACATGAGCGGAAGCACCACCGCGGAATCCAGCTGGTTGAAGTGCAGGCTGTCTGGAATGGCCGGTAGATAATCCACCCCGGCAACGGCATCGCCGCCCACGGTAAGCTGCAGGTATTCATCCAGGTAGAACCCGCCCCAGCGGTTGAAGCGCAGGAACACACTGTCCGTGCTGTTCTGGTACAGCACGGGAACGGTGTCGCTGAGGTCCACGTTGTAGCCCGCATCCACAGCGAGGGTGAAACGGTCCAGCGCTGCAAACGTGCCGCCCTCGATCCAAGCGGCGGAGGAATACCAGTTATCAGCAGTGTTGGCAATGCCCATCTTGATGTGGTAGGTCTCGCCGATCTGCACCGCCGCACTGGCCGTGAGTTTCACGGTGAGGCCGTTGTGCTGGATGTAGTACGGGTCCGTGTTGTACGGGGCTTCCAATTGCGGGCCCGCTGCAGCGGCAGGATACGACCACTGCCCCCCATTGTACCGGTAGTAGATGGAGTCGGCTTGCCAATTCGGACTGGCAGCGAAGCATGGTTGGAACGGGTCTTGCCATGGGCCATTTGCGTTATTGACGTTCATCCTGCCGCTGTTCACGGAATTGATCGTTACCGGCGCCAACGATCCGGGGATGAAGGCGATGTTCATCGCGTTGTTGGAATATGGCCCATTGATGTTGGTGGGGATGCCCGGCCCGCTGATGAACAGCCCGAAGGCATCGTTGTACTGGCTGCATGCCCAGCGTTCATATTCCTCCGAGCTGAACACGTAATTGAAGCTCACCATGTCATTGAAGGGCACGAAATCAAATTCCAGGATCGATTTGTTGCCGATGTTGTTTCCGCCATTTGTCTCCCAATGTTCCCAACCTGTCAGGTGGCTGAGGTCCAAGTCGGGGCTGGTCCAGAAACCAGTTCCACTAAGCCCCCCAATGTTTTCCATGAGGTAGTTATTGGGGCCTGGAAGTATGACTTGCGCGCTGCCAGCACATAGAAAGACACCACTAAAGCCCAAGACCGTATTGAACCCATTGAAGGAGCCGATCTCCCCTAGCATGGTAGCTGCCACTGGTGCCACTACATTGTTGGTATCACCATTGTAGGCCACATGGCTGATCACCACATCTGGCCCCATCAGAATGTTCTGCACCATATTGCGCGGAGTTTGATTTTGATTGATGAGCAACTGCGCATGAGCGGGCATGCTGGAGGCGAGCAGCAACGTGGGCAGCAGGATGCGGCGAATTGCGGGTAATGTTCGGGCCATGCGGTTCAGGGTAAGGTGGCGATGCCAATATGTATTGGCAAGATAGGAAATCACGGCGCTTGGGCATAAGTACGTCCACACCAATGTCCACAGCTGCACGTCACCGCACCGTCACACTTGCCTCGCCCAGCAAAGGCCCACTGGAAGCCAGCCGGTACCTTCGCCGCCTGTAGGTAATGGCCATGCAAGCAAGAACCCTTTTCCACCCGGTCGCCTTGGCGGCGCTGCTCACCGCTCCCTTCACCACCAGCGCGCAGCAGCTAATGCCCGACAGCACCGCCCTGCGCCACCTTCGCACGGACGTGTACACCCTCGCCGACGACAGCATGTTGGGGCGCGAGACCGGCACCAAGGGCGAGCAGATGGCGGCCGCCTACATCATGGACCGCTTCCGCCAGCTCGGCCTGGCCCCCAAGGGCGACGACCACACCTACCTCAACGCCTTCCAGTTCGCCGCGCTGCCCCGCACCGGCCCGGACAACACGCTTCAATTAGGCCGCCAAACCCTCAAGCTCGGCGAGGCCTTCTACCCGCTGGGCTACTCGGCCAACGCCCAGGTGCTCACCCGCGTGGCACGCTGCAAATACGGCATCCTGGCGCCGGAACTGGGCCGCAACGATTTCGACGGCGTGGACGTGAAGGACCATGCCGCCTGCATGAGCATCAGCTCGCCCGACGGCATCCACCCGCACTCCAAATGGCTTGCCCACAACGACCTCCGCTCCCGCATCAACGATGCCGTGAAGCTCGGCGCCAACGCGGTGATCTTCTACAACGACGCGCCGGACATGGCCAACGACCCGCCCGCGGACTTCGAAATGAAGCTGCTGCCGACCACCGTGCCGGTGGTCTTCCTCACCAAGAGCGGTCTTGAAAAGCTCGGCCAGGACGGCGATCCCGTGGTGATCCACACCGACATCATCCGCGAGGAAAAGACCGGACACAACGTGATCGGCTACGTGGGCAACGGCAAACCCTACACCGTGGTGATCGGCGCGCACTACGACCACCTCGGCATGGGCGGCGAAGGCTCGCTCTACCGCGGCGAACCCGCCATCCACAACGGCGCCGACGACAATGCCAGCGGCGTGGCCGTGCTGCTGCAGCTCGCCGCCGACCTGCAGAACATGCCGAACGCCAGGAACAACAACTACCTCTTCATGGCCTTCAGCGGCGAGGAAAAAGGCCTGTACGGGTCCAACGCGTGGACCAAGCACCCCACCCTGCCCATTGACAGCCTGAACTACATGATCAACATGGACATGGTGGGCCGCCTGGACAGCGCAAGCAACCTTGCCATCAACAGCATCGGCACCTCGCCCTCGTGGCCCGGCATCACCAAATTGAAGGTGGGCGGCCTGAGCATCAAGACCACCGAAGGCGGTGTGGGCCCCAGCGACCACACCAGCTTTTACCTGCAAGGCGTGCCGGCCATCCACTTCTTCACCGGCAGCGAACCGGACTACCACAAGCCGAGCGATGATGCCGACAAGCTGGACTACCCCGGCATGTTGCGCATCGCGCGCTACATCGAAGCGGTGGTCACCACCCTCAAAGACAGCACCAAGCTCGCCTTCACAAAGACCGCCGACACCGACACCTCCAAGGCCCCGCGCTTCAGCGTCACCCTCGGCGTGGTGCCCGATTACATGTATGACGGGCGCGGCCTGCGCATCGACGGCGTGGACGACGGCAAGACCGCCAGCGCGGCCGGGCTGAAGAAGGGCGACATCGTGATCAAGATGGGCGACTTTGAAGTGCCCGACATGATGGGCTACATGAAAGCCCTGGGCATGTTCAAGAAAGGTGACAAGACCCAAGTGACCGTGCTGCGTGACGGCAAGGAGGTAAAGGCGGAAGTGAAGTTCCAATGAGCACGCAGCGCATCGCCGTGATCGGCGCGGGTTCCTGGGGCACCGCACTGGTGAAGCTGCTCACCGGCACGCAGGAAAGCGTGGGCTGGTGGGTGCGCCGGAAGGAGACCTTCGACCACATCACCAAGTACGGGCACAACCCGGACTACACCAGTGGCGCGCAGTTCGATGTGCAGCGCTTGGCCATGGGCACGGACATCCGCGCCGTGGTGAAGAACACCGACGTACTGGTGGTCGCCGTGCCCAGTGCCTTCCTGAAAACCGCCTTGGACCAACTGCAACCGGATGCCTTGGAGGGAAAAACCTGCTTCAGCGCGGTGAAAGGCATTGTGCCGGAAACGAACCAGATCGTGGGTGAATACCTCTTTGATCACCGGGGCGTGCAGAAGAACGACCTCGGCATCATCTGCGGCCCGTGCCATGCGGAGGAAGTGGCGCTGGAGCGCCTGAGCTACCTCACCATCGCCAGCCAAGATCCCGAAAAGGCAAAGCTGATGGGTGATGCGCTCAGCGGGCGTTTTTTGAAAACGACCTTGAGCGACGACATCTACGGCACGGAATACGCCGCCATCCTGAAGAACGTGATCGCGGTCTGCTCCGGCATCAGCGTGGGCCTGGGCTACGGCGACAACTTTCGCGCGGTGCTGGTGAGCCGCGCCATCCAGGAGATCGAGCGCTTCGTCACCGCCGTGCACCCGATCACCCGCGACATCAACGAACCGGCCTACCTCGGCGACCTCCTGGTGACGGCATATTCCACCTTCAGCCGGAATCGCGAGTTCGGCACCATGGTGGGCAAGGGTTACAGCGTGAAAGCCGCGCAGATGGAGATGAAGATGGTGGCCGAAGGCTACTACGCGGTGAAGTGCGTGCATGAGATCAACGAAAAACTGGGCGTGAACATGCCCATCAGCGAGGCCACGTACCGCATGCTGTACGAGCGCGTGGCACCTACCATTGAGATGCGGTTGTTGAGCGATAAGCTGGCCTGAGCGCAATGTCATTCATGTCAACGAATCATGGTCCACAGGCTGGAAGCCTGTGCGACAACAGTCCTCTACCACCCTTGACTGAATGACATTGGGCCTGAGTGGACACTTGCCCCGTCACGCACACGCACACGCCAGCACACTGATCCGTATGCCGGGTATGCCCTCCAGTGCCCGTGCACAGCTCAGCAGTGTGGCCCCGGTGGTCACCACGTCATCCACCAGCAGCACATGCGCATTGCGAAGGCTTTCCGGATCGGCCGGCTGGAACGCGGATTCCACGTTGCCCCAGCGGGCCAGCCGTCCACGCCGTGTTTGCGTGGACGTGTGGACCATACGGAGCAGGCCGGTTTCCCGGCGCGGTAGCGGCCACACCTCGTGCATGCCGTCCACCAGTACTTGGGCCTGGTTGTAGCCGCGCTGTTTCTCCTTATTCCGGTGCAGCGGCACGGCAACCAGCACGTCCACATCCGCGAAGCGGGGGCTTGGCATCACTTCTTCGGCCATTCGTCGGCCCAGTTCCATTCCCACGTCCCGTTCCCCCTTGTACTTCAGCCGGTGCAGAAGGTGCTGCACCATGCCGTCCTTGGTGAACTGCAGAAAGGCGCTGGCCGCCTGCAACCGGACACGCCCGCGAAACACCAGTTCAACCTTGTTGCCCGGATCATCCTGGCTTCGCAAGCGGGGAAGATCTTCCACACATTCACCGCAAAGTGTTTGTTCATGAGCCATCAGGGCCTGATCGCAACCGGTGCAGCAGCGCGGCAGGAAAAGCCCCGCAAAATCAAGGGAAAGGCTGCGCTTGCGGAGGCCCATGGTTCAAGGATCTGTTGACAACTGGTACTTGGCACGGGTAGTGCGATGATCGCCGAAGATAATTTCGCCCCTTAGCTTAAACCAAAGCCACATGACGGAGCCCAAGGACCAAATGCCCCAACCCGCCAAGAACCGATCAAATACCCTGTTGCTGGTCCTGGTCATTTTGTTGTTGATCAGCAACGTGGTGCTGTTGATCCTTTGGTCCCAGAAGAAAGAACAAGCCACCGCCACGGCCAATCAGGTCACTGCGGTGACCAGCGAGAAGGACAATGTGACCAAGCTCCTGCAGGACATGCTGGTGCAGTATGATACGCTGAGCACCACCAACGACCAATTGCGCACCAGCATGGATTCGGTGCAAAAACAGGTGGTGACCCTGATGGACAAGGTAAAGCGCGGCAACTACGACCTTGGCAAGGCCAAGCGAGAGGCGGAAACCCTGCGCAAGATCATGAAAGGCTACGTGGTCACGATCGATTCGCTGAACCAGGTGAACAAAGCCCTGATGGCCGAGAACGTCACCACCAAGCAGCAACTCGGCGAGGTGACCGGGCAAAAGCAGGCGTTGGAAACCAAGAGCGCGGCGCAGCAAGCCCTGATCGACAAGGGGTCGGTGCTTACGGCCACGGCCATGACCGCCAATGCCCTCTTTGTGCGCAACAGCGGCAAGCAAGTGGACACCGACCGCAGCAGCAAGGCGGAAATGATCAAATGCTGCTTTAACCTCGGGGAGAACCGGATCACTTCAGCAGGGAAGAAAACACTGTACATGCGCATCATCGGCCCGGATGGATCCGTACTTCCCTCGGCCGAGCAGGCCAACCGCTTCTTCTTCGACGGCGTGGAGGGTGAATACAGCGCCAAGCGCGATCTGGATTACCAGAATGCCCCTGTGGATGTCTGCGTTTTCTGGACCGCGACGGGAAAACTCACCGGCGGCCAGTACAAAGTGGACGTGTATGAGAGCGGCATGAAGGTGGGCAGCACCAGCTTCAACCTGAAGTAGCCCGCGGCAACCCGACCTTGGGCAGGTAAACGAGCAAGGGTGCCTTCAGGCCCCTTCGCTCCTTTGCACCCTCCCCGTTCAGAAAAACGCACGCACTTGCGCCCCGCCCACGTGCACGGCGGGTGCGCCGGGGCTGGAGCGCCCGTTGTAGGTGAGGTCCACTTGCAGATGGTCGCTGACCTTGCGCTGCACGGCAAGGCTCCACGTCACGTTGGTGCCGGGTTTCAGCCCGTTCAGCATCTCCGTGCCCAGGGAGGAATCCACGGTGCCGTCGTATTCAATGTCCACCAGGTTGGCATTCACCTGCACTGTGCCCTTGTCCGTGGCATTGAACCGGAACTCGGTGCCCAGGTCCTTCACCAATGCCCGTTCGCCGCCAAATTCGCCGGAGTTGTGCTTTTCGGTGTACTTGAAGCGGGCCATTCCCCGCACGCGGGCATTGGGCTGCCAGGTCAGCTTCGGCGCCGCGCTTTGTTCCTGGATGGAATAGGTGCGCCCTGCAAGCAGGTTGCTCCTGCTGGCATTGCGGCCCGTGGCGGCCTCCACTTCCAGCGTCCACTCGCTGGTGGTGTTCCACCGCACATGCACCAAGTGGCTTTCCCGGAGGCGTGATTCGTACCCGTTCAGCAACAGGCTCTTGCCACGGTCACCCTGGAAGGTGTGGTCGATGCTCCAGCTCCTGCTGCTGCGGTCAAAATAGATCGTGTTGCGCACCGAACTGTTCAGCGCAACCAATGAAGTATCGGCCGGGTCCGTGATGAACGGGTTGAATGCGTTGCCGTTCGAGTTGTCCCCGGTCTTGCGGTCACTGCTGAAACTGGCCACGTCGTTCCACTTGCCCAGGAAGCCGCGCCAGCCCTTGGCATCCCGCCAAACTGCGGAGGGGCGCAACTCGCCCGATGCGCTCATCTGGTTGCTGTATACGCGCACCATGTCATTGGTCTGCACGAACACGCGGATGTAGTCCGCCTCATACCCGAAGGACGCGAGCTCGAATTCGTTCAGCTCCTTCACGCCGTTGCCGTTGTAGTCCCTCCACACGTACATGCCCTGGCCCGCCGGCACCTGGACATAGATGTATTCGCGCCGTTGTTCCAGGCCGCTGCCGAAGGTGTAGAACATGTCCCATGTCAATACGCCTCTCATCGCACTGTGGCCGTGGTCCAACCGGGCCAGGTAACTGTTCTCGGCGCGCTGTGCGGTAAGCGTGCTGTCCAGGATGCGCAAGCGGCGGTAATTGAATGTGGCAGCCAGCTTGCGCACCTTTTTCCCGCCCAGGTCCAGGCTTGCTGCATAGTTGTCCGCTTCCGTGGCCGGCGCCAGTGCGCCCCCGCGCAAGGCCTGGTCCTGCCGTTGCCCGGCACTGACGCGGAACTTGGCCTTGGCCAGGTCGGGGCTTTGCACAAAGGCCTCCCAATCGTTGTACGCATAACTGCCTGGCGTTAGCGCATGCAGGCTGTCATTGTGGAAGCGGTTGCGTTCCAGTTCGTCCGACAGGCCCACGGTGATGGGCTTGAACCGATAAGCCAGCATCGCCTTGTTCCGCAGGAAGCCGCTGGATGCCAGGCCAGCGGTGGTGCCTAGAAGGCTGCCGTCCACCGCGGCATCGAATTTCCCCAGGCGCATGTTGCCCTGCAGGGCTTGGCGGAACCCGTCGAAGCGCCGGTCGATGTGGAAGAGGGAACCGGTGAGCGTGGCCATGCCCTTCTTGCCCGCCAACAGGCCGATGCTTGCGCTGGACAGCACCTGGTCGCCATCCTGTACCACACCCGCAAGGTTCCAGTCGCGGTCGAACTCCACCGGCCGGTACCGCTCCACGGTGCGCAGGTTTTTCGAGCGCCATTCATTGTCCGTGGAAATGGTGATCTGCCGGGTGCTGTCCGCCTTGGCGATCGGAATGGCATGGCTGGCCCCGGCACGGAAGGCCAAGCCCGTGTTGTCCGCATCATCCTTGGGGCTGAAGGTGTTCTGGTCGGCATCACTGGCGGCCACTTCCGCCCAGGCCTTGGTGCGGGCTGAAAACCGGTGCTCCGCCCCCAGGGTGGCCATGCGTGTGTGGCGCGGAGGCACCAGCACGCGCACCGGCGCCTGGTCGCCTTTGTGCATGATCACCCCGTTCACCGTGTCCGGTGCCAACCAACGGAACACCCGGCCGTTCGGCGTGAACGCCTGCTGCACATAGTCCCCCCTGCCCGCGCCCACGGTACTGAAGGAAACGCGGTACCGCGCACTGTCCGGGTTGGTGCTGTAGCGGTACACCGGCGACCAGCCCATGGTATCCACCCGCGCGTAGAGCACCTCGTCGGCGGAAAAAGCTGAACTGTCCGCACCGGGCACCACGGCCGCCAAGGGATCGTCGCCTGCATTGGCCAGTGCTTGCTTCTCGGCATCCGTGAGCGACTGTTGCAAAGGCTGGTTCTTGTGGTCCTGCTCGCTGTACACGTCGAGCCGCAACGTGGTGGCCCCCTTGGTGAACTCGTTCGCCACGCGGAACAACGACCT
>CALMYC010000059.1 GCA_937873385.1 uncultured Flavobacteriales bacterium | reverse complement strand
TTCTTCCGGGGTGGGGCTACCCGCACACCGCCGCTACCGTGGGCAGGCCGGGCAGCTGGTCATGCAGGTGCATGGCCTTGTAGCACATTTGCTTCACCTTGCCCGGCGTGTCCTGTCCTTCCAGCGTGGTCAGGTCGATCATGCCCAGCGCCAGCTTCATCCCCTGGACTTTCGCCTCCTTCTTGATGCTCCGCGCTTTGATGCGGGCCACCCGTTCCTCGAGGCCCACTTGGTCGACGGGAGGCGATGTGAACGGCACGGACCTGCCTGACAGGGCTGCTCTTGCTGCTAGTATGCTCATGCGGAAGCCAAAGATACTTGCTCCGCCTGTTGCCTGTCCTGACCTGGATCGGCACCGGCCCCGGGGCAGGGAAGTACCTTTGCATCCGTTCATGGCCAATGCTCCGCAACATATCCACCCGGTCTCCGACCGCCTCCTCCAACGAGCGGACAAGGAGGCCCTGCTTGGCCAGAGGGGGTGCACCGTGTGGATGACCGGCCTGAGCGGCAGCGGCAAAAGCACCATCGCCATTGCGCTTGAACGGCACCTGCATGCCAGAGGCCACTATGCGGTCGTGTTGGACGGCGACAACATCCGCACTGGCATCAACAGCAACCTGGGCTTCAGCGAGGAAGACCGCACGGAGAACATCCGGCGCATTGCCGAGGTGGCCAAGCTGTTTCTGCTGAACGGTGCAGTGGTGGTCTGCTGCTTCGTCAGCCCCACCATCGCCATCCGCGAACAGGCACGGGCGATCATCGGGGCCCAGGATTTCATCGAAGTCTTTGTGGACACACCACTGGAGGAGTGCGAACGGCGCGATGTAAAAGGCCTGTATGCAAAGGCCCGCAAGGGTGAGGTCAAGAACTTCACCGGAATCAGCGCCCCTTTTGAGCCGCCGCCATCCCCCGCCCTGCGCCTCACCACGATCAACCGGAGCGCCGATACCGCCGCGGACCATCTGCTCCAATACCTGCTGCCGCGCATCCAACGGACATGAACTCCATGCACTCCTACCGATTAACCCACCTGAAAGAACTTGAAAGTGAGAGCATCCACATCCTGCGGGAAGTGGCCTCGCAGTTCGACCGGCCCGCGCTGCTGTTCAGCGGCGGAAAGGACAGCATCCTCTGCTTTCATTTGGCACGCAAGGCATTCTTTCCCGCCAAGGTGCCCTTCCCCCTGCTCCATGTGGACACGGGCCACAACTTCAGCGAAACCATTGAGTTCCGTGACAGCTTGGTGAACGAGCACGGCGCCACACTTTTGGTGGGCAGCGTCCAGAAAAGCATCGACGAGGGCAAGGTGCAGGAGGAAACGGGGTTCTATGCCAGCCGCAACAAATTGCAGATCAACACGCTGCTGGAGGCCATTGATACGCACAAGATCGACTGCGCCATCGGCGGTGCCCGCCGCGACGAGGAGAAGGCCCGCGCCAAGGAGCGCGTCTTCAGCCACCGCGATGAGTTCGGCCAGTGGGACCCCAAGAACCAGCGGCCCGAGTTGTGGAACCTGTACAACGGCCGCAAGCGCCCGGGCGAGCACTTCCGCGCGTTCCCCATCAGCAACTGGACCGAGATGGACGTGTGGCAGTACATCGAGCGTGAGCGTCTCGAGGTGCCCTCGATCTACTACGCGCACGAGCGGGAGGTCTTCCGACGGGACAGCATGTGGCTCGCGCCGTCCGACTTCCTGCCGCGCGGCGAGGACGAGC
>CALMYC010000058.1 GCA_937873385.1 uncultured Flavobacteriales bacterium | reverse complement strand
CCTGCTACCGGGGCCCGGCCCCCCCACGAGGCGGTACCCCGGGACCCGCCGAGGTATTTGAACCGCACATGGGTGATCATCGTTCCGCCGCCATACTCAGCCGCGAGGTAGATCTGTTGCGAATAGCTGTAGCTGTGGCAGGAACTGATGGGGTAGGAGCCATCGGTGCCTGTGCCGTTGCCGATCTGGATCAATCCGGGGATGAGCAGGGCAGGCCCGGTCCAATCACTGGTGCTGGAAACGGAACAACGGCTGCGTACCCAGATGTACACCGCTTGGCCGCTGGTCAGTGCGTCCAGAGCCTGAACGGTCCCGGGGATGCCGGTCATGTTGGGTGCCGTGGCTGCGGTTGGTGCCGCAGGGTCGGTACTGAAGTAGAGGTCGTAGCCTCCCGGCGGCGGATCTGCCGGTGCCGTCCAACTGGCTGTCCCGCTGTTGGGCCCCGTTGAAACGGTTTCCAACTGCAGCACCGGTGCACACGCCGGAACGGTGTCAAGTTGGATGTGGTCGAGGAAGATCTGCGAGGGATTCCCGTCAGGCAATGCGAAATAGCGGAACCCGATGTAGTAGGTGCCGTTGGCGGCGGGGGAGAATTCCCCTTGACCGGCGAGTGCAATGGCCGTGGCGATGTCCGCATGTTGGGCAAGCACCGCGATGGTATCGGATGCGGAGCGCCCCGTGGAGAGGTACACGGAGAGCCTGTCGTGCGCGTCCACATTGCCGTTTCCGTAGAGGTAGTTGAGCCGGTACACGGATCCGGCTTCCAGGTTGAGGCCGGGTGTGAAGAGCCATTGGTCCGGCAGGGTGATCAGGTCGTAGGCGGCATGTGCGCACGCACCGTCCATGCCAGGCATGGGGGAGGCAACGGTGTTCCATGGTTGTCCGGTAACTTGAACAGTGGTGAAACACGAAGGCAAGGCCGGGGTGGTTACGCTGCTGAAGTCTTCCAGATAAGGCACGGGCACGGGGTCACACGGCGTGAGCACCTCCAACGGATAGCTCCACAATGAACTGGTTCCGCCGCAATTGCTGCGCAGGTAGGCGGCGAAGGCCGTGTTCGGGAGCAGGCCTTGAATGTCCGTTGGCGGAATGCCCGAGGCAACATCACCTGTGGCGAACAAGCCGCCCGGCCCGGAACCCGGTGCGCCGCTGCTGCGCACTTCGTAGGTGTAGGTGGAGGCACCGTTGTCCGCCCAGTTGAGCTGGAATGATCCCGGGGTGATGCCGCTTGCGGCAATTGCTGTTGGCGGCATGCATGCTGCCGTTGCACCCAGGAACTGCACTTGGGCCAATTGCGTGGCAGGCATGCTGCTCGCCGCAGGGGGGGAAGCTGGATCGGGGTCCTGGAAGTCACTTCGGAAGAGCATCGCGCGGCTTGCCCCGCCATCAAAGGATCTCCAAACAGCGGTGCAGCCGAAGCCGGGGCTGTTTTCATGCACGGCCACCACCACGTTTTGAAGCCCGTCCCAATGGAAAGGTGTGTCCAACGTGATCTGCATCCAGGTGCCGGTCATGGGTGCCACAGTACCGGTGAACACTTGCTGAAGGGCGGCATACGGGACCCAATCGGATGTGCCGATGAAACTGCTTTGTGCCGTGCCGCCCAT
>CALMYC010000057.1 GCA_937873385.1 uncultured Flavobacteriales bacterium | reverse complement strand
CCGCGATCGAGGAACGCGGCGACCGCGACCTCGTTGGCGGCATTCTGCGCGCTAACTGCGGCCGACGCGGTGGGGGGTGCCGCGATCGTGGTGGGGGGGGGGGGCTTGAGGACGGAAGGCTACCGCCATATTGTGGTGCCCATGGACCTGCAGCGCGAAACGCGGCAGAACGTCGGCTTGGTGGCCCGCCTGGCCTCGTATTTCAAGGGAACGGCCCATGTCATCATTCCAAGGGAGTCCGATGAGTTCCTCCATCATCAATTGCAGGACAACATCCTGTTCGCAAAGAAGTACTTCGAGGAACGGAACATTCCCATGGAGGCCATGGTGGCCGACACGGGCAGCAATGGCTTTGTGTTGGCGGTATTGGATTATGCCAAGAAGATCGACGCGGACCTCATTGCCGTGATGAACATGGCCGGAACCAATATTTTCGGCACATTGGGCGTGCCTTATGAGGAAGACATGATCACCAATAAGGCCATGATCCCCGTGATGATGCTCAACCCCGTGAACAATACGGCCGGAACCACCGGCTGGACATTCCAATAGAACCAAACCGAAAGCAAGAATGGAAAACAGGGATGCCATGAAACTGCCCCCCGGGAGAGCCTTGCGTCCCGTGGTAAAACCCGCCTGCCCTTCCGTCCGGACCAAGGGAGTTGAGGGTTACCATTATGTGGCGGAGGCCGGTGGTGCCTTGCTGGCCCCCATGAAAATGGATGCTGACGTGAAAGGGCGTGCACGCTGTGCCACCGGGGACGGGCCGAACAACAAACATTCGCGCTTCGGAACCGCCTGCGAAAGTGAATGAGGACAGCCGTGTTCATGAAAAAAGGGCCACCTGTCACGGTTGGCCCTTTTTTATGAGGCGGCACTAACGCCAAACACGTTCGATCACTTGGCAGTGCCCTTCAGAACGATCTTCAGTACAATGTCATTGGAAAGCACGGCATCCTTCATGGGCGAGCTCCAGGATACCCCGTATTTCTGGCGGTTGAAGGTGAGGTCCCCCGTGGCCTGGATCGTCTTGCCATCGGCGCTTATGCTGATGTTTTCCACTTTTTCGGTGTTCTTGTGGCCACGGATGGTCATGTCGCCCGTGGCGGTGTTGCCGCTCACCGAGGTAATGGTGAACTGTGCAGTGGGGAAGCTGTCCACGGCGAAAAAATCCGGGGACATCAGGTGGCCCATGAGGTTCTGCCGGGTTCCCTGCTTGGAACCGGGCTTGGCATAGTTGGTGTCCGTGAAGGTGTAGGAGCGTATGTCCACGGTGAAGGAACCGCCAACCAGGGCGCCGCCCTTTTCAGTTAGTTCACCGGTGGTGAAATGAAGTGTGCCGGTGTGGCTTTTGACACCCACCATGGTGCCTTCCCAATCCACGGCGCTAGTGGCCGTGTCCATGTTGTACACGACTTCTGGGGCGTTGGAGGTGTCTGACGTGGGGGCTGCAGGGGTGGGTGTTTCCGGCGTTCCGCAGGAAGCCAGGGCGATCATCGCCGATGCGGTGCCGATCAGCAAGGAGCGGTTCAAGGTCGTCATGTTTGGTTGGTTGAATGGAGGGCAAAGGTACTTGTATATTTTACATGGAAAGTATTGTCCTTGGTGATCGTTCTTCACGGCAACAGCGTTTTGCGAGCGCCACAATGATCGACTGGTGCATTGGCCGTGCGCGGCCTGATCGCAAGGTGGAACGAAGCCGCTTTCCGATCTGGTGGGAGGCCCCTCGGTCACCTTTCGGTCCACATCCCGCCGTGACAACACAGTTGGACCGGCTCAAGACCGGAATTTCGCACCGTTCCTGGCCATCCGCCGCAAAAGCGGGGAGGGGCGGTAGCGGTCTTCGCCGTATTCAGCCTGCAAGGCTTCCAGGACACCGAGCCAGTGCGCCGTGCCCAGCTCATCGGCCCAAGCCAGCAACCCTTTGGGGTAGTTGACACCCTTGGTCATGGCAAGGTCGATGTCCGCAGCACTGGCCACTTGCAGGAAGAGCGCATCCGCCGCCTCATTGATCAACATGGCGAGTACACGCTCCACGATGGCCTTGGCCGTGGCCTCAGTCACCTGTGGTGCCTGTACCGGTGCCCCATCGGCATAGCTGTAATAGCCATGGCCGGTCTTGCGGCCCCACCGGCCGCTTTCCACTTGGCGTTGCTGGGTCAGGCTGGGGGTGTAGCGCGGGTCGTGGAAGAAAGCCCTCCACACGCTGGAGGTCACTGCAAAATTCACGTCATTGCCGATCAGGTCCATTAGCTCGAAGGGCCCCATGCGGAACCCGCCGACCGTCTTTATCGCATGGTCAATACTGGCCATGCCGGCAATGCCTTCCTCATAGATACGGATACTTTCCCCGTAGAAGGGACGCGCCACCCGGTTCACGATGAAGCCGGGCGTGTCCTTGCATGCCACGGGCACCT
The DNA here is from genome assembly GCA_937873385.1 of uncultured Flavobacteriales bacterium. Classification (GTDB taxonomy): domain Bacteria; phylum Bacteroidota; class Bacteroidia; order Flavobacteriales_F; family PHOS-HE28; genus PHOS-HE28. The sequence goes on along the minus strand of CALMYC010000057.1, from coordinate 344 downwards.
TCCCCCAACCTCGCACCAGTTCCATGCATTGGTCCACGAGCCCTGGGGCGGTCACCATGCCGGGTACCACTTCCACCAGGGGCATCAGCGGTGCGGGGTTGAAAAAGTGCAGGCCGATGACCGGGTGCGAGAGATCTATCTGGGGCGCCAGAAAGTGGCGCATGTGTAACAGGATGTTGAAAAGTGCCTCCAGCGTCGTTCTCGGCTCGACAAGATCCTCAACGTACCGCAAGGGTACGCCTCGCCTCCTCGCATTGCTGCGGCCTTGCTGGACGGCCTTTTTGAGCCTCCGGTTATACTGAAGAACCGATCTTTCGAGCCGACAAACTGAGCAACCCCGCTGC
>CALMYC010000056.1 GCA_937873385.1 uncultured Flavobacteriales bacterium | reverse complement strand
TGCTCGGCACGTGTCTCGTCCTGCTTGCGGGCGGCCCGTTGGGCAATTTCATGTGCTTTTCGCTCGTACTGCCGCGCTTCCTGGTCCAATTGCATCCGTTCTGACAGGGTCGCCAGCATCCCATAGGCTTGTTCCTGTTCGTCTTCTGCGCCTTGTTCTTCGGCATTGGCAAGCGCTGCATTGGCTGCGGCCTGTGCTTTTTGCATGTCGCCGAACATCAGGCTCACGGCGGCCTCCGTGAGCAGCACGCGCGGCATCATGGCATGCAGGCCGTTGCGCCCCGCCTGCCGCTTGGCATCTTCCAGGGTGCGCAACGCTGTTTCACGGTGGTTGGCCTCGGCCATGGCATGGACCGCATTGATGGTCATGTTCAGCCGTATGTCGGGCAGGTCCTCCACCAGGATCAACCCTTGGTTGTAGGCTTCGATGGCCTTGTCCTTCAAGCCGGCCCGGTTGTACAGTTCAGCCTTGTTGTTCGCGCTGATCGCGGCTTCCAACGGACGGTTGGTGGCAATGGCCTTGCGCAACACCTGCTCTTCGCTTTCCAAGGCGGCCTCATTTTTTCCCTCACGGGCTTGGGAGGAGGCAAGTTGGCTGAGCAAAGTGAATTCAAGCCCGGGGTCGGATCTCGCGGCTTGACCACCCAGTTGCGCCGTGCAATAGGCTTCCATGGCGACAGGGTCGAGGATGCTGGCTTTCGCGGCAACTTCCACGTGCAGGAAACTGCTTGCCGGGACCTGGCCTGCGCCGGTGCTTTTCCGGGCTTCCTCCAAATGCTCAAGTGCTTTCTGGGGATGGCCTGCGGCCACGTACAGTCCGGAGAGGTAGATCAGTGCGCTGGTGCGCAAACTGCTGTGCAGCGATCCGTTCACCAATGTGGAGCGCAGCGCGGCTCCGATGGCATTTTCAATGTTCCCGTTGGCTTTTTGTGCCTTTGCCAATTCCAGCAGCGCACGGCTCTGATCAAGGTCAAGGCCATTCTTTTCCGCCTCCGCACTCCCCATCAGGGCATATTCCGCGGCCTTGGCGTAGTGTCCGGCTTCACGTTCATGTGTGGAAAGCTCGATCAGGCTTTCGGTGCGGTCCTTGCCCGATCCGGACATGATCGCGGAGGAGAGCAGGTCTTCTTGCTGGGCTTGCATGGCCAATGCCAGGAATACCCATGACGACAAGGTCCAAGCGGTGCGTGTGCAGCCTGTCATTGGGCAAACCTGTAGGTTAGTCCGAAGCGCCATTCCCGGCTGTTCAGTTGGTAGTGCAAGGCGCCAAGGCCGTCAGCCGTTGTCAGGACAAGCGGAGTGTCCAGCAGATTGGCGCAAGCCAGTTCTATGGATAACCGGTGCTCCTTGCCAGGCCGCAAATTCAGGCCGGCAAAGAGGTTTACCTGGTCTTGAAGGACCTCCGGGGCAATTCCCCCGTCTTCCGTCACGGTCCATGATGAAAGCCCGGTTTGCCATTGGGCGCGGCAGCTCAACGTGATCCAGGGTGCTGCATCATAGCCAAGGGCGGCCGTGACCCTCATGCCCGGAAGGCCTGGATTGAAGCGGTTGGTTCGGGAGGGCCCCGCATCGGCAGTTGAATGATGGCCCTGCAAGGTTTGATAGGCGGCAAGGCCAGCCAATAAACTTATTCGTTTTGTTTCCTCCTGGATCGTTGCATTTGCGCCTGCCGTGCCCGGGCTGGTGTAAGGAGTTGGAGGGGAGAGGGACAAGTTGTCCCTCGCGATCGGCGCGGGGACAGTGGGGGAAATGCGGTACATGCTGGCGGTGACACGGATGGAATTTCCAATGCGCATGCCAACCTCGGCTTCCGTGTTGTCAAGGTCCTGTTGGTTGTGGTCGCTTGGTTGGGGCATCCGCTCCAATGCAAGGACCGTGGGTATGGTAAAGGCTCGGCCCCACAGAAGCTTGGCATGGAACC